>JBCCJI010000005.1:0-195812 GCA_039027855.1 Pseudomonadota bacterium | reverse complement strand
CTCGGCGTGCCGGTCGGTGCCTTCACCGCCACCGCCGATGCCGAGACGCGCGACGAGATCGTGGCCCGCCTGTTCGACGGGCGGGCGCCGCAGGTGTTCCTCCGTGGCTTCGACCGCCCGAACTTGTTCCTGGCATTCGAAGCCAAGCAGGGCGGCGACCGGCAGATCATCGACTGGGTGCTCGCCCGCGGCCGTGTCAGCGGCATCGTCTACGCGGCGACGCGCGCGCGCTGCGAACGGCTGGCCGAGGCGCTGACCAAGGCCGGGCTGAACGCCGCCGCCTATCACGCGGGGCTCGAGGCTGACGAGCGGGCGTCGCGTCAGCGCGCCTTTGCCAGGGCCGAGGACATGGTGATGTGCGCGACGGTCGCCTTTGGCATGGGCGTGGATAAACCGGATGTCCGCTTTGTCGCCCAGGCCGATCTGCCGAAGTCGATCGAGGCCTATTATCAGGAGATCGGCCGGGCAGGGCGCGACGGCGAACCGGCCGAGACGCGCACCTTCTACGGCTCCGACGATATCCGCCTCGCGCGCAGCCGCATCGACGAAAGCGGCGCGCCCGAGGATCGCAGGCGCGCCGACCATGCCCGGCTCTCGGCGTTGTTGTCGCTGGCGGAGAGCCCGACCTGCCGGCGTGTCGGCCTGCTCGCCTATTTCGGAGAGGAGACCACGCCCTGCGGCGCCTGCGACACCTGCCTGAACCCGCCGCAGGTGATTGACGGCACCGAGCCTGCGCAAATGGCGCTCTCGGCCATGGTGCGCACGGGCGAGCGGTTCGGCGCGGGCCATGTGATCGCGGTGCTGCGCGGGCAGGCGAATGAGCGTACCGAGCGCCTTGGTCATCAGCGCCTGCGCACCTGGGGTGTCGGCCGCGCCTGGTCCGAGGCCGCCTGGAAAGCCTGGCTCAACCAAATGCAGGCGCAGGGTCTTTGCGCCATCGATATCGACCGCCACCGCGCCTGGATCGTGACCGAAGACGGCTGGGCCGTGCTGAAGGGCGAGAGGTCCGTCACCCTGCGCCCGGCCGAGGCTGCGCGTCCCGCCAGACAGGGGAGCCAGCGCAGCTCGTCTGGGGCAAGGCCGCCCGCAGAGATCGCGCCGGGCGATCAGGCCCTGTTCGAGGCCCTCCGCGCCGAGCGACGGCGTCTCGCCGACGAAGCAGGCGTCCCGGCTTATGTCATCTTCCCCGACCGAACGCTGGTCGCGCTGGCGACCGACCGCCCGATGGACCTGAAGGCCATGGCAGGCGTGCACGGCGTCGGCCGCGCCAAGCTATCAAAGTTCGGCGAGGATTTCCTCGCGGTGATCCGGGCCAACAGCTAGGCCGATGTGTCGGCTCACGGGGCGCCGCCATGCTCGTGCTCAATCGGGGCGACCTGGTCGGCAAAGGCCTTGCGCCGGGCCGCCACCTCTTCGGACTGCGCTAGACGCTCGGCTTCGGTGGGGGGCACGACCAGGCCGGCCGAGATGACCATCTTCGCCGCGTCCTCGATGCTCATATCCAAGAGCAAGACATCCGCCCGGGGGACGTAGAGGAGAAAGCCCGATGTCGGGTTCGGCGTCGTGGGCAGGAAGACCGAGACGAGGTCACTCTCTGCCATGAGCTCGGCCACCTCGCCCTTGGCGTCGGTCGAGATGAAGGCGACGGCCCAAATGCCCCGGCGCGGATACTCAACCAGGCAGGCCTGCTGAAACGAGGTGTTGGAATTGGTCAGCACCGTCTCAACGAGCTGTTTCAGCGCATTGTAGATCGAGCGGATGACCGGTGTGCGGTCGACCAGTTCCTCGGCCACGCGGATCAGCTGCGCGCCAAAGACCTTGCGCCCGAAATAGCCGACCGTCACCGTGAAGATCACGAAGACCAGCACGCCATAGCCCGGCAGATCGGCGCCGAGGTAGCGCCGCGGGTCATAGGCCGAGGGCACAAGCGGCAGCACCTGGCTATCGACGAAGGCGATGGTGTTCCAAATCAGCCAGATCGTCAGGCCAATGGGCGCGACCACCACGATACCGGCGAAGAAATTGTTCCGCAGTTTCTGCAGGATCGTCGAGGCGCGGCGGATCGTGCCCGGCGCCTTCTTGGCCTGCTGCGTTGGCTTCGGCTCAGGGCTTGGATCCGGCTGGCGCCTTTCGCCGTTCTGCCGCTGCCCCCGCTTGCCGCGCGATCGTCTCGCCATCCGATGCCCCTTGCGTCGCCGCCGGCACCTGCCCGCTCACGCCATCGGGCTGAGAAACTAGTAGCCCGCGTCGCGCTGCACAACGTGCTTGAAGGGCTCTCCACGCTCGCCGCGTCCAATCTGCGAAATAAGCGCCCGCGATGCCGTTTCAGGCCTGGTGACCGAGGCGATATGCGGCGTCACGGTGATCTTGGGGTGGCGCCAGAACGGATGATCGTCGGGCAGCGGCTCCACGTCGAAGACATCGAGCGTGGCGTGCCCCAGATCGCCGGCATCCAGCGCGCGGAGCAGCGCGTCGTTGTCGATGAGCGGCCCTCGTCCGGCGTTGACGATCGCGGCGCCGGGGGCCAGGCGAGCGATGGCGGCGGCGTCGATGATCTGTCGGGTGGCGGCGGTCTCGGGCAGCAGCAGCACCAGGATTTCAGCACCGTCGAGCGCTTCGGCAAGACCGTCGTTCCCATGCAGGTTTCGGATCCCTGGGATGGTCTTGGCGCTGCGGGACCAGCCGGTGACGTTGAACCCGTTCAAGGCCAGACGCTCGGCACAGGCCCGGCCGAGCACCCCGGTCCCGAGCAGTGTGACACGCCGATCCTGGGCCAGCGGTGGCGCGTTGCTGCCCCAGGGCACCGGCGCTTTGCTGCCGACGAGCGCGTCGAAGCCCAGATGATGGCGCATGACATGGCCGGTCACGTAGTCGAGCATGCCGAGGGACAGTCCTTCCTCCACCATGCGCACGAGCGGCACATCCTGCGGCAGCGGCAGCGCGAGGGCCTGCTCCACCCCGGCCCATAGGTTCAGGATCGCTTTCAGCCGGGAGAAGCCTGTGAAATCGGTCAGTGGTCCGCTGGGTGCGAGCACGAGGTAATCGACGGCGGCGCGGTCGACGCCATCGACATCCATGATCAGCGTGATGTCCTGGCCTGCCGCCACAGCCGCCGCAGGCAGACAGGTGGCGTAGGCCTCGCGCTCGGCCGGTTTGCCGGCATAGAGGACGACAGGGGCGGTCATGCAAACCTCGGCAGGTGGCGCGGATGGGGTGCTGCGTCGCTCGGATCGGCTAACGGCGATGGATATAGGCCGACTGTACCAGGCCGAAAGCCAGCATCAGCACCAGCATGGCAGAGCCGCCGTAACTGACGAGCGGCAGCGGCACCCCGACCACAGGAATGAGCCCCGTAACCATCGCCATGTTGACCGCCCAGAAAAAGAAGAAGGCCGCACCGATGCCCCCGGTCATGAGCGCGCCGAACCGGTCGGTGATCCGCAGCGTGGCGAGGAAGCAAAGGACCGCGACCACGAGATAGAGGGTCAAGAGCATCATGGTGCCGACGAACCCGAACTCCTCCGCCAGCGTGGTGAAGATGAAATCCGTGTGCTTCTCGGGCAGGAAGTTCAGGCGCGATTGCGTGCCCTGCATAAAGCCACGCCCGTCAAAACCGCCCGATCCCATGGCAATCTTGGACTGCGTGATGTGGTAGCCCGCGCCGAGCGGGTCCTCCGCAGGGTTCAGGAAGGTGCCGATGCGGCGATACTGGTAGTCCTTGAGGATCTGCCATTCCGTGCCCTGACTGGCCATGGTTGCCCAGACCGTACCGATCCCCGCTGCGCCGACCGCGATGAAATACCAGAGCGAGACGCCGGCGAGAAACATCACGACGCCGCCGCCGAGGCCCAAGAGCAGCGCGGTGCCGAGATCGGGCTGCTTCAAGACCAGCGCCGTCGGAATGAGGATGATCATGACCGGCGGGATCATCCAGAGAGGATGCGACACCCGGTGCAGGGGCAACCAAGCGTAATAGGCGGCCAGCGCCATGACGAGCGTCACCTTCATGAGCTCGGAGGGCTGCAGTCTGAGGGGGCCGAGCGCGATCCACCGTGTCGCGCCGCCCTGCGTGGTGCCCATCACCTCAACCAGCACGAGGAGCGCGAGCGCCCCCAGATAAGCCGGCGCCGCCGTCAGCCGCCAAAGCCGGATGTCGAAGACGGCGATCATCATCATGATCACCAGCCCGGCGCAGAAGCGGGTCATCTGGCGGTTGGCATAGGGATCGGCGCTGCCGCCCGAGACCGAGTAGAGCATCAGAAAGCCGATCGCCGCGATGGCGCAGAGCACGACAACCAGCGCCCAGTCGAGGCGCAAGAGCTTTGCCAGGAGCCCAAGCCGCGCCTCGCGCATTCCCGCCCGGCGCGCCTCGGCCGCGCGAGTGATGCTGCCCATGCGGGTAAAGCCCATCATGTGCGCACCCGTGTCGCGGTAGTCGTCGCTGGTGGCGCCTCGCGCTGCCAGTCCTCCGGGTCTCCGGAGGGGCGCGGAGTGGGGGCCTCCACCGGGCGCTCGGGGCGCTGGCCGGCGGGATAGGCCGAAAGCGGCGGCTCGCCCCGCCACCAGGCGCGCATCAGGACGTCGCGCGCGATGGGGGCCGCAGCCTTCGACCCGCCGCCGCCATGCTCGACGATGACCGAGACGGCATAGCGCGGGTTCTCATAGGGCCCGTAGCCGACGAACAGCGCGTGGTCGCGTCGCTCCCAGGGCAGGTCCTCGTTGCGGAACACCCCCCGCGCGCGCTCTGCCATGGTGATGTTGCGGACCTGGCTCGTGCCGGTCTTGCCGGCGAGGCGGAAGGCCTTGTCGATCACGCGCGAGCGCCGTGCCGTGCCGCTTCGCCCGTTCATCACGTCGTCCATGCCGCGGCGGATGGCCTGCATGTAGCGCTCGTCGATGCCGAGGGACGGGGCCTCGGGCACGCCGAGCGGGATGCCGTCGCGGGCGCGTATGAGGCGCGGCTCGATCACCTTACCGGTGGCGAGCCGCGCGGTCATGACAGCCAACTGCAGCGGCGTTGCCAGCACGAAGCCCTGACCGATACCGGCATTCAGCGTATCGCCGACCTGCCATGCCTCGTCGCGGTTGCGCAGCTTCCAGTCGCGCGTCGGGATCAACCCCTCGCGCAGCGCCGGGTTCGGCAGGTCGTAACTGACGCCAAGGCCGAAGCGGCGCGCCATCTCGGCGATGCGGTCGATCCCGACGCGTTTGGCGACTTCGTAATAGTAGACATCGCAGGACTGCTCGATGCTCTGCAGCAGGTCCATGTGGCCATGGCCGCCGCGTTTCCAGCAGTGAAAGCGTCGCCGGCCAAGCTGCATCCCGCCGTTGCAAAACACCCGCTCGCCAAGGTTGACTACCCCGTGCTCGAGCGCGGCCAACGCCACGAGCATCTTGAAGGTCGAGCCCGGCGGATACATGCCCGAGGCCCATTTGTTGTGGAGTGGCCTGTACTTATCATCGAGATAGGCGCTGTAGTCGGTATGGCTGATCCCGGTGACGAACTTGTTGGGCTCAAAGGCCGGGTTCGAGCCGAGCGCCAGAAGATCGCCGGAGTTTACATCCATCAGGACGACCGCCGCGCTCTCGCCCTGCAGCCGCTGGTGGACGTAGTCCTGCAGGCCGAGATCGATCGTCAGGTAGAGATCATTACCCGGGGTGCCGCTTGCCCGGTCGATCTCGCGAATGACGCGGCCATAGGCGTTGACCTCGATCCGGCGGGTGCCGGCACTGCCACGCAGCGTCTTCTCCGAGGCACGCTCAAGCCCGTCTTTACCGATCTGGAATTCGGGCACCTGCAGGATCGGGTCCTGGTCCTCGGGGTTGTCGAGATCCCGCTCCGTGACCCGGCCCACATAGCCCACCACATGGGCGGTCTGCGGGCCGTGCGGATAGTGCCGCGACCAGCCGACCTCGGGCAGGATACCCGGCAGCGCGGGGGCGTTGGCGTTGACCGCGGCGAATGTCTCCCAATCGAGGAAGTCGGCGACCGGCACGGGGACGAAAGCGGGTTTCTCGCGCAGTTCCTTCTCCAGCCGCGCCCGCGCCCGTTCGGGCAGGTCGACGATCATCGACAGGCGATCAAGGGCCGCGTCCACATCGCCGGCCTGCTCGCGGACCATCACCACGCGATAATTTTGGCGGTTGAGGGCGAGCGGTTGGCCGTTGCGGTCGTAGATCTCGGCGCGTGCTGGCGCGATCAGGCGCAGGTTGATGCGGTTTTCCTCCGCCAGCAGACGGTAGTGCTCGGCCTCTTCGATCTGCAGATGCCGCAGACGCCATGCCAACGCACCGGCGACCGCCGTCTTGGCGCCGAGCAGCAACAGCGCGCGCCGACCGAGCCGTCGGTCGGGCGTTGCGGTATCGGCGTTCCTATCGTTCACGGGCGCCCACCGGGCCGCTCGCGGTGCGGATGCCCATGACGCCCCGGATCGCAAAGACCGCCAGGGGCCAGAACGCCAGCGTCAGCACCCACTGTCTGACGAGCGCCATGATGTAGGGCGGCTGGGCCAGCATGATCAGCATCAGAAGGATCTGCGCGACCAACATGGCGAGCGTTACCGAGGCGAGGGTAATCGCTTCGACGACCAGCGAGGAGCGGGCCAGCGCCGGCGCGCGCGCGCGCAGGATCTCGATCGCAGCGGTGAGCGTAAGGGCCCCGAGGCCCACGGGCATATCGCCGACCATATCGCGGGTGAGGCCGAGTGCGAGGACCATCGGCACCGGCACACAGTCGGGACGGCGCACCACCGCGACGCCCAGCACGAGGAGCAGGAGATCGGGCGAGGGCAGGGCGACGGGCCCCGTGCCCACCGGCGCCATCTCCACCGTTATCGCCACGAGGCCGGCCAAACCGACCAACAGCGCCCGCCAGACCTGGCCACTCTCCGGTACCAGTGCGTCGATCCAACCCCGCATCGGCCTAACCGCGCCCGCCATCCAGTACGGGCGAGGCGCCTGGAGAGGGCCCTCTCGATCGTCCCGGCGTCGCCACGGGTGACGTCTCGGCGCCAGGTCGAACCTCTGCCCCAAGCTCCGCCCCCGGCGACGGTCGGCGCGGGCCGAGGATGCGGCCGGAACTGTCGATCTGGCGATCGGGCCGGTAGCGGAGCAGGCGGACAAACTCCAACCGCTCCAGATCGCTGTTCAGCGCCACGCGCTGCCCATCACCGACGGCAATCACGCGACCGATAGGTAGGCGCGGCGGCAGCACGCCGCCCGCGCCGGAGGTCTCGACCGTGTTGCCGGGCGACACATCCTCGGTATCGTCGATGAAGTCGAGGCGCGGCGCCGCGGTGGCATCGCCGACCATGATCGCGCGCCGACCCGAGGGCTGGATGGTCACCGCGATGCGGCTGGAGAAATCGGTGAGCAGCATGAGGCGCGAGGAGCGCTCGCCGACCCCCACGACCCGGCCCACGAGGCCCGATCCATCGACGGCTGCCGAGCCCTCGCTGACCCCGTCACGCTCACCCACATTCACCAGGACGCTCTCGCTGAACGGCCCGCCGCTATCGGCGATGACATCGCCGGTGACAAAGGCGAGGCGCGGGGCGAGGCGGACATTCATCAGTGCACCGAGCTGGGCGTTGCGCTCCTCGAGCGCCCGTGCTTCGGCCCGCCAGCCGCGCAGTCGCTCGATCTCGCGGCGCAGCTCGCGGTTCTGGGCGTAGACATCGGTGAAGTTCTCGAAATCGCGGACCATGGCGCTCAGCGCCTCGACCGGACCCGCGGTCCACCCCAGACCCGGCGCCAGCGTATCGGCGACGGCCATGCGTAGCTGCACCAGCCGCGGGTTGTCGGCGCGCCAAAGACCCATGGCGATCAGACAGACTAGAACCGAGAGCACGAGCAGGACGCTGCGCACCCGTTTCTCCAGCTCTCGCCTTTCATCGCGCGCGCGGGCCATGGCGCGGACACCCCCTCTTCCCGGCCGCGTAGATGGCTGCCGGGACTGCAGACTACGCCATGGATGTGTAGGGCGCGTGATCGTCACGCGCCAGCCGAGTCGCGATGGCGCCGTGCGCAAGTGTACCCCTATCGGGCCGCTCTGCCACGCACTCCCTTGAGGCTGGCAGATCTCGAAACACTACATGCTGATCTTCATGATGTGGCCGAGCTTATCGAGATGCTCCAGCGCCCGGCCCGTGCCCAAGGCGACGCAGTTCAACGGTTCCTCGGCGACCGAAATGGCGAGCCCGGTCTGCTCGCGGAGGGCCACGTCGAGCGCGCCGAGCAGCGCACCGCCGCCCGCCAGCATGACGCCATTGTCGACGATATCGGCGGCCAGATCCGGCGGCGTGGCCTCGAGCGCGACCATCACCGATTCCACGATCTGCTGCACCGGCTCGCTCAGGCTCTCCGCGATCTGTGCCTGGGTGATCTCCTGCTCTTTCGGGACGCCGTTCAACAGGTCGCGTCCGCGGATCACCATGGTCTCACCAACACCGTCCGAGGGCATACGCGCGGTGCCGATTTCCTTCTTGATGCGCTCGGCCGTGGCGTCGCCGATCAGCATGTTATGCTGGCGGCGCAGATGGCTGATGATCGCCTCATCCATCTTGTCGCCGCCCGTGCGAACCGATTTCGCGTAGACGATGTCGCTCAGCGAGAGGACGGCGACCTCGGTGGTGCCGCCACCGATATCGACGATCATGCTGCCGGTCGGCTCGGTGATCGGCAGGCCGGCCCCGATGGCGGCGGCGATCGGTTCGGCGATCAGAAACGCCTTGCGGGCGCCGGCCGACAGCACCGACTGCTCGATCGCGCGTTCCTCGACCGGCGTGGCGCCATAGGGCACGCAGACGACCACCTGTGGTTTGGAGAACAGGGTGCTGGTCTGAACCTTCTTGATGAAGGCCTTGATCATCTCTTCGGCGACTTCGAAATCGGCGATCACGCCATCGCGCATCGGCCTGATCGCCTGGATCGAGCCTGGCGTGCGGCCCAGCATCAGCTTGGCGTCCTCGCCGACGGCCTTCACCTCTTTCTTACCATTGATGGTCTGGAATGCGACGACCGACGGCTCGTTAAGCACGATGCCCTTCGACTTCACGTAGACGAGCGTATTCGCCGTGCCGAGATCGATGGCCATGTCGTTGGAAAACAGGCCGAAGAGGGAGCCGAGCATCAGCGCCTCGCAGGGGTGTCAGATCAGAGCGGTCGCGGTATGGGGGCGACCCGCCGTGCGGTGCCCGCTTGTAGCGATGGCTTTGGCGCGAGGTAAAGGGCGCGCCCGCCCATTTTAGCGACTGACTGCAGCCATATCGGGACGGGAGGGGCCTTATCGCTGTCGTATCGGAGCGTCGCTCAGGAAGTAATGGCGACCGCGGCCGCCATCTAAGACGCTCTGAGCGCCGCGCTAGTTTACCGCATCGGTCCTGCGATGGGCGACGGGTGCGGGCCGGGCACCGTTGGCGGTGGTGGTCTCCAGGCGGTCGGCGAGCGCATGGAGGCTCTCGCGCATTTCCGTGATGCCTCCATCACCAAGACCGGTGTCACAGGCTACCCGATACTGCACGGCTGCTGCCTCCGATTCGACCGCCGAGCCCTGATCCGTCAGGCCAACATGCACCACGCGCCGGTCCTGCTCGTCGCGCTGGCGGCGGACCAGACCGGCAATCTCCAGTCGGTCGACCAGCGGCGTCACCGCACTCGGGCTCAGCTTCAGGCGATCGGCCAGTTCGCGCACCGTCCGCTCTCCGTCCTGCCACAGCACGAGCATCAGGAGATACTGCGGATAGGTCAGGCCAATCTCGGCCAGGAGGGGACGGTAAGAGCGGATGATCGCGTTCGAGGCGGCGTAGAGAGAGAAGCAGAGCTGGTCATCCAGACGGAGCTTGGTTGGGACAGTCATGACTCGATCCACATGCTGCTTGTGCATGATTTACCGTTTCACAGTGCGACAAATATGTCCATCTCGACCGCTTGATTATTTCGGTCTGCCACCTCGATTCAGTGCGAAATTGATTCGAACTGGAAGCGTCAAGCGCGTTTAATCACAACCTCACGAGCCGGCGGCAATCGTGTGAACACACGTCGTCGGTCAGATCGAGCAGCCGTGATCGAATCGCCTGTTCTCGATGGGCGCGCCCCATCCGTAGGACGCGCACCCACCGATGCGGTTGTTGGCTTCAGACCGCGACATCGTTCGGGGCGGTTTTGCCCCGGCGCAGCATCAGCTTGTTGAGCGCGTGGACATAGGCCCGCGCGCTCGCCACCACGGTGTCGGTGTCCGACGACTGCGCCGTGACCAGCCGCCCATCCTCAGACATGCGCACGCTGACTGTGGCTTGGGCGTCGGTTCCCTCGGTCACCGCGTGCACCTGGTAGAGATCGAGCACCGCCTCATGCGGCACCAGCGCTTTGACCGCGTTAAACGCCGCGTCCACCGGGCCGTCACCGGTTGCCGTATGACGGTGATCGATCCCCTGGATCTCGAGAATGATGTCGGCCGATTGCGGCGCCTCCGTCCCGCAGATGACGCGCAGGAACTTGAGCTTCACATAATCCGCCGCCTCCCCCGCCTGAGTCTCGCTGACCAGAGCGAGGATATCGTCGTCGAAGACCTCTTTCTTGCGGTCGGCCAGCGCTTTGAAGCGCACGAAGGCCTCTTGCATGGCATTGTCGCCGATCTCGACGCCAAGCTCCTCCAGCTTCATGCGGAAGGCGTGGCGGCCAGAATGCTTGCCCATGACCAGATTGGTGGCGTTCAGACCCACATCTTCGGGACGCATAATCTCGAAGGTCTCGGCGTTCTTCAACACACCGTCCTGGTGGATCCCGCTCTCATGGGCGAAGGCGTTCTTGCCGACAATCGCCTTGTTGTACTGCACCGGAAAGCCCGAGACGGCCGCGACGAGGCGCGAGGCGCCCATGATCCGCTTGGTGTCGATGCCGGTGGCGAAGGGCATGATGTCGCTACGCACTTTCAGCGCCATGACGACTTCTTCGAGCGCCGTATTGCCCGCCCGCTCACCGAGCCCGTTGACCGTGCACTCGATCTGGCGGGCGCCGGCCTCGACGGCGGCCAGTGCATTCGCCGTCGCCATGCCGAGGTCGTTGTGACAATGGGTGGAGATCGTACACCCCGCGATCTCAGGCACTTCGGCCACGAGAAAGGCGATGATATCGGCGCTTTCGCGGGGCGCGGTATAGCCGACGGTATCGGGGATGTTGATCGTGGTCGCCCCATTGGCAATCGCCACGCGCACCGTCTCGGCGAGGTACTCACGCTCGGTCCGCGTCGCGTCCATGGGCGACCACTGCACATCGTCGCAGAGGCCCCGGGCATGCGAGACCGTCAGAGCGATCTGCTCCAGCACCTGCTCTTTCGTCATCGCGAGCTGATGCTGGCGATGCAGCGGCGAGGTCCCGATGAAGGTGTGGATGCGCGGCTTTGCGGCGTGCTGAACCGCCGCGCAGCAACGGTCGATATCGGGCAGCTTGGCGCGCGAGAGCCCTGCGATGATCGCGTGCTTGGTGACCTTGGCGATCTCGCTCACCGCCTCGAAGTCCCCCTCGGAGGCGATGGGGAAACCCGCCTCGATGATATCGACGCCCATCTCGTCGAGGAGGGCCGCGATCTGCAGCTTCTCCTCTAGCGTCATGGAAGCGCCGGGCGACTGCTCGCCATCGCGCAGGGTGGTGTCGAAGATCTTGACGCGCGCCGTATCGACGGCTCCGGGGTCCGCCACGGGGGCAGGGGTCGTGGTATCGGTCATCTGAGTGATCCTGGGCTGTTCCGGTCTGGGTCTCGCCGGCGCGTCGTGCGTCCCCTGAGCGCGCGCGCCGTTATCCCGGCACGCTCAGGGGCGCGTAAGGAGAAGCAGACCCGCGATGCGCAGCCGTGTGATCATGACGAGCGTCATGCCCGATTTGGCCTAATGAGTGAAGCCCCAAAAGTCTCGCCCGCTACAAAGGCTCCTCAGCTCCCAATGCCGTTCATTCGTAAGACCGAATTCTGAGCTCGATGGCTAACTCGTCCAGCGAAAGGCTGTGGTGAGCGTCAAAGGCCTCATCCGGTATCCATCTGGCAGTACCATTCGCATCGATGTAGTAGCCATATCTCGCTGCTAACGCCCTTGCTGCGTCATTCGCCGCGGAAGTCACTGTTTCTTGGGAAATATATGGACGCACACGCATTGCGTACTCACGCGTGCCGGGCTGCGGCCCATTCAATACAGCATCACGATATTCAACTGGCGGCATGTAATTGTGATGTGATACGTAGTGAAAGATCAAATCTGGCGAAATGAACGCATCCGCGGAAGAATTAAAGACACAGATCAATGTGCTACCTAATTTCACGCGCTGCCAATTATGCTTCAAGGGGGTGAGGCTATTTACTCCCTCGGTACACAAGTCACAACGGTGATAACCTCGATGCACCAAAATTGGGTGCATACAGAATGACCATAGTGCGTTGAGGAATGCAGTATCCGCCGGCGCTTTATCAAAATCCTCTAATGAGCTGAGCCAGCCTATGTTATAAGCCGGCCCAAGTTTCGCAATATCCTAATACAGTGTAAAAGGCGAAAGATCAGCGAAATACATCGACAACCAGCATCATTCTGCGATGGTTTAGGCAACGACTTCATGATGAGAAGCATCGAGATGAGCAAACCGCCTCACTCTGGCTCTCCCAGCGGGTAGAAGAAGCGCTCCTCGACGATCTTGCCGTCTTTGACCGTGTAGAGACCGGTTTCGCTCATTTGCATGCGGCCCATGTCCTTCATGGTTACGTCCATGTCGAAATGGACCATGAACATGTCGCCGTTCACGATGGGGCCGCGGATCTCGGTGCTGTGCTCGGTCGAGTTCTCCTCCCACCATGCATGTTTTGCGGCCATCGCCTCACGACCCGTCACGTCGGCATGCGGGCCGGGCGCGGCCTCGATCGATCGGATGTCCTCCGCCCAGAAGCGATCCTGCGCCTCGTCGAATTTGCCCTCCTTCATCAGGCCAGTGAAGGCCTCGGCGATTGCCTGCGTGTCCATGTGACCCTCCGGTTCCGGTGCCGCTGAAGTTAAGGCCACCTTATGGAAATCCGTTTCGATGTCACCTGTCATTCAGGCCTCATAAATATTCATCTGATTGACGTCGAGTAAAACATGTATCAAAATCATACAGATTCGAGAAAGCATCATGGAGGAAAGTATGGCACTTGATCATAGCACCCATGAATCACCGTTACTAAAGGCGTATGATCCAGAAATATTTGATCAACTGAATGATTTTCCCGAGGCTAAATTAAAGTTGAGGGAGTCCACACTGGCGCGTGACGCGCTTGGATCGGTCATATGCAAATACGGCTTCGAAGACGTCATCGCCGTCAACCTGTTGCACAAACATTTCGACATCGGCGCGGACGAGATCGTGTTGCGACGATTCGAAAGCGATCGTCACGCCACGATGCGACCCTGTCGGCGCGTCGAGGTCGCCGACACCGCCGTGCCCTATCTGTGGGCCTTCGCCGACGGACGCGACGGGCGCGGCTGGTATCCGCTCGAGTTCCTCCATTGGCCCGGTGGCGCCTGCGCCGACGTGGCCCTGCTGTGCTTCTCAGACGGCATGCTGGAAGAACTCGGCGAGGAGGTCATCGCTTCGGGGATGGCCGACACCTTCGGCATCGCGGGCCTATTCTCGAGACACAGCTTCGTGCTCGGGTCCGGGACCACGCTGCTGGAGACGACCGACGAGGCGACGCGCACGCTCGATCTGCGGGTCGTCACGCAGGAGACGCTGTCATCCTCAGCGGATACGACACAGACCCTGTGGATCTACTCGACAACCGATCAGACGGAGGACGCATCATGACGGACAAGATTCTGGACGACATCGAGGGACTCAAGACGGCCATTCGCGCCAATCCCGAGGCCGCCGAACGGCTCGGCCCGCAGCTGCGCGAGATCATGAGCAGCGCGAAGCTGGAGCTCGACCGGCTGGTTGGGCCTGGCGGGGTCGCGGGCTACTGCCACTCCCATTGCGGTAGCCACTGCCACAGCCACGGATCGGAGCGGTTTGGCATGATGGGCCGTCTCGCCCGGCGGTGAGAGCCTTGGGCTGAGAGCGGCGACAACAGCAAAAGCTGCGCGCCAATCAGGGCCGTACGAAAAAGGGGCGGTGCCATCGGCACCACCCCCATAAATGTTCACCCGTCACCTGCGGCGGCGGTGAGTGCCGTATCACTGCGTGGCGGTATCGCAGTCCTGGCCCTCGGCCTGGGCGCCGGCGCGCTGGCCGTCTTCCCAGCAGCCCTCGTAGACCGTGCCGTTGGAGTACGCCATCACGCCGAAGCCGTGCTGGCGGCCACGGATGAAGTTGCCGCGGTACTCGTCGCCATTGGGATAGGTGGCGATACCCTCTCCGTGGATCTCGCCCTCGAGCCAGCCGCCGTCATAGACGAAACCGTCGGCCAGGATCAGCTTGCCCGCGCCCTCGCGGCGCCCGGCGACGAAGCCGCCGTCATAGATCGCGCCATCGGGGTAGGTCAGCTTGCCGGTGCCTGCCTGGACGCCTTCGGTCCACATGCCCGCATACACATGGCCATCCGGGTAGGTCATCGTTCCCTCACCATGGTGGCGGGCATTCAGAAAGCTGCCCTCGTAGACCGAGCCGTTGGCATAGCGCGCCACGCCTGCGCCGGTGATGACCCCCTGCGCCCACTGGCCGGTGTAACTGCCGCCATCGGCATATATGATGGTACCCTGACCGTCCGGCGTGCCCGCCACGAACTGGCCCTCGTAGCGCGAACCGTTGGGGTAGGAGGCGACGCCCTCACCCTCGATCCGGCCCTCGATCCAGGCCCCCTCATAGGTATAGCCGTCGGTCCCGATGAATTTGCCGACGCCGTGACGGTCGCCCGCGAGGAACTGGCCCTCGTAGCGGTCGCCCGAGGCGTAGATCGCCACGCCCTGGCCGTTGCGCTTGCCCTCGACGAACGCGCCCGAGTAGCGGTCGCCGTTGGCATAGGCGGCCTCGCCCGAGCCGGTAATCTGCCCGTTCTGCCACTGTCCCTCGTAGACGAAACCGTCGGGCAGCGTGATCTTGCCGGTGCCGTGGCGCACACCCTCGACAAAGACGCCGGTGTAGACCGCGCCGTCGGGGTAGGTGACTGTGCCGTCACCGTGCTGGGCACCTTGCTGCCACTCGCCCTCGTAACGATAGCCATTGTCGCGTGTCATCACGCCGAAACCGTGGTGGGCGCTGTTCTGAAAGCCACCATCGTAGACCATGCCGTTACCGTAATCGGCCTTGCCCTGGCCTTCGATCACGCCGTTGGCCCAGTCGCCGGTATAGGTGCCACCGTTGGCATAGGTGATGGTGCCCTTGCCGTGCGGCACGTCATTCAGAAAGTCGCCCTCGTAGACGGAGCCGTTGGTGAACTTCGCGACCCCCTTGCCCTGGCGCTTACCCTCAAACCACTCGCCGGTGTATTCGTAGCCGTCGGGCGCAATGTAGGTACCCTGACCGTGCTGCTTTCCGTCCTGAAATTCGCCCTGGTAGGTCGCGCCGCTGTCGTACTCTTTCGTCGCAACCGCGGTGCCGTCCTGCGCCGCCGCCAGACTTGCGCTAAACCCGAAGAGTACCGTCGCCGCTGTAAAGCTTCGCATCCGCCCGTTTCCCCAACTGTTCACTAAGGCCTCACGCGGGCCGCTATCCCCAGAAAGTGTATCGCCAGACTATTTGGCAGCATGATGGCCGACAACGGGACATTTACGCGGCCATGCTGCCGCAGTAGGGCAGTATCGGACTGGTCATCTGGGCACCTCCGCCTTACTTCCGCCCGACCTCGCGAACCGAAGCCGAGAAACCAACCACGGAAACCGAGCCAGTGTCCTCTCTGACAAACGGCAGCGCGGATGACGGTCCGGGCAAGGGTCTGACCCTCCGTGTGCTTCTGGCTCAGCGCAATCCCACCGCCGGTGACATCGAGGGCAATACCCATGCCGCCCGCGAGGCCTGGGAGATCGGCCGCGACGCTGGCGTCGATCTTGTGATGCTGCCCGAGATGTTCCTGTCGGGCTACCAATTGCTGGATCTGAGCGTGCGCCCGGCATTTCTGCGTGACTGCGCGCGCGCCATCGAGACGCTGGCCCAGGCCTGCGGCGATGGCCCGGCCCTGGCCGTGGGCGCACCGCTGGCGCACGAAGGGGCCGTCTACAACGGGTATGTGGTGTTGGAGCGGGGCGCGATGCGGGCGCGCTGCCTGAAGCATCACCGCCCGAACTACGGTGTCTTCGACGAGAAACGGCTCTATGCCGAAGGGCCGGCTCCGGGGCCGATCGAGATCGGGGGCTGCCGTGTCGGTTTCCCGATCTGCGAGGATATCTGGTTCGACGATATCTGCGAGGGGCTGGCCGAGGCGGGCGCCGAAGTGCTGTTGAGCCCGAACGGGTCGCCCTTCGAGCGGGGTAAGATCGACATTCGCCTCTCCCATGCCGTGGCCCGCTCGGTCGAGACGGGATTGCCGGTCGTCTACCTCAACCTCGTCGGCGGGCAGGACGATCAGGTGTTCGATGGCGGTAGTTTCGCGATCAACCCACCCGGTCGGCTGGCAGCACAACTGCCGTATTTCGAGGCCGTCGACCGGGTGATCGAGATCGCCAACACCCATGACGGCTGGCGCGTCGTCGAGACCGAGAAAGCCCCAGTGCCCGAGGCGGCAGCGCTGGACTATGCCGCCATGGTGACGGCCACGCGCGATTATGTAGCAAAATCCGGGTTCGAGCGCGTTCTGCTGGGTATGTCGGGCGGCATCGACAGCGCTCTGGTCGCGACCATCGCGAGCGACGCTCTCGGCCCCGAGAACGTGCGCTCCGTCATGCTGCCCTCACGCTATACCTCCGAGCACAGCCTTGAGGACGCGGCCGCCTGTGCCGAGGCACTTGGCGTCACGCTCGACACCGTGCCCATCGCGCCTGCCGTCGACACCCTGTCCGAAAGCCTGGCACCGCATTTCGAGGGCCGCGCGCCTGACGTGACCGAAGAGAACCTGCAATCGCGCCTCCGGGGCACCGTGTTGATGGCGCTGTCCAACAAGTTCGGTGAGCTGCTGCTGACCACGGGCAACAAGTCCGAGGTCGCAGTCGGCTATGCCACGCTTTATGGCGATATGAACGGCGCCTATAACCCGATCAAAGACCTCTATAAAACGCGGGTCTTTGCAGCGGCGCGCTGGCGCAATCAGGTCCATGAGCCCTGGATGAAAGGCCCCGCCGGTCGCGTCATTCCCGAGCGGATCATCACAAAGCCGCCCTCGGCCGAGCTACGCCCGGACCAGAAGGACGAGGACAGCCTGCCGCCTTACGATCGCCTCGACGCGATCCTGGAGGGTCTGGTCGAGCGGGAGGTCTCGGTCGACACCTTGTTGGCCGAGGGACATCACGCGGAGGAGGTCGCGAAGGTTCAGCACCTCCTCTACCTGTCGGAGTACAAGCGCTTCCAGTCCGCCCCGGGCACCAAGCTCACCAAAAAGGCGTTCTGGCTGGATCGGCGCTATCCAATTGTGAACCGCTGGCGTGATGGCGCGGGGCGTGATGGTGCGGGGCATGATGGTGCGGGGCGCGAACGGACCCGCGAGACCGGCTGAGGGTCGATCCTGCAACGCGTATCGAGGCTGTGAGCGGCAAGGCTCGCCCTCTGAGGTATTAATGGGTTACCACCGGAACCGGCGCAGCAGTCATCAAGGCAGCTGACACGGAGAACCGATGACTGACGCGACACGCATCAGCTACCCGGCCTCGCGACGCAAGGCCGCCGTCCTGATGATGCTGGCAGCCTTTGTCGTGCTGGCCTTCATCGGCGTGGACTGGTTTCGCTGGGCCCAGAGCTCGGTGAAATGGGGGGCAATCATCTTCGGGCTCGCCTTTGCCGCCTATTTCGTGACCTTCGCTCTCGCCTTGTTCTTCCGCGGCAAGCCCGTCTTCGCGGTCGATGGCGACGGGATCGAGATGCCGATCGGGGGCCTGTCGCTGATCCGCATTCCCTGGGCCGATGTCGAAAGCTACGAGCTGGTCACACGCGGTATCCGGCTCATGCCCGGCCTCGCCACGCAGGCCTTCGGCGTGCGCCTGCGGCCGGATGCGCGCGCCCGGGCCGATTGGAGCGAAAGTGCGGTGCGCGAGTTTCGGCTGAACCGCGCGTCGATGGATGTGGATGTGCTGCTGACGCACTGGTTTGCGCCCGTGGGCTTCGACACCATCCTGGATGCCGCGCGCCGCTTTCGCCCTGAGCTTGACCGCACTGCCGAGGCCTGAGGCGACACGCAGGACACCCGCCACATGACCGCCACCGCGACCATGATCACCCGCTTTGCGCCTTCGCCGACCGGGCGGCTGCATCTGGGCAATGCCCGTTCGGCCATCATGAACTGGGCCATCGCGCGGAAGGCGGGTGGCCGTTTCATCCTCCGGCTAGACGACACCGACACCGCGCGGTCGAGCGAGGCGCATGCCGATGCGATCCGGCGCGATCTCGATTGGTTGGGTCTTGGCTGGGACGAGGAGATCCGCCAGTCGGACCGGCTCGATCTCTACCGCGACGCAGCGCGCCGCCTGCAGGCATCGGGCCGCATCTACGAGGCCTTCGAGACGCCTGAGGAGTTGGAGTTCCGCCGTCGTGCCCAGGCGCGGCGCGGCCTGCCGCCGGTCTACGACCGTGCGGCGCTGACACTCAGCGATGCGCAGAAAGCCGAACTCCGGTCGGCCGGGCGCACGGCCCATCTGCGCTTTCTGCTGGAGCATGGGAGTGTCGCCTGGGAGGATATGATCCGGGGGCCTGTCGCCGTCGATGCCGCGTCGGTTTCCGATCCGGTGCTGGTACGCGGTGATGGTCAGGTCCTCTACACGCTGGCCTCGGTCGTCGATGATGCGGTCATGGGCATCAGTCATATCGTGCGGGGGGCCGATCACGTCACCAACACCGGCGCTCAGCATCAGTTATTCCAGGCGCTCGCCGCCACGCCGCCGGTTTTTGCCCACCACTCTTTGCTGACGGCGGGCGATGGCGAGGCGTTCTCCAAAAGAACCGGTGCCCTGTCGCTCGGCAGTCTGCGCGACAGTGGGGTCGAAGCGCTGGCTGTGGTGTCGATGCTGGCGCGGCTTGGCTCTTCGCTGCCGGTGGAACCCGCGACGAGCCATCAGGAGATCCTGGAAGGTTTTGATATCGCCGCCTTTGGCCGGGCTGACACACGGATCGACGACGCGGAACTGCGCCAGCATTCCGAAAAGACGGTGCGCGCCCTGCCGTTCGAAGCCGCTGCCCCGCGGCTGTCGGCGCTCGGCCTGTCGGGGGCTAAGGCCAAGGCGTTCTGGGCTGCGGTGGCACCCAATCTCGCGCAGTTCGAGGATGCGGCCGATTGGGTGCGCCTTTGCAGCGCTGGCACCACGCCGCTGATCGACGAGAGTGATCGTGCCTTTGTCGCCGAGGCGCTGGCGACGCTGCCCGCGCGTCCCTGGGACGAGACAACCTGGGCCACCTGGACAGGCGCGGTCAAAGCCGCCAGCGGGCGAAAGGGGGCGGCGCTGTTCAAACCGCTCCGCAAGGCGCTAACCGGACTTGACCGGGGCCCGGACATGGCCGCGCTCCTGCCCTTGCTTGAGTGTGTGCCGACACCGGAGAATGTCAGCCGCTAAGGCCTGCCGCGCATTTGCGCTTGCCAAGGCGTGTCTGCTCGGGCATGCGCAAACCATGCGCACCGCGACCGGCATCGTCGAAGGCTGTCTGTCCCGCTGACATCGTCAGGCGGCGCACCCCCTCTATTTCTGCAAGACCAGCGCCGCCAGGCTCGTGACCTGTGCGCGCAAAGGAACATCAGGTGGAGGCCCGGATGGCCAGACCGATCGAGATCATGCTGAGCGACACGCGCTCCAAGACGCTGAAGCCCGTACGCCCCGACAGCCGCGGTCATGTCGGCATCTATGTTTGCGGTCCGACCGTCTATGATCGCGCCCATATCGGCAATGCGCGCCCTGCCGTGGTCTTCGATGTGCTTGTGCGCCTGCTGCGGGCGGTACATGGCGCCGAGAACGTGACCCATGTCAGCAACATCACCGATGTGGAGGACAAGATCATCGCCCGCGCGAAGGAGCGCGGCCGCGCCATCGACGCGATCACCGCCGAGACGACCGCCTGGTATCTTGAGGACATGGCAGCCTTGGGGGTCAAATCGCCCGACCACCGCCCCTTTGCCACCGATTACGTGGCAAACCCGAAGCACCCGGTCGATATGGTCCGCCTGATCCAGCAATTGATCGATAAAGGGCACGCCTATGCCGCTGAGGGGCACGTGCTTTTCAGCGTGGCGTCCTATGCGGGGTATGGCGATCTTTCGCATCGTTCGACCGACGACATGATCGCCGGCGCTCGGGTCGAGGTGGCGCCCTACAAACGCGATGCGATGGATTTCGTGCTCTGGAAACCCTCGAGCGATGATCAGCCGGGCTGGGACAGCCCGTGGGGCCGGGGTCGTCCCGGATGGCATATCGAGTGCTCGGCCATGGCGGGCGCCTTGCTCGGTCAGAGCTTCCAGATCCACGGCGGGGGCATCGATCTCGCCTTTCCACATCACGAGAACGAGCGTGCCCAGTCCTGCTGCGC
Organism: Pseudomonadota bacterium; assembly: GCA_039027855.1. Taxonomy (GTDB): domain Bacteria; phylum Pseudomonadota; class Alphaproteobacteria; order Rhodobacterales; family Rhodobacteraceae; genus Thermohalobaculum. The sequence goes on along the minus strand of JBCCJI010000005.1, from coordinate 175,211 downwards.
GAACGGTAGCGAGGACATGGCCGAGATCTGGGTCCACAACGGCTATCTGATGGTCGAGGGCGAGAAGATGTCGAAATCCCTCGGCAACTTCATCACCGTGAAGGATCTGCGCGACCGGGGCATTCCTGGCGCGGTGATGCGTTTCGTCCTGCTCTCGACCCAGTACCGCCAACCGCTGGATTGGACCGAGAAGCGCGTCGAGGAGGCAACACGTGTCGTCAACCGATGGCGTCGTGCGCTCGACCGGCTCGCCGATGATCCACAGCCGGATGTGATGCCGGATGAGGTGCTTCAGGCACTCGCCGAGGATCTGAACACCTGGGAGGCCATCCAGGCACTGGACCGCGACGCAAAGCGCGTGCTCGACCCCGAGACCGCCGGCGCGCATCGCACGGCCAGTGCCCGCTTTATCGCCGGGCTTCAGCTTCTCGGGTTAGAAACGCTTGAAAGCGCTGAAGCCGTTGAGAAAGAGGCCCGCGCCGGTCTGAGCGATGCTGTAACGGCCCGGATCGAGGCGTTGCTCGACGAAAGGCTGGCCGCGCGTAAGGCGAGGGATTTCGCGCGCGCCGACGCGATCCGTGATGGCCTGACGGCCGCCGGCGTTGCGGTGATGGATGGGCCCGACGGCTCGACATGGTCGCTTGGCGGCGATTTTGACGTGGGCAGACTGTCCACGCTTGAAACGGTGCCTTGAGGCCCGCGATGCGCTATACCAAAGGGGGTGGCGACGGGCCCGCGCATGGCTGAGCCGCCGCTCGACCCGCTGGCGCGATTGGTTGAGCGGGCCGATCCGGTCAGCTTCCGCGCAGCGCTCTTTGCCGCCCCGCCGGCGCGAGAACGGCTCATGACGTTCGCAGCCTTTGACATCGAATTGTCGCGCGCCGCGGCCAAGGCACCGGGCCGGGATGAGGGGCCGCTGCTGGCCCAGATGCGCCTGCAATTCTGGCGCGACAGGATCGAGGCGGCGCGGAGCGGTGCAGCCTACGATGCCGACACACGCCACCATGAAGTAGCAGCGCCCCTGCAAGCCATGCTGGCCGGCGCTTTACGACCCCATGTCGACCGCGCCACGGACATGGTTGCGGCGCGGCTGACTGAGATCGAAGGCTTTGCCGATCAGCCCGCCTGGCACCGATGGGCGGATCAGCGCTTTGCCGCGCGCTACCGGCTCGCCCTGGCTGCACTCGACATCGGGGCCACGGGGGAGGGCGAGCAAAACATAGAGAGCGCCGTGGCCGATTTGGGGTTGATCGCCGCCACCGGCTTCACCTTGCGCAACCTCGTGCAGTCGGCGCGCGACGGGCGCGTTCTGCTTCCAGCGATCCATGGTGACGGTCTTGCCGCCCTGCAACGGGGCGAGCTTATGGGAGAGGCGCGACTGGCGGTCGAGAGCCTGCTCGCCGAAGCGAACGCCGTCCTCAACCGCCTGAAGGATTGCCGCGCGATGCTAAGTCGACGGGCGATGCCCGCGTTGCTGCCGCTGATCCGAGACCGGCGAACGATCTCTCTCGCTGAGCGCCAGGGTGTCCGCGCCGCGGCCAACACGGCAGAGCCCGGTGCCGTGCGACTGCTTTATGCCGTCGTGACCGGGCGCCTGTAGAGGGGCGGTGCGACCCTTCTCCCGCTACTTCGGCACCGACTGGAAGCGACCGCCGCTGCGCTGGCCCGCCCGCAGCCGCGTGGCGCTCGGTTGCTGGGCCCGCTGACCAAAGCTCCCCTCGCCGACCCGGCGGACGGCCCTTTGGCCCACGGGAGCGGGCCCGGTATCGAACTGTTCGAACCAGCTGATCACCAGCGGAAGGAAGGTGCCCGGAAAGCTGTGACCGCCCCGATGCACCCAGTACTCGATGGAGCCACCACGGTCACAATCACGCCAGATCGTCTGTCTGAAATCCAGCATGTTGCGTATCTCGGCAGTGTCGCGCGGGGCACAGCCGGCCGTCGCGGCCAAGACGTTGAGACCCTCGACAGGATTGGCTGACGTCACACCAAGCCCCTCGCGCACCCGCTCGGCCTCGAACGGGACGACGGTGTCGCGCCGGCCATGGGCCTGCACAAAACGCACCGGGCGCGCGCAGCGTTGGGGCAGGGGGCCGCCATAGCTGCCGGCATGCACCGCATAGCCCGCGGCCATATCTGGGTAATGGCAGGCGAGGTCCCAGATCATAAAGCCGCCATCCGACTGACCGGCAAAGACCACCCGCTTGCGGTCGATGCGGTAGAACTGTTCGGCATGGGTCAGCACTTGGCGCAGGAACGCCACGTCATCTCGCGGATGCTCATCCTTGCGGTTGCTATGGCCCCAGCCTGTGCCGGTGATACCACCGATATAGTTGATGACGGGCAGCGCCTCGGGAACGATCAGGACGTAGCCAGCCCCCGTGATGGCCAGCCGGAACTCCTCGGAGCGGTAGATCCGATCCGCCTCGCCAAGCGAACCGTACAGATAGACCAGGGCGGGAAAGGGCCCTTCGCCCTTGGGCTTCCAGGCGCGGTAGACGCCGTCGGTCAGTTGACAGGCCGCGTCGGCGCCCGAGAAATCGCAGGGGTTCACGCCGTCGGAAGTTGCCTGAGCTTCGGCCGGTCCATTCCCGGAAAACATGGCAACGCTAAACGCCGCAAGGGCTAGACGAAATGCGCGCATGAAAGCCTCCGCTTTCTTCGATCTGCGTGTGCAGGGCTAGCGCGCCTTCGTGGCGGTCTCGCGGCAGCAGTGTCCGGCTTAGCGGCGGCGCATGGCGTAGACGGTGCTCTTCAGTTCGATCCCGGGCAGATGCTCGCCCATTTCGCGCAGCATCAACTCGGCATAGCCGCAGTCCGTCAGCTCCATCACCCTGCCGTCAATCATGCCGTCGGCGGCATGGTGTTCGTTGACCGAGAACACGAAGACCCCGGCGGGGTTCAGCACCTGCAGGATCTGGTCGATCACCGTGACAGGCATCAGGTCCGGGCTCAGCACACCGACGGCGACGGCGTGATCGTAGGTGCCCGGGGACAGATCGATGGGCTGCGAGAGATCGATCTGGCGGAGGTCACGATAGACCCCCTTGGCACGCGCCTTGGCCAACATGCCCTGGGAAAGGTCATACCCGTCGATCATGTGGAACCCGGCCTCGGCAAGGGCGATACCGGCGAGCCCCGTGCCGCAGCCCAGATCGACCACCGCGCCCTCGACGCTGCCGGCGCATTGCTTCAGCGCTTCGGCGCAGCGACGCGGTGTGACGAACCGCTGACGCGCCATCTCCGCGTCATAGTCCCTCGCCCATCCGTCGTAGAAGTCCCGCGCGCTCTCGGCGCCCTTGATCTGGTAGACGTCCTTGAGACGGTCCGATGCTTCGGCCATCACTCTATTCCCACGTGCAGAAAACGACTCTCAGATGTCGCATTTGATCGAAGCTCACGGGGTTGTCAGTCGAAATCATCCGTCTGCACGACGATTTGCACGTGAACTATCGTTCAGGCGGCCGGCGCCATGCCAAAAACTGCGTCGCGAAGCCATTGAGCGAAAGAAGCTTTCGCGCGCTCCGTATAGGCCCGTGCGCGGTCGCGCTTGCCCCTCCGCCCCTTGCGCGCGGCCTCGAGCGGGGGAAACAAGCCGAAATTGACGTTCATCGGCTGGAAGGTTGTGGCATCCGCCCCGCCGGTGATGTGGGCCAGCAAGGCACCCATCGCCGTGTCGATTGGGGGAGGGGGCAGAGATCGGCCAAGCCGCTCTGCAGCGGCGAACCGCCCGGCCAGGATACCCATGGCGCCCGACTCGACATAACCCTCAACCCCGGTGATCTGTCCCGCAAAACGCAGGCGCGGCATCGCTTTAAGGCGCATGGCCCCGTCCAGTAGGCGCGGGCTGTTCAGAAAGGTGTTGCGATGGATGCCACCGAGCCTGGCAAAGCGCGCCTGTTCCAGCCCCGGGATCAAGCGCAGAACATCCGCCTGGGCGCCGTAGGTCATCTTGGTCTGGAAGCCGACGAGGTTCAACAGCGTGCCAAGCCGGTTCTCACGGCGGAGCTGCACGACGGCATGCGCCTTGATCGCCGGCTGGTGGGGGTTGGTCAGCCCGACCGGCTTGAGCGGTCCGTGGCGCAGGGTCTCGCGCCCGCGCTCTGCCATGACCTCGACGGGCAGGCAGCCCTCGAAATACGGCGTGTCGCGCTCCCAATCCTTGAATTCGGTCTTTGGCGCGGCAATCAACGCGTCGATGAAGCGCTCGTACTGATCGCGATCCATGGGGCAGTTGAGATAGGCGGTGCGCTCGTCCTCGCTCTCTCCCTTGTCATAGCGCGACTGGAACCACGCCTTCGACAGATCGACGCTGTCGGCATGGACGATGGGCGCGATGGCATCGAAGAAGGCCAGGCTCTCTTCACCCGTCAGCTGGCCGATCGCCCCCGCCAGCGCCGTCGAGGTCAGCGGCCCGGTCGCGATGATCACGCTGCTCCACGCCTCGGGCGGTAGGCCTGCGATCTCGCCACGCTCGATCGTGACGAGGGGATGTGCAGAGAGACGCTCGGTCACAGCGCGTGAGAACAGGTCGCGGTCGACGGCCAGTGCGCCTCCGGCGGGCACCGAGGCATCGGCGGCGGCAGCCATCATGATCGAGCCCGCGGCGCGCATCTCGTGATGCAAGAGACCGACGGCATTGGTCTCGTGATCGTCGGAACGGAAGGAATTAGAGCAGACGAGCTCTGCCAGCCCATCGGTCTGATGTGCGTGGGTTCGAACCGCAGGGCGCATCTCATGCAGCACCACCGGCACACCGGCGTGGGCCAGGGCCCAGGCAGCTTCGCTGCCAGCCATGCCACCGCCGACGACGTGAACGGGTTCAATCATGCTGGCGGGATAGAAAGCTGCAGCAGGGGGGTCAAGCGCCGACGATCCACGTGGCGGGACGGTCGCTGCTCTGGTGGCGGCCCATTAGACCGAGCCGGTGGCGACCTAGTTGGCGCCCGGGGCACGCCGCATGGGCGCGCCGCCGGGTCAAATTCGATCAGCGCATCATCAGGCCGACGAGCATCGCGCCCAAGGTGCCCCAGATTACCAGCAGGCTGCCGGCGATGGCCAGCTTGGCTGGGAGTGTCTGGAGTTCTTTCTTCACCGCGGCGCTCGATTCGCCCACGGTCGTGGCATCGCCGAAAATGAAGGGGCGGCCCCCGACAAACGGCATCCGCTTGGCGTTGTGTGCCGCAGCCTCAGCATGGCCCTTGGCAATCCACGAGGTATCGGCGGTCTTGGCCTTGGCGGTCTTGGCGCCGCGGCCGACTTTCTTGGCAGTCTCGACGAGCTGCTCTTCGACTTCCATCTTCATGGTGGTGCGTTTCCCCACTTTGTTCAGACCGTCCAGCGCCGTCGGCGACCGCGCTGACACTCAACTAAAGAGTTTTCGTATCGAGACTGCGAAGCTGCTATGACGTCGCACGCCGCGTGACGAAACCCTCCCACATGGCTAGATGGGTCTCGAACTGGAGATGGCCATGAAAAACAACCAATCCGACCTCGCTGAGCCGCGGGTGAACCCGCCCAAGCTGCGCGATCTCGGCAACAGGGCAGAGCGTCATCCCGAAAAGGCGCATCGCTCGTCCAATGCCAGCCCGAAAAAGCCGGGGTGGATCAGGGTCAAGGCACCGACATCACAGGGTTACAAGGACACGCACGAGATCATCCGCGAGCACCGGCTCGTCACCGTGTGCGAGGAAGCGGGCTGCCCCAATGTCGGCGAGTGCTGGGCACAGGGTCACGCCACCATGATGGTCATGGGTGAGATCTGCACCCGGGGCTGCACCTTTTGCAATGTCGCCACGGGGCGCCCAGATGCGCTGGATGTGTTCGAGCCGGTGAGGGTGGCGGACGCCGTCGAAAAGCTGGGGCTCAACCATGTGGTCATCACCTCGGTGGATCGCGATGACCTGAAGGACGGCGGTGCCGCCCATATTGCGCAGACCATCAGGGCGGTCAGGCGGCGCAATCCCGACACGACGATCGAAGTGCTGACGCCGGATTTTCTGCGCTGTGACAAGGACGCGCTTGAGGAGGTGGTCGTCGCGCAACCCGACGTCTTCAACCACAATCTGGAGACGGTGCCGGCGCTTTACACGACCGTGCGGCCGGGGGCGCGTTACTTCCACTCACTCAGGCTGCTCCAGCGGGTCAAAGAGCTCGATCCGGCCATGTTCACGAAGTCTGGGCTGATGGTGGGCCTCGGCGAGACCCGGCAGATGGTCCACCAGGTGATGGACGACATGCGCGCAGCCGACATCGATTTTCTCACGATCGGGCAATACTTGCAGCCAACACCCAAGCACCATGCCGTCGCTGACTACATCACGCCGGAAGAGTTCGCCGACTATGAAAAGGTCGCCTATGCGAAGGGCTTCCTGATGGTCTCTGCCACCCCGCTCACGCGGTCGAGCTATCATGCCGGCGAGGATTTTGCGCAGCTGCGTGCCGCCCGGCAGGCGCGCCTGGCGTAATTGCTACCCGAGCGCGACACGACCGTCCGCGGCGCTGCGATCCGCATGCCGCGCGGCGCTTCGCCACCCGGACACTCGGCTTGAAGATTTCCCGGTCTTAGATAGAGGGAACGAAAAGCGGGGGAATGATGCCCACACATGCCGAGAAGCGCGTGCTGCCCTACACGGCAGAACAGCTCTATGATCTCGTGGCGGGCATCGACCAGTACCCGAAGTTCCTACCGTGGTGTAGCGCGTGCCGCGTCCGCTCGCGCCGGATGCTGCCCGATGGACGAGAACAGATTGACGCGGATCTGGTCATCAGCTTCAAGGTCTTTCGCGAACGCTTTGGCAGCCGGGTCACGCTGGACCCGGAGCGGTTGATGATCGATGTCGAATACCTGGACGGGCCGTTCCGCTATCTGAACAACCACTGGGAGTTTCACGACCGCGCCGCCGAGGGCCGGGCCGAGGTCGATTTCTATGTCGATTTCGAGTTCAAGAGCCGCGCGCTGCAATCGGTGATCGGGCTGGTGTTCAACGAAGCCATGCAGCGCATCGTCCGCGCGTTCGAGGATCGCGCCGCCGCCGTTTATGGCGCGCCCGAAGACGCGAGCACCGCCGCCCCGCACTGACCTGCCCCCGTACTGCGTCCGCAGTACCCCCGGGTCCTTGCGCTCAAGGCCCGAGCCACCGCCCCTGCCAGCCATCGCCGGCCTGATCGAAGCGGGCACGCCTATGGCCACCGGAGCGCAGATGCAGCCAGTCAAAGCGCATCACCGTCACCGCCACCACGGCAAAGGCATCGCGCCCGTCCCCCTCGATCACACCATCGCCGAGTGCAGGGCTCTCGATCATGCGGCCTGGGGTGAGCGGCACGCGGTAGATGCGCTGCCCGGGTCCCGTCAGCCGCCCCCATTCCTCGTCGACCAACGGATCGTCGGTGAAGATCTGCGCCTGCCCCCAGACGCGCAGCTGCAGCCGTGCGCGCGGATCCCAGAACAGCAGGGACACGCGGCCATCGGCCTCGATCTCGCCCGCCTTGGTCGAGCGTCGGTCGGTATGCACGATCACCCGGCGCTGCGCCTGATCGACCCGGCGGAGGACGACCGAGCGGATCTCGGGCCATCCCTGCGCACCAAGCGTGCCGAGCGAGACGATGTTGAAGGCCGATCTTTTATCGGCGGCACCGCGCACCAGCCGTGCCCAAGCAGCGGCGATCATCGCATCGAGGTCGTCTTCGGGCAACGCGGGCGCGGTTTTGGCGGGGCGGCTTTCTTTGGCGCTTGCGCCGGGTGCCGCCTTGCCGGGTGTCTTGGCGCTCATGACCGCTGGCCCATGTCGCACAAACCCTCGATCGCGCACTCAACGCTCGCCGCGCGCACTTTATCGCGGCCGATCGGGCCGAAACTGATGCGCTCGTGCCGGATATCGCCCTCGGCGTTGGCCCAGGCGAAGTGCACCAGGCCCTCTGGCTTGGCATCGCTGCCACCCGGACCCGCGACGCCCGTGACCGAGACGGCGATATCGGCGCGTGAGCGTGTCAGCGCGCCTTTCACCATGGCCCGGGCTACGGGCTCGGACACCGCGCCGTGCTGGGCGATCAGCGCAGCTGGCACGCCGAGAAGTTCCGTCTTCGCCTCGTTCGAATAGGTCACGAAACCCCGGTCCAGCATCGCGGAGGAGCCGGGGATATCCGTGAGGCAGGCGGCGATCAGGCCGCCAGTGCAGCTTTCGGCCGTCGTCAGCTTGATCTGGTACTTGCGACAGATCTCGAGGAGATCGCGCGCCAGCGTCTCGATACGACTGCCGATCTCCGCCGCCGCGCCGTCAGAACCAGCCATGGGCAACTCCTGCTGCAAACGTCGCGAGAAGGGCGGTGATGGTCCCGGCGACCAGGTCATCGGCCATCACGCCCGTTGCCCCCGGTAGTCTTTCGGCGGTCGAGACCGGCGGGGGTTTCAGGATGTCGAGCGCGCGAAACATGACAAACCCGAAAAGCACGCCGGGCCAGGGCCAAACCGATGCCGGCGCCCCAACCATGGTGAGCCCGATCGAGAGCGGCCAGAGCGCGATCATCATGCCCGCCACCTCGTCGATCACAACATCGGAAGGATCGCTGTCATCGGCGCCACCCTCTGCGCCGCGCGCGGCGAGCACCACGCCTGTCGCCCACCACCCGACCGCTGTGATCAGCAGCGTTGCCGGCAGCAGCAGCCACGCGCCGCCCAGCGCATGCAGCGCCCAGCAAAGCGGGATCGCCGCGAGCGAGGCGTAGGTGCCGGGCGCCCCGGCGAGCGCGCCGAGGGGACCCAGCGTCGCGATGATCTCGGCGATGCCGGCATGCGTCGATGTTCCGATGGGCATGCTCATGGCGTACCCGGCAGGATAACGGTCGCATTGGCGATGCAGCCCATGCCCTCCTCGCGTCCGATAAAGCCCATCCGCTCCATGGTGGTGGCTTTGAGGCCGATCCGCCCGGCATCAATTCCCAAAATCTCGGCCAAGCGGGCGCGCATGGCCGGTGCATGGGGCCCGATCTTGGGTGCTTCACAGAGGAGTGTCACATCCACATTTCCGATGCGCCCACCGCGCGCCCGCACGCGCCCGGCGGCATGGCTCAGGAACTGGTGGCTCTCGGCGCCCTTCCACTGCGGGTCGGAGGGTGGAAAATGGGTGCCGATGTCGCCTTCGGCCAGCGCACCGTAGAGCGCATCGGCGAGCGCGTGCAGCCCGACATCGGCATCGGAATGCCCCATGAGCCGTGCCGAGTGGGGCAGCCTCACCCCGCAAAGCCAGACATGATCGCCCGGTCCGAAGCGGTGCACGTCAAACCCATGACCGGTCCTGACATCGGGGATCGGGGCGGATCTGTCCGCAGGCGATGGCGTAAGCATCCGCTCGGCGCGGGCAAGATCGGCGGCCGTGGTGATCTTGAAGTTCTCCGAAAGCCCCTCGACCAGTCGGACCGCATGACCCGCCCTACGGAAGACCTCGGCATCGTCGAGCGCCGGTGGGCTGTCGCTCGCGGCCTCGCCCCGGTGGGCAGCCAGCAGCGCTTCGAAGGGAAAGGCTTGCGGTGTTTGTGCGCGCCAGAGGCCGGCGCGGGGTACGGGCGTCTCGGCGCAGGCCTGCTCGTCCTCGCGCCAGAGCGCATCGACCACCGCTTCGGCCGCGATTGCGCCCGTATTGTCATCAATCGCGTCGATCACCCTCTGCCACAGCGCCGGGGTCGCGAAGGGGCGCGCCGCGTCGTGGACGAGGACTGTCTGCGGCGCGGTATCCTCCAGCGCTTCCAGCGCCGCGCGCACACTGTCCGCCCGCGTGGCGCCACCCAAGGCCGGCGCCATCAGGCGCGCATCGGCGATCTCGGCCACAGCCGCCGCGTAGGCCGGGCCATCTTCCGCGCCGATCGCGACGATCACATGATCGACAGCCGCGCAGCCCAACGCCTGCTCGATCGTATGCGCCAGCACCGAGCGCCCCGCCAAAAGCCGGTATTGCTTGGCGACCGGCCCGCCGAGCCGCGTCCCCCGGCCCGCCGCGACGATGACGGCGGCGACGCTCATGCGAAACTCCCCGCCGGCCGAAGCGCGGGGGATTGACGGTCGCCACGGCGAGGGAGAGGCGTGCACATCCGGCTGGGCTGTCCTGTTGCGGGGCGGGATCGGGCTGAGCGCCCGCGACCTGCCGATCCGAGCGCGACGGTTCTATGGTCGGGCCTTGCACGACACAAGCGCAGGGCGTATTCACGTATCGGTTGCATAGGGAATAGGCACCATGACGGCACTTGGCGCTTTGGGCGTCACTGGATCGGTGATCCTTGCACCGATGGCTGGCATCACGGACCGGCCGTTTCGCCGTCTGGTGCGGAAATTCGGCATCGGCCTCGTGGTCTCGGAAATGGTTGCAAGTCGCGAAATGCTCGGTGGCATGGCCAGCGTGCGTGCCAAGGCCGAGCTCGATGCCGATGACGGGCTGACCGCCGTTCAGATCGCCGGGCGCGAAGCGTACTGGATGGCGGAGGCCGCGAAACTCGTGGCGGGGCAGGGCGCGCGCATCGTCGACATCAACATGGGCTGCCCGGCCAAGAAGGTGACCAACGGTCTTTCGGGCTCGGCGTTGATGCGCGATCCCGACCACGCCCTGTCGCTGATCGAAGCGGTCGTCGCCGCGGTCGATGTCCCGGTCACGCTGAAGATGCGCCTCGGCTGGGACCGCGCGGTCATGACAGCCCCGGCCATCGCACGGCGCGCAGCAGCCGCCGGGGTGCAGGCGATTACGATCCACGGGCGCACGCGGTGCGACTTCTACAAAGGCCACGCCGATTGGAAGGCGATCGGTGCCGTGGTGGATGCGGTCGACGTGCCGGTGATCGCCAACGGCGATATCACTGATGCGGCAAGTGCCCGATCCGCCCTGTCGGCATCCGGTGCCGCGGCGGTGATGATCGGGCGTGGCGCACGGGGGCTGCCTTGGCTGCCCTCACAGGTCATGGCGGCGCTGGAGAGCCGCGCCGTGCCGCCAGCGCCTTCCGGCGCGGCGCTGGTCGAGCTGATCCTTTCCCACCATGCGGCGCAGCTTGAGCATTACGGCGAGGCGCTCGGCCTCAGGACGGCGCGCAAGCATCTCGGTTGGTACGCGGAAGCACTGCCAGGTGGCAGCACCCTCCGTAAACGCTTGGTGCGCGCCGAAAATACCCAAGCGGTGGAAGCGGCGCTCCACAGCTGGCTTGATGAGACAGACGGCGGGCAGGGCCTCGCAAAGGTGGCGGCATGAACCGGATCCCGACCGAGACGCAGCTTTGGAACGCGCTTCCCAACCCCTCTGTTGTACTCGACAGCGCCGGCGTCATCAACGCGGTCAACGCGGCGGCGGAGGCGTTTCTGGCCACCTCGGAGCGCCAGCTGGTCGGACAGTCGATGGTGGAGCTTGTCGGCAAGACAAGCCGCGCCGCGGGACTGATCGGCGAGGCCGTGCGCCGCGTCAGTTCCATGGCGGATTACGAGGTGGAGTTCACGCTGCCAGAGCAGCCGACGCGTCTTGTGGACCTGCATTGCGCGCCTCTGCCGGACGATGTCGATGGCCGCGCGATCCTCGTCATTCACCCCCGCGCCATCGCCGAGAGTATGGACCGCTCGCTCAGCCACCGCGATGCCGCCCGCTCGATGACGGGGATGGCGGCCATGCTCGCCCACGAGGTCAAGAACCCGCTCGCCGGGATCTCTGGCGCCGCACAGCTGTTGCAGATGACGCTGGGCGACCGGGACCGAGAATTGACCGATCTCATCAGGGCCGAGACCGACCGGATTTCGGCACTGCTGGAACGGGTCGAGAGTTTCGGGATCCACGGGCTCAGCACATCGCGCCCGGTTAATATCCACGACGTGCTGGACCGTGCGGTGACATCGGCCAAGGCGGGCTTTGGCCGGCACCTGCGCTTTATCGAGGAATACGATCCTTCCTTGCCGCCGGTCATGGGCGATGCCGATCAGCTAATCCAGGTGATGCTCAACCTGCTTAAGAATGCGGCAGAAGCAACGCCCGAGGTCGGTGGCCTCATCACGGTGCGCACGGCCTACCGCTCGGGCGTCAAGGTCATGACGGCCACGGGCAAGCGCGCATCGCTGCCGCTGCAGGTCACCATCGCCGATAACGGCCGCGGGGTGCCCGAGAACCTGGCCGATCATCTGTTCGAGCCTTTCGTGACCTCCAAGAGCACGGGCTCTGGCCTCGGGCTTGCATACGTCTCGAAAGTGGTCGCCGACCATGGCGGCACCATCGCCTGCGAGAGCGAGCCGGGCTGGACGCGCATGCGGCTGCGTCTGCCCATCGCGACCGCGCAGGAACTCGCCGGTTTCGAGGTCACCGATCTGGCCCCGAACAGGCCCCGGACAGAGAGCGCAGAGGGATGACGACGATGGGCGAGCACGGGCGAACGGTGCTGCTGGCCGATGACGACCGCGCAATCCGTACGGTGCTGAGCCAGGCCTTGGCCCGGATCGGCTGCCGGGTGCGCGCGACCGGATCGTCGACAGCGCTCTGGCGCATGGTGGAGGAGGGCGAGGGGAACATCGTGGTGACCGATGTGCATATGCCCGATGGCGATGCGCTCGACCTGCTGCCCGCGATCCGCAAACGCCGGCCGGAACTGCCGGTCATCGTGATGAGCGCGCAGAACACGGTGCTGACCGCGATCCGCGCGACCGAGGTCGGGGCCTACGAATACCTGCCCAAGCCCTTCGATCTGAAAGAGCTGCTGCAGGTCGTCGAAAAGGGCCTTGGCGATCGCATGGCGCGCGAGACGACCGAGATCGCCGAGGCGACCGAGCAGAATCTGCCCATGATCGGCCGCTCGACCGCGATGCAGGACGTCTATCGCGTGATGGCGCGGCTCATGCACACCGATCTCAGCGTCATGGTGACCGGCGAAAGCGGGACGGGTAAGGAACTCGTCGCCCGTGCGCTACATAACTTTGGCAAGCGTGCGCGCGGTCCCTTCGTTGCGATCAACATGGCCGCGATCCCCCGCGAACTGATCGAGAGCGAACTTTTCGGTCACGAAAAAGGGGCCTTCACCGGGGCCACCGAGCGCATGGCCGGCCGCTTCGAGCAGGCGCAGGGCGGAACGCTGTTCCTCGACGAGATCGGGGACATGCCGCACGAGGCGCAAACCCGGTTGCTGCGCGTTCTGCAGGAGGGCGAGTACACGAGCGTCGGCGGCCGCGTGCCGCGCCGCGCCGATGTGAGGATTGTCGCGGCGACCCATCAGGACCTGAGAAACCTCATCGCCGAAGGGCGTTTCCGGGAAGACCTCTACTATCGCATCAATGTCGTGCCGATCCGGCTCCCGGCGCTCCGCGATCGCATCGATGACATCCCCGATCTGGCCCGTCACTTCCTCGCCCGCGCCGAGAAGGAAGGACTGCCATCCAAGAGCTTCCACGCGGATGCTCTCGAAGCGCTCAAGAGCTATCGCTGGCCCGGCAACGTGCGTGAGCTGGAGAACGTGGTGCGCCGCATCGCAGTGCTCTGCCCTGACGACGTCGTTGCGGCCGAGGTGGTGGAGACCGAGCTTAAAAGCCGCGACGGGCCGCCGGCCGATGTCGATCCCGGTGAAAGCGGCCGCACGCTCGGCGCCGCGGTCGAACTGCACCTGCGCCGCTATTTCCAGCTGCACGGCGAGGGGCTGCCGCCAGACGGGCTCTATGACCGTGTGATCCGCGAGGTGGAGATGCCGCTCATCGCGCTCACCATGGCCGCGACCCGCGGCAATCAACTGCGAGCCGCTGATCTGCTCGGCATCAACCGGAACACCTTGCGCAAGAAAATCCGTGAGCTTGACATTCCGGTCACGCGGGGCAAAAAACTGATGTAAGCGCGCAACAATCATCCGGCTGCGCGCCTCGGCATGTGACCAACTGATCACAGGCGCGCCGCAGCGCCTGGATCATGGGCTGCAAAGACAGCCTGGGACGGGGGCAGGTGAACGTGGTCGCGACGGCGGAAACCGTAGCTCGACCGGTGGCGCGCGCGGCGTACAGGGAAAGCGCCCTGCTGCGCTGGGTCCAGCGTCGTACCCTCGTTCCCCTGATCATTCTCGGCCCACTGTTGGCGATCGCGACGGTCGTGGTTCTTGGGAACCGCGAGGGGTTGGGCGGCGAGGCCCTCCGGACCATGCTGCTTGTGGACGCTGCCTATCTGGTGGCGTTCGTGGCCGTCATCGTGCTGCGCATCGTGGGATTGCTGCAGGCCCGAAAGGCCGGGCGGATCGGCTCGAAACTGCACCTGCGTCTCGCCGGCATGTTTGCAGCCGTGGCGTTGATCCCCGCCATCCTGGTCGCGGCCTTCGCGACGCTGAGCGTGAATTTCGGCATCGAAAGCTGGTTTTCGGATCGCGTTGGCAGCGTGGTGGGCAACGCCCTCGACGTGGCGCGCGCCTATGAGCGCGAGCACCGGGAGAACATACGCGGTGACGTGCTGGCGATGGCCAATGATCTCAACCGAGAGGCCGGTGGGCCGGGTGGCCTGACTTCGCGCCAGCTCAACGATCTCGTGCGCCAGCAGGCGCTGCTGCGGGAACTGCCTGAGGCGTTCGTCTTCAACTCCGACCGGGAGATCGTCGCGCGCGGCGAGTTCAGCTATCTCTTCAGCTTTGAGGCGCCGACCGAGCCGGAACTGGCACGGGCCCGGGCGGGCGAGGTGGTGATCACCGGGGATGAGCGTAACAACGAGATCCGCGCGCTCGTCTATCTGACCAATTTTTTTGACGCATTCCTTTATGTCTCGCGCGATCTTGAGGGCGAGGTTCTGCGTTTGCTCGACGAGACCGAGCAGACCGTCCAGCTCTATGAGCAGCTGGAGCGTGAGCGCGGCACGCTGCTGCGCGACTTCGCGATGATCTATGTGGGCTTTGCGCTGCTGGTCATCGCCTCTTCCACCATGGCGGGTCTCTGGGTTGCGGAACGTCTGGCGCGTCCTGTCGGGCGATTGGCGGGCGCCGTGCAGCGCATCGGCGAGGGCGATCTGGCGGTGCGCGTCAAAGAGGAACGCGGCGGCGACGAGATCAGCTTCCTCAGCCGCAGCTTCAACACCATGGCGCGCCAGCTCTCGACGCAGCGCGGTGCCCTGGTCGATGCAAGTCGCGAGGCCGAGCGTCGCCGCCGGCTGACCGAGGCGGTGCTTTCGGGGGTCAGCGCGGGCGTCATGGCGCTAAACGGCGAGGGCGTGGTCGACATGGTCAACGACGCGACGCTTCAGTTGCTCGATCTCGATGGGACATCGGTTCAGGGCAGGGCACTCGGTGATGCTGTGCCGGAATTCGGGCCGTTGTTCGACGCGGCGCTGGAAGGCACCACCGGCATCGGGCGGGGCGACGTGCGGATCAGCGTGGCCGGCCAGCAGCGGGAGTTTCTGTGCCGCATCGCGCTGAAGAACCCCGCCGCGCCTGACGAGGGGTGGGTGCTGACCTTCGATGACATCACCGCGCTGGCCGAAGCGCAGCGCATGGCCGCCTGGGGCGATGTCGCACGCCGCATCGCCCATGAGATCAAGAACCCGCTGACGCCCATACAGCTGTCGGCCGACCGCATGCGCCGCAAGTTCGTTGGGCGGCTTGGCGACGACGGTCAGCAGCTGGAGCGCATGCTCGATGTGATCACCCGGCAGGCCGGTCAGATCAGGCGGATGGTCGATGCCTTCTCGCGCTTTGCCAAGATGCCCGAGCCGGTGCTTACCTGCGAAGATCTGGGCGACCTGGTGCGCGAGGCTGTGCTGCTGCAGGAGGCCGGTGCCGAGAGTGGGCCGGACGACCGGGCGCGGATCACCTATCGCGTCGACAGTGTCGAGGGTCGTTTGCCGGTCAAGGCGGATCGTGGCTTGATCGGCCAAGCGCTCACCAACCTCCTGCAGAATGCGACCGATGCGATCGAAGGACGGCGCGAGCGCGAGGCCGAGCCGCCGGGCGGCATCATCCATGTCTGCATCGCCGCCGCGCCGCGAGGCTTCCGCGTCGAGATCGTCGACAATGGCGTTGGCCTGCCGCGCGAGGGCCGTGAGCGCCTCACAGAGCCTTACATGACGACCCGCGCGAAGGGGACGGGGCTTGGCCTCGCCATCGTTCGCAAGATCGTCGAGCAGCACGGCGGCACGCTGTCGCTCGGCGATGCGGATGGTCGCCACGGGCTCGACGGAGCGCTTCTGACCCTCCGCCTGCCGCGCAGCGCGCCGCAGGAGATGGGCGACAGAACGCCGAGGGAGACCTCCACACCAACACCGAACGCGCCAGAAGAGCGCGCCATGACAAGCGAAGGGCAGTAGAACCATGGCTGACATTCTGATCGTCGACGACGAGGCTGATATCCGCGACCTGATCGCGGATCTCTTGCAGGACGAGGGCCACCAGACCCGCGATGCCGAGGATGCCGATGGCGCCTTGCGTGCGATCGAGACGGCCGAACCGGATCTTGTGATCCTGGATATCTGGCTGCAGGGCTCGCGTCTCGACGGGATCGAAATCCTCAAGACGGTCAAGCGCGACCGGCCCGGCATTCCGATCGTCATCATCTCGGGACATGGCAATATCGAGCTTGCGGTCACTGCGGTGAAGCAGGGCGCATACGACTTCATCGAGAAGCCGTTCAACATGGACCAGCTCCTGGTCGTGGTAAGCCGCGCGCTCGAAGCCTCGCGCCTGCGGCGTGAGAATGCCCAGCTGAAGACGACCGAGGCCCAGCAATGGCAGATGATCGGTGAGGGCCACGCGCTTCAGACGCTGCGCGGCAAGCTCGACCGCGTCGCCCGTGGCGGCAGCCGGGTGCTGCTCTCCGGCGGCCCGGGTTCGGGCAAGGAAGTCGCGGCCCGCTATATCCACGACAATTCGGACCGCGCCGACAAGCCCTTTGTCGTCGTCAACGCCGCCTCGGTCGAAAGCGACCGCATGGAAGAGGTCCTGTTCGGCCGCACCCGCGAGGATGGCAGCGTTCAGACCGGTCTTTTTGAGCGCGCCCACGAGGGGACGCTGTTCATCGACGAGGTCGGTGACATGCCACACGGGACGCAGGCCAAGATCCTGCGTGTCCTGATCGACCAGGCGTTCGCGCGCCTCGGCGACACGGCGACGGTCAAGGTCGATGTCCGGGTCATCTCGGCCACCAACCGCGATCTGATGTCCGAGATCAAGGCCGGCCGTTTCCGCGAGGATCTCTATCACCGGCTGAACGTCATGCCGATCGAGGTCCCCTCGCTTGACCGGCGGCGCGAGGATATCCCGCATCTCGCCAACTACTTCCTGGATCGCTTTGCCGCCGAACAGGGGTTGTTGCGCCGCGTGCTGTCGGATGCCGCCATGGCGGCGCTGCAGACCCGCTCCTGGCCGGGCAATGTGCGCCAGCTTCGGAATATGATGGAGCAGGTGTTGATCCTCGGCTCGGATGCCCGCGTCATCCAACCCGACGAGCTGCCCGGCTCGACCGGTGACAGCGACGAGGCCGGGCTTGGCAATCTGTTGTCGACCGTCGCGTCGCTGCCGCTGCGCGAAGCACGCGAGCTGTTCGAGCGCGAGTATCTCGTGGCGCAGATCAATCGCTTTGGCGGCAACATCTCGCGCACGGCCGCCTTTGTCGGGATGGAACGCTCGGCGCTGCACCGAAAGCTGAAGATGCTCGGGGTCTCGACCACCTCGCGCGGTGGCGTGCGCATCGCCGCCACCGATGAGGAGAGTGAGGGCGAGATCATCGAAGAGCGTCAGGCGCGCGCTGGCTGACGATTTTGCGCTGCGGTATAAGCATGGGGCGGGCGGCCACTGCACGATTGACCCGCTCGCCCGCCTCGGTTCAACGTCTACGCTCCGCCCGGCGGTTTTGACCGGGTTCGGGCTGGAGGCTCCATGCGCGTCGTGGTCTGCGGGGCAGGGCAGGTGGGTTCGCAGATTGCGCGCCACCTCGCCGACGAGGGCAATACCGTCACCGTGATCGACAGCAATGCCGCGCTGGTCAGGCGGCTGTCGGACATGTTCGACATCACTGGGTTCGTGGGCTTTGCCTCGCATCCGAGCGTTCTGAAACGCGCGGGCGCCGAGGATTGCGACATGCTGATCGCCGCAACCTCGATGGACGAGGTCAACATGGTGGCCTGCCAGGTCGCCCACAGCGTGTTTCAGGTGCCGACCAAGATCGCCCGCATCCGGACCGAGGATTACCTCGAGGACGAATGGTCCGACCTGTTCCGCCGTGAGCACCTGCCCATCGATGTGATCATCAGCCCCGAGACCGAGGTGGCACGCGCGACCCTGCGCCGCCTCGGCGCGACCGCGGCCTTTGATGTGGAGCCGTTCCTCGATGGCGCGGTGAACTTCGTCGGCATCAAGCTGGATGACGAATGCCCGGTAACGAATACGCCGCTGCGACAGCTCACCGAACTCTTCTCCACGCTGCATGCGCGGGTTCTGGCAGTCAAGCGGGACGGCAAGCTGTTTGTGGCGAGCCCTGAGGATCAGCTGTTCGCCCATGACGAGGTGTTTTTCATCGCCACGCGTGAGGACGTGCAGCGTGCTTTCGGAATCTTTGGCAAGACCAATCGCGAGGCCAATCGCCTGTTGATCGTCGGTGCGGGTCATGTGGGCCTGCGCGTCGCCCGCGAGATCGAGGAGCGCCAGGGTCAACGCGCCATCCTGATCGAGCGCAACCGCGACCGGGCAGAACGCGCGGCTGAGAAGCTCAACCGCACCGTCGTGCTGCACGGCGATGCGCTGGATACCGGGCTTCTCGATGAGGCCGGTATCGAGGACGCCGATGCCATCGTGGCCCTGACCGATGACGACCGCACCAACCTACTCTCCTGCGCCATGGCCGAGCAGACCAAGCCGCTGATCTCGATCGCGCTGGCCAAGGATCCAAGCTTCGAGCGACTGGTGCGGCCGATGCAGATCGACGCGCTGATCGATCCGCGGGCCACCACCGTCAGCTCGATCCTGCGCCATGTTCGCCGCGGCAAGATCCGCGCGGTCTACTCGATCGCGGGCGGTGCGGGCGAAGTGATCGAGGCGCAGGTGATGTCGACCTCGGCGCTGGCAGGCAAGCGACTGCGCGAGATCGATCTGCCGCGCGAAGCGATCGTTGGCGCCATCAGATCGGGCAAAGAGGTCAGAATGCCCGCAGGCGATACCATCATCGGCGTCGGCGACGTACTGGTGCTCTTCGCCGCGCGCTCGGCGCTGCAAAAGGTCGAGCAGATGTTCCGCGTCTCGATCGATTTCTTCTGACCATGGCGGACCGCAGGGCGCGCAGACCGGCCCGTGAGAGTATCGGGCCAACCGATCCCAACCGGTCCACCCCGATCTTTGCCCCCGCGCTCGGGATCCTCGGTATCGCAATGGCGATCCCCATGCTGCACGCGCTTGGCATGGGAGAGGAGAAAGTGGCGCGCGCCTTCATGTATGGCGGGCTCTTCAGCCTGTTCTCGGCCTCGATCTTCTGGGTCGCGCTGTCGTCACGCAAACCGCAGGGCAAAGCGCAGAGCGAGCTGGTGACGCTTTTCATCGGCTGGCTCGTCCTGCCTGCCTTTGCCGCGATACCGGTGATCTTCCTGACACCGCGCATCGGCGTCACCGGTGCCTGGTTCGAGATGATCGCGGCGCTGACCACGACCGGATCGACTGTGTATATCGACCCCAACCGCGTCGACATCTCCATCCATCTGTGGCGCGCCATCGTCGCCTGGCTTGGCGGGCTGATGACGCTGATGGCGGCGTATGTGATTCTCGCGCCTAGGCGGATGGGCGGGTTCGAGGTGTTGACCGGGAGCAGCGGAACGGCTGCCGGTGTCGAAGTGAGGCTGGTCGAGCTCGGCGCTCAGATGCCCCCGGTCGAGAGCCGCGTCGCCCGCGCGTTCCGAACGATCCTGCCAGTCTATGGCGGGCTGACCGGGGCGCTGATCATGCTGTTCGGCATGGTCGGCGGGGTGAGCATGGACACCGTGATCCACGCGCTGGGCATAGTCTCCACCTCCGGTATTACCGCTTTGCCGGAGGGGCTTGCCTCGGCCCCCAATCTCGGCATCGAGGCGATCGCGCTCATGGGCATGATCTGCGCGGCGACGGCACGTCTTTACGGCAATGCCAGCCGGGTCGGCGCGCGCGTGCGGCTCACCGCCGACCCGGAATTGCGCCTGATGGCCTGGATCGTCCTCGGCGCGTCGGCCGCGCTGTTCCTCCGCCACTGGCTTGCAGCCCTGGGGCAGGATGACGATAGCGAGATCGAGGCGCTGACCGCGCTTTGGGGGGCGATCTTCACGACGCTGAGCTTTCTCACCACGACCGGGTATGAGAGCGCCTCGTGGGAGGGTGCGCGAACCTGGGCCGGGCTGGACAACCCGTCTTTGATCCTCCTCGGCCTCGCCGCGATCGGGGGCGGGGCCGCGACAACCGCAGGTGGCATCAAGCTGGTGCGTGCGGCTGCTCTGATCCGCCATGGCCTCGACGAGATCGGACAGCTCGCTCAGCCCATGGCCATCAATCCTCGCCGTGGCATCGAGCGCCGCCTCGGCGTCGCCAGCGCCCGGGGCACGGTCGTGACGGCGGGCGCTTTCCTGTCATGGGCGTTCATCATGCTTTATGTGGGGGCGGTCTTTGCGGTCGCCCTGGCACTCGCCGTGACCGGCCTGCCGTTCGAGACATCCCTGATCGGGGCGATCGCGGCTGTCAGCAATACCGGGCCTGCCTTTGGCGCCGTGGCGCCCCTGCATGACAATTTCGCCCTGATGACCGCGCCGCAGCAGCTGTTCCTCGCCATCGGCATGGTGGCAGGGCGCATAGAGACACTGGCATTGATCGCACTAATGCGACGCGAGGCTTGGTCCGGTATGCTCGCGACGCGAGAAAAGGCTGGAAACCGCGTAATTTAATGACCATGGTGCGCGAGACGTAAAGACCCGTGGGCTGCCTTGCGGCCCACCAAAAACGACACATGGGCAAGCAATGGCCAACGAAGCAAAACAGAATCTGCAGGACGTCTTTCTCAATCACATTCGCAAGCAGAAGATACCAGTCACGGTGTTTCTTGTGAATGGTGTTAAGCTTCAGGGCGTTATTACATGGTTTGATAATTTCTGTGTTCTTTTGCGCCGGGATGGGCAAAGCCAGCTAGTCTATAAGCACGCGATTTCGACTGTGATGCCGGCACAACCGTTCAGCCTGTACGATCAGGAACAAAGCGAGTGATTGCAGCCTTGCGCGTCACGATACGCGTCAACGTTGCAAGGGCAGGGGGCGCGTGACCCGCGCCTTCGTGTTGCATGTCGACCTGCGCGCAGCCGATGCGCCCGATCCCGACGCGGCACTGGCCGAGGCGGTCAGCCTGACGCATGCCATCGACCTCATCCCGGTCGATGCCGATATCGCCGTCGTCGCGAAACCCAGCCCGTCGACCCTGATCGGACCTGGTAAGGTCGAGGAACTCGGTCGGCGCTTTGACGAGGCCGAGATTGAGCTCGTGATCCTCGACGGGACCTTGAGCCCGGTCCAGCAGCGCAATCTGGAACGCGCCTGGAAGCTGAAGGTTCTCGACCGTACTGGGCTGATCCTCGAGATCTTCGGCGAACGGGCGCAGACCCGCGAGGGCGTGCTGCAGGTGGAGCTTGCCCATCTGACCTACCAAAAGTCGCGTCTGGTCCGCTCCTGGACACACCTGGAACGTCAGCGCGGCGGCGTGGGTTTCATGGGTGGCCCCGGCGAGACCCAGATCGAGGCCGACCGGCGCATGATCGATGAGAAGATCACGCGGATCCGCCGACAACTGGAACGTGTGGTGCGCACGCGCGCTGAACACCGCAAGAAACGGCGCAAGGTGCCCAACCCGGTCGTGGCGCTCGTCGGCTATACCAATGCCGGCAAGTCGACGCTCTTCAACCGGCTCACCTCGGCCACCGTTCTGTCGGAAGACATGCTCTTCGCCACGCTCGATCCCACGATGCGCCGTGTGTCGCTTCCCTCGGGACGCATCGCGATCCTGTCCGACACCGTGGGGTTCATCTCAAACCTGCCGACACAGCTGGTCGCGGCGTTCCGTGCGACGCTGGAAGAGGTTTTAGAGGCGGATCTCGTCGTGCATGTCCGCGACATTTCGCATCCTGAGACAGCGAGCCAGGCCCGCGATGTCCACAAGGTCCTGGCCGAACTTGGCATCGATGCCGAGGCGCGTCAGGCGATGCTTGAGGTCCATAACAAAATCGATCTGCTGGATGCGGATGCCCGGCGCCTTGCGGGCCCGGAAAGCCTGTCGCGCGATGTCGTGAGCCTGTCGGCTGCAACCGGTGAGGGATGCGAGTCGCTCATGGCATTGGTCGAAGAGCGTCTAATTCCGAAACGCCTCCGTCTCGATCTCGCCTTTGACCACGCGGCGGGGGCTGCGGTCAGTTGGCTCTACAGCCATGCCGATGTGCTGTCGCGCAGGGATGACGCCGAGGGCGTGTCGGTCACCGCCGAGCTGACGGAGAAGGAATTCTTCCAGTTCCGCAAAGTGTTTCCAGAGGATGTTCGGGTGATCAGCCGGACAACGATCGCGGCTCAATGACTTTTCGAACATAATATTGGTTCTGAACATTAAAGCTCGATGTCCCGATCCGGGAGCCGATCCAATTTCCTTCACATTCCCGCCAAAGCCGCCATACTCAACCCTGGGTGTGGAAGACCGGCGCGTTCTGCCGGGGTGTTGTGTGAGGCGTGTTATGCGCGATTTGACTTTGTTCGAGATGATCGTTCAGCCAAGTGTTGAACGCATTCCCCTTATGGACGTCCGCTTCAAGGAGGTGATCGACAACCGGCCCTGTGTCGTGTCGAACGTCATCGAGCGGAACGTGTTCACCGATTTTGACATCAAACTGTCCCGCCACATGGCGGCTGTCCGTGGTGGCGGTTTCCCGACGGTTACCGTCTCTCAGCGCATGCGGCTCGACGACCCGATGGCGCCATGGTCTGAAAGCCGGCAGCAGCATTTCTTGACGGTACCCCATGCTTTGCGGGCCGTGGCCCGCCGGGCGCTGGATGATCGTGAGAAGACAACGCTGTTCTTTGCCGATGTCGCCGGCCCGATCGAGCGTGCCGAGGAAGACCTGCCCTCGCGCGAGATCGAGAAGAGCGAGATCAAGGTGTTTGGCACCGCGCTCGAGTTCTGCCGCACGCTCGGCGCCTTCGAGTTCCTCGATCTCTCCGGCGATTTCGACATGCTCGTGGTCAATCCCGCCGGTCTTGGCATGGAGCCGATCAGCATCGATCTCTACCGCGGCATGGTCTCGGTACCCTCCACCCTCGGGCGCAAGAGCGACGGCTTTGCCGGGTCGCTCTATGAGCTGCGGCGGAACACCCAATCGAACGAGGTGGCGCGCAGCTACTACGCCGCCGCGCGCCACGCGATGACCGCGGCCAAGCAGGACGCGGTGCTGGAGTTTCGCGCGGCGGCTGAGGCGAAGATCCACGCCTTCGATCGTGCCCTCGCGGGTCGGCCTATTGCGGGACATCGGCTGGACGCGGCGATGGCCCTCGTTGCCCGGCTTAGAACCGGACTTGGCGAGACACTGCACGGCGTCTCGGAGGATGCGCGGATCACCGCGCTCGACTGGGCTGAGGCAGTGGAACGCGGCGGCGACGATGAGGCCAGCTACCGCGATGCGGGCTCCGGCAGTGCCAAGCAGCGTTCGCGCGCCGATCTTTTCGAGTGGCGCGCCGCCAACGCGGCTGTCTGAGCGCTTTTTCGGCGCATGCTTGATGAACGCCCGGATGCATTGTCCGAGTGTTCTTCTCTGCGGGGTTCATCAAACGAAAAAAGGGCCCCTTGCGGGGCCCTGAGTTTGTGCAGTGACGCTACCGAAATTCGTGGCTCGGGGGAGAGGCCTGGGGCCGAATGACCCGTTGGAACCGGTCGCGTCAGGGCACGGGCAGAAGGGTGCCCGGCAAATACGCGCCGGGCGATAACAGACGCATCAATTGCTTCAGAACAGCGTCGGAATAGCGAAGCCGATGAAAATCATCACACAGATGCTCGCAAGACCTGCGGCATCGGACAGCGCCTCGACCGGGGCGTTCGAGAGAAAACGGCGTGCCTGACGAACAGTGGTCATGGGTCTCTCCATCACAAAATATCATCGCTTTGTTGAGGATATGTTCACCATAAATTCCGCTGAGTCGCAAGAACATATTTGGAACATCGCCGCCACAGCGGAACATTCCAAGATTCTGGGCTATCAGCCAGCACGCAGCAGACGAACCGAGGCGTCCCGTTCCATCAGGTAGAGAAGGGTTCTGAGCGCCCTGCCCCGCGGACCTTCCAGCGCTGGATCGGTCGCCATGATCCGTCGGGCGTCGTCATGGGCGATCGCCATCAGGGCCTGGTCGCGTTCAAGATCGGCAAGGCGGAACCGCGGGAGACCGGATTGGGCCGTGCCCATCAGATCACCGGCGCCGCGAAGCTCCAGATCGCGTTCGGCGATGGCGAAACCGTCCTCGCTGTCGCGCAGAATCTGCAGGCGTGATGCCGCCGTCTCGCCAAGCGGCGGATCGTAGACGAGCAGGCAAAACGAGGCACCGCTGCCCCGACCCACGCGCCCGCGGAGCTGATGCAGCTGGGCAAGGCCGAACCGCTCGGCCTGCTCGATCACCATGATGGTGGCTTCAGGCACGTCGACACCGACCTCGATCACCGTGGTGGCGACCAGTACCTGCGCCCGGCCGGCCTTGAAATCCGCCATCGCCCGGTCGCGCGCCTCGGCCGGCATCTGGCCGTGAACGAGCGCCACGCGGTGCGCGCCGAGCGCCTCGGCCAGCGTCGCCGCACGCTCGGCGGCGGCCACACCTTCGGTCTCGGGGTTCTCCTCGACCAGCGGACAGACCCAGTAGGCCCGACCCCCATCGTCGATCCTGACACGCAGCCGTTCGATCACCGCCTCCAGCCGGTCGGACGGCACCGTGCGCGTCTCCACCGGCTGCCGCCCCGGGGGCTTCTCGTCGAGGACCGAGATGTCGAGATCGCCATATCCCGCGAGCGCCAGGGTGCGCGGGATGGGCGTGGCGGTCATCAGCAGCAGGTCGCAGCCCGCCGGCGCCTTGGCGGTCAGCTCCATGCGCTGGCGCACGCCGAAGCGGTGCTGCTCATCGACCACGGCGAGACGCAGATCGGCATAGGCGACATCGCCCGAGAACAGCGCATGGGTGCCGACGATGATCCCTGCCCGGCCGCTGGCGATGGCCTCGAGCTTGTCGCGCCGCTCGGCCCCGCTGTCGCGCCCGGTCAACACGACGAGTTCCACCCCCGCCGCCTCAGCGGCTGCGGCGAGGCCGCGCCCGTGCTGTCGGGCGAGGATCTCGGTCGGGGCCATCATGACCCCCTGCCCTCCGGCCGAGACGGCGATCATCAGCGCCATGGTCGCGACCCAGGTCTTGCCCGCGCCCACATCGCCTTGCAGCAGGCGCATCATGCGGTCGTCATGGCCCATATCAGCGCGGATCTCGTCCAGCGCCCGGCGCTGCGCCCCGGTTGGGGGAAATGGGAAGGCTGCGGCGGCCTTGGCGACGAGTGGCAGCTCTTCGATGGTCTGGCGTCCGCGGCGCTTGCGCATGGATTGCCGGCTGAGGGCCAGCGCCAGCTGATGGGAAAGAAGCTCGTCATAGGCGAGGCGCCGGCGGGCGAGGGTCATCGCTGCAGCATCGCCCTCGCCCATAGCGCTCTCGCCCACGTCGCTCTCGCCCGTCATCTCGGGCGGTTGCGGCCGGTGGAGCCGTGCCAAGGCCGTCGGCCAGTCGGGCCACCCCTCGCGCTTGGCCAGTGCGGGATCATGCCAGTCTGGCAGCATGGGCAACGCGTCCAGCACCTGGCCCGCCAGCTTGGCCATCTGCCGCTGTGTAAGGCCCTCTGCCAAAGGGTAGACCGGCTCGAAATCGGGGGGCCCAGCACCGTCCTCGCCCGGGTCATAGATCTCGGGATGGGCGATCTGCCAACGGTCGTTGTAGCGGTCGATCTTGCCCGAGATGACGCGCAGCTCTCCTTCCGGCAAGAGGCGCGTCAACCAGTCCCCGACCGCGCGGAAGAACAGCACGTCGAGCACCGCGCCCGCGCCTTCCACGGTCACCCGGTAGGGCGCGCCCCGCCGCCGCGGCGAGGTATGGCCCATCACCGCCGCCTCGAAGGTCACCACCTGCCCCGGCTCGACGCCTTCCAGCGTGGCGACGGGTCGGCGGTCGATCGTGCCGGTCGGCAGATGGAAGAGCAAGTCGCGCCGCGTGGCGATGCCGAGCCGGGCCAGCGCCTTCGCCGCCGACGGGCCGACGCCCTTCAGGCCGTCGACGCCTGCAAAGAGTGAAAAGAGGATCTCGGGCCGGCCCATGGCGTGAGCTACGGCGCCCCGGGTCGATCCGTCAATCGCTGCTCGGCGCGGCGTCCGCAGCATCAGATGGGTGGTTGATGCCATCCACCCATCCAACCTCACGCCGTGGGGGCACGCCGTCGATACAGCCGTAGTTCACCCCGAATTCACGCGGGTTCGACCGGCGCCGATGGTGGGTGTAGATCCCGCAGCGGCCGCAGAAGTAATGCTCGGCGGTGTTGGTCCCGAACTGGTAGAGGCTGAGCGTCTCGGCGTGGTCCACCGACAGTTCGTCCTCAAGCACGGTCACCATGATCGCGGCCTTGCGCCGGCACATCGAGCAATCGCAGCGGCGCATGCTGTCCCCGCGCAGGACCGGAAAGCTGATCCGGACACCGCCGCAATGGCACTGCGCGGTATAGCGCTTTGGTTCAGCCCCCATCGCTGCAACCAAAGCCGACTATGCCGCGGCGCCGTGGTCCACAGTCCGTTAGTGCTGATACGGAGACCGGCATCATGCTGGCGGTAGGGGCCGCTGCAGGATCTCGACCACCTCGAAGATGTGGTTCACCCGGGCGGGTTCGAGGCCCAATTGGCTGGCGAGATCGGTCAGCATCTGCATCTCGACCTCGCTGACGCCACCATCCGCGGCAGCGACCCGCGCCGCGAAGGCATAGGCTGTCTCGCGCAATTCAACCGGCAGAAGGCGCGCGACCTTGGTGACCTGTGCCGCAGGATCCTCCGCCATATCCGCGCTGATACGCGCAATCACCCGGTCGCGCTCCGCCGGGTCCAACGTCTTGTAGATCGGGCTCATGTCGCAGAGGTTCTTGAGCTGCTGGATCTCGGCATCCTCGACCGCGCAGTCGATGGCGAGGACATGCATCGCCGGGATCAGCACGGCTTCGGCGATCTCCTCATGGCTCACGATCCGTGATCTCAGCGCGTCATCGCTCATCGTCCCCTCCAACGGCATGCTGTCAGCCCGTACAGGGGTCGGCGCTCGCGCCACCGGGGTCAAGCGCTTTGGCCTCTCGCTTTACCTGTTGGGGCGGCACGGGTATCTCTGCGTGTCCTCAACCACCCGGAAGCTGCCCCGGAGACCGACCAGATGCGTGCCGAAACCCAGAGCCTCGTCGCCGAGATCGAGAAATCGCTCGACCTGCTGCGCCAGCGCCTTGACTGGGACACGGCCGAGGCGCGGTTGGAGGAATACAACGCCTTCGCCGAGGATCCCGAGCTTTGGAACGATCCGGCCAAGGCGCAGAAACTGATGCGCGAGCGACAGCAGCTTCAGGACGGGATCGAGGGCTACAAAGGCCTGGCCCAGGCGCTGCAGGACAATGTTGACCTGATCGAACTGGGCGAGATGGAGGAGGACGGCGAGGTCGTCGCCGAGGCGGAGGCGGCGCTGGCGAGCCTGAAGGGCGAGGCTGGCGCGCGCGAGATCGACGCGCTGCTGTCCGACGAGATGGACGGCGCCGACACCTTTCTCGAGATCAATGCCGGCGCGGGCGGCGTTGAGGCCTGCGACTGGGCCCAGATGCTGGCGCGGATGTATATCCGCTGGGCCGAACGGCGCGGCTTCAAGGTTGAGCTGCAGTCGGAAAGCGCGGGCGAGGAAGCCGGAATCAAATCGGCGACCTACCAGATCAAGGGCGAGAAGGCGCATGGCTGGCTGAAGACCGAAAGCGGCGTTCACCGGCTGGTGCGGATCTCGCCCTTCGACAACCAGGCGCGGCGCCAGACCTCTTTCGCGAGCGTCTTCGTCTACCCCGTCGTCGATGACAGCATCGAGATCGACATCCAGGCCAAGGATATCCGGATCGACACCTATCGCTCTTCCGGCGCAGGCGGGCAGCATGTGAACACGACCGACTCGGCCGTGCGCATCACCCACCACCCCACCGGCATCGTGGTGACGAGCTCTGAGAAATCGCAGCACCAGAACCGCGACATTGCGATGAATGCGCTCCGCTCCAAGCTTTATGAGCTGGAGATGAAGAAGAAGACGCAGGCCATCCAGGACGCACATGACGCCAAGGGCGAGATCGGCTGGGGCAACCAGATCCGGTCCTACGTCCTGCAGCCCTACCAGATGGTGAAGGACCTGCGGACGAGCGTTGAGACCTCGAATACTCAGGGCGTGCTGGACGGCGATCTCGATGCCTTCATGGCCGCGGCGCTCGCGCAGGAAGTCTCGGGCAAAAGCCGGGCCGAAGCCGCGGGCGACGATGCCGCCTGATTGTCCGGCGGAGGATGATGCGTTCTCTCCGCAAGCAGCCTTGCTGATGCTGGAGGAGCCGGATCACGAGCGCCGTTTCGACTATCTGATCCACCATATCGCGTCCGGCGCCGGGGCTGTCATCGCTTGGTGGCGGGATGAGTTGCTGCCGCTCAAGCGCAACGGTGCCTGGTGTCTGGATCTGTGGCCGACCGAGGCCGTGGCGCGTCAGGCTATTCCTGACCGCTATGCGGACGCCGAATACAGTCGGGCAGATATGACGAAATTTCTGGACGATGTCCTTCCCGATCTCGCCGCCAATGAAGAGGTCATCGGCGGCTTTCCAAACCGCGATCTCGAATGCGCCACGTGGTATCCCGACGCCATGAAGACGCGGCTCGGTGAGGCCGCGGAAGAGCATCGCCTTTTCAGAGCACTCGCTTACTGCACGATTACCGATATCGAAAAGTCGCTTCTTTACAGAAAGTTCGCGCCACGCCTGCAAGCCGACACCGCCACCCGCCGGCGGCTGATCGCGCGGCGGCGCGAGGGAGGCTGATCGTCGCCAGAGCACGCCGCTAAGCGACGATGGTAGAGATCACGGCGGAAGCGGCGGTTAGCCACGCGTTTGAAGCGCAGGGTGGTGGTGGTATCCTTGGCCAGGATGGGGTCGAGGCCCCCAGGTTAATGTTGCCGGTGTCTATGTCGCCGGCGACAATCCCTCGGCCTTAGCGCCCGGATCATCCACAGGTTGGTGGCGCGCCGTCCGATCCTCTCAGACTAAGGGGTCATGACCGGGTCTGAGCACCTTTCACTCTTTGTGAACCATCATCGGTGAGATCTGGCCCCCGTGTAGTGTTGCGTTTACGGAGGGCCGGTCATGCTGCGGCTCGCGTTACCGGCCGCCCTCGCGGCCGCGATGTTCCTGATGCCCCATGCGGTGCCTGCCGTCGTCATCGGCCATTCCGGCTTTGACGAGGCTGATCTCAACTTGATGGCACATCACATCGCCGAGCCGCGCCGCCTTGACCGAAGGTTTGGCACCTTCGGCATCATGTCGCCGGCCGCCATGCCCGACGTCATCGCCTCGGGCCGGCGCGCGCGCTACCGCCAGCGTCGCTTGCAACGCATGGCGGTCGGTCAGCTTGCAGAACGGATCGCCGATGGTGGACAGGGCAATGTTTTCATGGCGGCCGGCCTCAACAACCAAAGACAGCGCCACGACCGAGACCGGGCCGAGGCACAGTTCGACTTTGCCTTCGGCGACGTCGTGGCACTGCAGCATCTGACGATCGACATGGCCGCCCTCGGTGATTTCGGGCCGAGCGATATGGTGCGCCTCACGCTTTCGCTGGACGGAGAGACATGGTCCGAGCCCATCGTGCTGACGAGTGGGAAGGACGGCGCATTCGCCGCCGCGCGCGCCACGGACGCACCGACCACGGAGCCTGCTCAGGGCCTGGATGCCCCGCTCATCGACGGCTACGGCAATCCTGTCCACGGGGAGTTTCGCACCCTGACCATGGTGCTGGCCGGGGCGCAGGCGCGGACGGCCAGCATTCTGTTCGAAGCGGTGATGGGACGGTCGGGGACGGCGTTTACCTTCGACAACATCACTTTCGAGGCCGTCGATGCGGTCCCCCTGCCCCCGACACTCGGTTTGCTCGCGCTCGGCGGCCTGCTGCTCTGGACCCGCTCGCGACAGCGATGCTGAACCGGGCGTCTTGACCTTGGCCGCCGTACCGGCATGTCTCGGCTGTGGGGCAGAGATGCGGCAGGGACGGGATGGCGACGGCGGCAAGGCAAGACGATGGGGCGGCACCCGAGACCGAGGCCGCGATGGCAGAGATGGCGCGCCTGTCAGACGCGCTCCGCGCCCATGACGACGCCTACCACCGCCGCGACGATCCTGAGATCAGCGACGCCGACTATGATGCGCTGAAACGGCGTCTGCGCGCACTTGAAGCCGCGCATCCAGAACTGATCGCCGAAGACAGCCCGACACAGACCGTGGGCGCAGCCCCTGCCGAGGGCTTTGAAAAGGTGCGCCACCGCGTGCCCATGCTCTCGCTCGGCAATGCCTTCACCGACGAGGACGCCTTGGATTTCGAGGCGCGCATCCGGCGCTTTCTGAGCCTTGAGACCGATATGCCCGTGGCCCTTGTCGCCGAGCCCAAGATCGATGGCCTGTCCCTCGCCCTCCGTTACGAGAACGGACGCCTGGTGGAGGCTGCGACACGGGGCGACGGCACCACCGGTGAGAACGTGACCGCCAATGCCCGCACGCTCGACACGGTCCCCGAACGGCTCGAGGGCGCGGTGCCCGAGGTGCTGGAGGTGCGGGGCGAGGTCTATATGACCCATGAGGACTTTGCCGCGATGAACGCCGCGCAGGCCGATAAAGGTGCCAAGGTCTTCGCAAACCCCCGCAATGCCGCCGCCGGGTCGCTGCGTCAGCTCGACAGTCGGATCACGGCAGAGCGCCCGCTCAAATTCTTCGCTTACTCGTGGGGCGAGGTCTCATCCCTGCCGGCGGGGACGCAGTCGGGCGTGCTCGATTTCTTTCGCGCCCTGGGCTTCATGGTAAGCCCAGCCGCGAAGGCGGTGAGCGGCATCCGGGAAGCGCTGACCCATTATCGCGGGATCGAGGCTGAACGGGCCAACCTCGGCTACGACATCGACGGCGTGGTCTATAAGGTCGATCGGCTCGATTGGCAGCGTCGTCTCGGCTTTCGCTCGAGCCAGCCGCGCTGGGCGATAGCGCATAAATTCCCGGCCGAGCGGGCGCAGACGGTGCTTGAAGCCATAGACATCCAGGTCGGCCGCACCGGCGCCTTGACGCCCACGGCGCGCCTTCGCCCCGTGACGGTGGGCGGGGTCGTGGTCTCGAACGCGACGCTGCACAATGAAGACTATGTCGCGGGCCTCGGCGCCGATGGGCAGCCGATCCGCGACGGACGCGATCTTCGCGTCGGCGATACGGTCACCGTCTACCGGGCCGGCGATGTGATCCCCAAGGTGATCGATGTCGATATCGCCCGGCGGCCCGCGACAGCGCAGCCCTGGGCCAGACCGACCGCCTGCCCCATCTGCTCGGCCCCGGCGGTGCGTGAGGCAGGCGAGGCCGTGCGCCGCTGCACCAATGGTCTGACCTGCCCGGCCCAGGCGGTGGAACGCCTCAAACACTTCGTCAGCCGCGGCGCGATGGATATCGAGGGTATCGGCACCAAGCAGGTGGAGGCTTTCTGGGCGCTGGAATGGGTGCGCGAGCCCGCCGATATCTTCACGCTGGAGGCGCGATTTGGCCCCAAGGGCCGTGACGCTCGCCGTCTCGCACGTCTTGAGGGTTGGGGCGAGAGATCGGCGGAGAAGCTCTTTGCCGCCATCGATGCCCGGCGCCAGGTACCGCTCCACCGCTTCCTTTTCGGCCTCGGCATCCGCCATGTGGGCGAGACGACGGCCAAGCTGATGGCGCGCAGCTATGGATCATGGGCGACCCTGGCCGAAGCAATGACGGCGGCGGCGATGGCGACGGGCGATGAACCGAGCAACGAGCCACGCGATCATCTGCTGGCGATCGACGGGGTCGGCGCCGTGCTGGCCGATGCGGTGATCGCCTTTTTCGCCGATGAGCGGGCGATGGCGGCGGTCGATCGACTGATTGCACATGTGTCCCCCGAAGACGCCGAGGCGCCCGTTGCCACCGACAGCCCGGTGGCCGGCAAGACTGTGGTCTTCACCGGCAAGCTTGAGAAGATGAGCCGTGACGAAGCGAAGGCCCGGGCAGAGAGCCTCGGCGCCAAGGTCTCGGGCTCGGTCTCGGCGAAGACCGATCTGCTCATCGCCGGGCCCGGCGCTGGCTCAAAGCTCAAGAAGGCGGAGGCGCTCGGCATCGAGACGGTGGACGAGGACGGCTGGCTCGCCCTCGTGGCCGATCTCTGATGCGGGCTCTGATGCGGGTCGAAGACCTCGATCTCGGCGACGCGCCCGCGCAGACGGCCCTGCTGGCGCTGAATAACGCGCATGCCGAGGCAACGTCGTACCTGACAGCGGACAGATGGCGCGCGCTGCAAGGGACGGCGTTTGCGGCGACGCAGGTACGCCCATCCGCCGGGCTGCTGATCGCGATGGCACGGGACGCAGCCTATGACAGCCCGAATTTCCTGTGGTTTCGCGCGCGCTATGACCGCTTTGCCTATGTCGACCGGGTGATCGTGGACCAGGCGCACCAGGGCCGAGGCATCGCCCGCGCGCTCTATGACGATCTGGCCGAACGGGCGCGTGGCGCAGGGCTCGAGCGCATCGTCTGTGAGGTCAACCGCATCCCGCCCAATCCGGGATCCGACGCCTTCCATGCACGGCTCGGCTTCTCAGAGGTCGGAGCAGGGGTTCTCGCCCAAGACAAAGCTGTCCGATACTTGGCGAAGGAACTGGGTGCCTGACGACCAGCGGCCAAAACACGGATGGCCGAGCATATCGAGCGCGGCTTTTTGTGATCCACTCAACGCGCCGATTGAAATGGTAAAGGGCGCGCCGAATTGCTTCAGCACGCCCTCTTCGCAGTCAAGACGGTCGGTGACGACCGACGCTCTCAAGCCTTGCGGCGGCGGCCTACGATGCCGAGACCGGCCAGACCGCCAAGCAGCAGCGGAAGCGCGGCCGGCACAGGCACAACAGTGACCGCCGGGTCGGCGTTCAGCGTCAGAAGCGCGTAGTCGCTGCCCTCGGTTGTCCCGTCAACCAGGTCATCGGCGGTCTTCAGCACGAGGCTGCTGACCACGGCGGTGCCGAAGAGATTGTCGAACTCGAAGATGCCCGCATCCGTGCTGGTACGCGTGGCGCGGATCGAGCCGACGATTTCGGCCGAATCACCACTGGACTGCACAGACGTCGCAAAGTCATCGTCGGTGATCTCGAAACCATCACCGGCATTCGTGCTGTTCAGCACGCTGATCGACGTCGTGGTGTTATCGGTGAAGGTGAACTCGAAGATCGCCACTTCTTCCGGCTCATTCGACCCCGGGAACTCGTCCGGGTTGAAGAAGAAGGCGATGCTGAAATCGGTGATCGAGGCGCCCGCGCCGAAATCCAGGCTCATCATCTCGCCGAAGCGGCCCTGGATTTCGTTGCCGGGCGAGCCTGAGCCGTCATCTCCGGTCGAATTCACGCCGAGACCAATGACACCTGCGCCATCGTTCTGCTCGGTGAAGGTGCTGCCACCCGGTTGAGCCGTAAGATCGACCCCGTCGATCGTACACGCTGCGGCCCCAACGCAGCCTGCTAGATCCCAAGAGAGATCGTTGATCGAAATTGCCGCTGCCGGCGTAGCTGATACGGCGGTTGCTGCAAAGAGCCCCGCCAAGAAGTAAGAACGCATGTTATCCTCGCGATGCCATAACCAGGGCAATCTCCATACCCGCCAAGGTTGTGTAACATGCGGTCGCACTCGCGTGAAAAGGATTTTTTCAACTTATGCCAGAATGATACATCTTGAAGATGTATCATGCGTATATGGGACAGGGATGCAGCGATCTGCGTGACGACAAGGAGCGTAGCTAAAGGCGATCAGGTGCCGCGGAAGGCGAGATCAGTATAGACCGCCGGTCCCGAGCCCAAACCCACCGCCTGCGGGTGCCGATGGCCGCGTGCCGCCCGGCGTGTTCCGCGACGGGATCATGCCGCCGCCGCTCTGGTTGTCATCGTCGAGACTGAAGGGCAAGGCACCGGCCACAAAGTCGTCGCCGAACAACACGGCGTCGCCCGCGAGTGCTGAGGCCTCGGCAAAGAGAAGTGGTTCTTCCCCGCGCTTGAACACCTCGACGATCACATGCGGGCCCACGGCATTGTCGGGCAGCCGCTCGCCGGTCTCGGCGTCAATCTTCACGGTCACGAGGCCCATGTCGCGGGGCTCCTCGAAGCTGCCAGGCTCCTCGCCCTGCAGCGCCGCCACCATGAACTCCTTGAAGACCGGCCCGCAGAGCTGGCCGCCATAGGCGCCGCGCCCCATCGGGGTCGGGTTGTCAAAACCGATGTAACACCCCGCGACGAGATCAGGCGAGAAGCCCACGAACCAGGCATCCTTGCTGTCATTGGTTGTGCCGGTCTTGCCGGCGAGCGGCAGGCCGGTGCCGCCCACCGTCCGATTGGCCGTGCCACTGTCAACGACTCCCTTCAGCATGGTGACGATCTGATAGGCGGTCGCCGGGTTCATGATCTGCTCGCGCTGATCGTAGAGAACGGGGAGCGTTGGCAGACCGTCCGTCACAGTCGCGATCGCCTCGGCCCGGGCGACGTCCTCGCCATCGAGCGTACAGCCCTCGCAGGCGCGGGGGTCGTGGCGATAGATGGTGCGGCCACGCCGGTCCTGGATCCGGTCGATCACGGTCGGGCGTACCCTACGCCCGCCGTTCACGAACATCCCGTAGGCGGCGACCATGTCATAGAGCGTGGTCTCGCCCGCCCCGAGGCTGAAGGCGAGGTGCTCGGGCATCTCGTCATAGACACCGAACCGCTCGGCATAGCCGGCAACGCGGTCCATCCCGACCTGCTGGGCGATGCGCACCGTCATGAGGTTTCGGCTGAGCTCAAGCCCGCGGCGAAGCGGCGTCGGGCCGTAAGCGGCGCCGGAAGAATTCTTGGGACGCCAAGTCTCACCATTGGAGAGGCGCACCGCCACCGGCGCGTCATTGACGATGGTCGCAGGCGTGTAGCCAGCATCGAGCGCCACGGCGTAGACGAAGGGCTTGAAGGCCGAGCCCGGCTGCCGCTCCGCCTGCGTGGCACGGTTAAACACCGATTCCTCATGGCTGAAGCCGCCCATCAGCGCCAGGACGCGCCCGGTCTCGGGGTCCATCGCCGCAAAGGCTCCCTGCACCGCCGGGAGCTGCTGCAGATCCCAGTCCGCCGGATCGTTCTCATCGCGCGCGACGTACACAACGTCACCCGGTGCAAACAGATCGCCCGCCGAGCGCGGTGCGCCGAGGCGCTGATCGTCGATCACCCTCGCCCGGATCCAGCGCTCACCGTCCAGTTCGATCTCTGCGGTGCCCTCGCCCTCGATCCCGACGCGCGCGGCGGTGTTGGAGACGGTCAGAACGACGGCAAGGCGCCAGCCTTCGATATCCCGAGGGGCGTCGACGTCGCTGAGCGCCACCTCCCAGGCGTCGTCGCCGGGCGCCGGCTTGAGCGTGGCAACCGGCCCGCGCCATTCCCCCCGGCCACGGTCGTAGCTGACCAGCCCGCGGCGGAGCGCACGGGCCGCATGCGCCTGCAGCGTCGGGTCCACGGTCGCTCGCACGGTCAGGCCGCCCTCAAAAAGCTCCTCGCGCCCGAGAGTTCCCGTGACCTGCCGACGCACCTCGGAGGCGAAATACGGAAGACCCGATGTGTCGGTCTCAGCGACCTCGATGACGGGTTCCTGGCTCAGCATCGTCTCTAGCGGCAACGCCCTGGCGGCGAGCGCAGCGTCCTCGTCGAGATACCCGTTCTCGGCCATCTCGCGCAGCACGTAGTTCCGACGGCCGATTGCTTCGCCGTAATCGCGGACAGGATGCAGGGCCGATGGGCGCTGCGGGAGCGCGGCGAGATAGGCCGCCTCTTCGGCGGTCAGCTGATCGAGCCGCTTGTCGAAATAGATCTGCGCGGCCGAGACGATCCCGTAGGCGCGGGCGCCGAGGAAGATTTCGTTCAGGTATAGTTCGAGGATCTGGTCCTTGCTCAGCGCACCGTCGATCCGGCTCGCAAGGATCATCTCACGGATCTTGCGTTCGATGTTGCGGTCATTGTCGAGCAGGAAGTTCTTCATCACCTGCTGCGTGATCGTAGAGGCACCGGCGACCCGGGTCTCGCGCCCCTGCACGCGGTTCAGGACGAAACGGGCCATCGCCTTGGCGATACCCACCACATCGACGCCGGGGTGCTCGTAGAAGTTCTTGTCCTCGGCCGAGATGAAGGCGTTTTTGACGAGGTCGGGCACCTCTTCGATGGGGATGAACACGCGCTGCTCGGTGGCGTATTCCGCGATCACCGCGCCCTCGCCCGAATAGACGCGGCTGAGCAGCTTGGGCGCGTAATTGGAGAGCTCCTCGCCCTCAGGCAGGCCGCGGCCATAGACCTCGATCACCCCCACCACGCCGAGCACGGCGAAGATGGTGGCGATTGACCCCGAGGCGAAGATCGTTGCGATGAACCGCAGCATCCCGTTTCTGCCCTGCTTGCGACCGTCAGCGGCCTGTTCTCGTGACATAAGGCCGAAGGGCCCCTTGGCTCAACGCCTGTCTATCTTCGTTTCCTGCGCTGACATCATGGCATCCTCTTGACGCCAGCGGTCGATCGCCTCGGTCATCGTGTCCGCCACGCGGGCCTGCCAGCGCCGGTCGGACATCCGGGCGCGATCCTCGGCGTTGGACAAAAAGCCGAGCTCGACCAGCACGGCCGGCAAGTCGGCACCGCGTAACACCCTGAAATCGCCGTCGCGCCTAGGTCGGGTCCGCAAGAGCGGCGTCACCGGCGCAAGCGAGGCGAGCAGCGCGTCTGCCAACCGCCCTGCCCGCCCGGTCGCCCGCCGCTGCGCCAGGTCGACGAGCACGCGCGTGACATCGTCGGCCTTGCCGCCAAGATCCTGGTCACGGAGCAACCGGTCGCGTGGCTCGAATGCCGTGGCGGCCGCGGCGGCATCAGCGCGCGCCTCTGGCGTCAGCGTATAGACGGCAAGCCCCGAGGCATCGCCCTCGGTAACGATATCGGCGTGGATCGACACGAAGGCATCGGCGCCCGCCGCCACCGCGCGGCGAACCCGCTCTCCCAACGACACGAAACGGTCGCCGCCCCGGGTCAGGATGGCCTCCATGCCCGGGCGGGCGTTGATGCGCCGCTCGATCCGCCGTGCCATGGTCAAGGTCAGGGATTTCTCGTCGAGCCCACCAGCGATCGCCCCGGGGTCCACCCCGCCATGCCCTGGATCGAGAGCGATGACGAAAACAGCGTCTGTCGACGATTGGGCGGGCGCTTCGTCGGGATCGGGTGGAGGTTCGATCATCGTGGACGGGATCGTCATGGTCGGGCGTGGCGGAGGGAGCGGCGAGAGGCGAAGGGCGCCGATGTTTTCGCCCGCACGCCCGGCGCCCTCGTCACTTGCAATCGACGCGTTGGGCCAGGCGAGCACGGCAACGAGTGATGCGGCGCAAAGCGAGGTGAGCCGGCGGGTCTGCGCGCGCCTGTCCTCTTTGTCTTGCTGTGCTCTCGCCCTGTACATCTGCTTGCGCCGCCGCGTCCTTCCCACTTGGTTGCACAGCGATACTCCAACTTAGTCAGACACCAAAGACCGTCGCGAAATTTCATTTGTCTCCACGATACCGCGCCGTTAGACCGGCGACAGCGGATGACGGGAGTTGAGCCGGAGCGCGCCAACGATAGGGCGCCGGGGCCGGACAGCTAAGCACGTGGGATGTGGCATCGCAGAGAAAACGGGCCGACCCACTGTCATGTCTGACAGCACCGCCTAGCCAGCCGGTCTGACCGGTATGGCCGTTGCATTCGAACCAGCGCCGCCGCGCGGCGCCCCACAGAGACAGAGATGCCCAGCCTGACAGACTTTGCGCCGACGCCGACCGATGCCGTCCCGGGGTTCCCGGGGGCGCGCTGGCGGACGGGCGCGCTGACCGGCTGCGACACCCACAGCAAACGGAGACACCGGCACGCCACAGCGGCCGATACCCACAGACGGTATTGGCGCCGAGCCGGCTGGCCGAACCATGCCCATGGCAAAGAAGATGCTGATCGATGCCACGCACCCGGAAGAGACCCGGGTCGTGGTGGTGGACGGACAGAAGGTTGACGACTTCGATTTCGAGTCGGTCAACAAGAAGCAGCTCGCCGGAAATATCTACCTCGCAAAGGTCACGCGGGTAGAGCCATCGCTCCAGGCGGCCTTTGTCGACTATGGCGGCAACCGCCACGGCTTCCTGGCCTTCGCCGAGATCCATCCCGACTATTATCAGATCCCCGTCGCCGATCGCGAAGCGCTGATCGCCGAGGAAGCCGCCCTCGCCCGCGAGAGCGACAGTGACGACGGCGACAACGGCCGCCCGCGCCGTGGCAAGCGTCGTAGCGACCGCGACCGCGCCCGCGGCGAGAAGCGAGAGACCAAAGCCGATAGCGGCGCATCCAGAGCGGTGGCTGATGGCGATGGCAGTGGCGACGATGGCACCGGCGGGCCGGCACCGACGGGCATTTCCGGTTTCGATGTGATCGATCCGGATGCCGGCAGCGAGCCTGGGGACACCGACGTGGCGATGCCGGTCGATGCCGGAGCGGGCGCAGGCGAAGGGGCAAGCGCAAACCCAGAGGCGCCCGAAGCGACTACGGCAGGCGCCCTGCCGGATCAGGGAGCGCCCGCGGATCAGTCATCGGTGTCGCCGAACGAAGACGACAGCGGCGACGCCGCACCCGGCGATGCATCGGCCGTGTCCGATGACGCTGCGCCTGTAGACGCGTCCACTTCCGCGGACGATGCCGATAACGACCACGCTGAGGCGGGCGAGGCCGTTTCGTCCGACACAGGCTCGGAAGGTGGCGAGGACGCGCCACCAACCGCGACCGATGATACCACCGAAGATCCCGCGACGCCTGCCCCGCCGCGTAGCATCGCCGAGGCGGCCGGTCTTGGCGATGACGATGAGGTCGTGCGCGGTGAGGTGCCCCCCGCAAAGGCCAGCGCGGAAGAGAGCTCCCAAGGAAGCACCGAGGTCGCCTCTGGGGAGACTGCCTCTGGGGAGACTGCCTCTGGGGAGACTGCCTCTGGGGAGACCACGACTGAAGGCGCCGCCTCCAATGAAACCGTGGCGGAGACGACCGCGGAACCCGTCGTGACCGCAGATGTGTCCGCCCCCAGTTCTACCGAGGAGGCTGAGACCCCGGTTGAGGAGAAGCCCAAACAGCGGCGGCGTACCCGGCGTCGTAAAGCCGATGCGGTGGCTGATGAGGCAGCGCCAACAGATACCGATGGTAGCACCGCTGCGGCGTCTTCGGGCGACGGTGCGGGCCCCGAGCGCGTGGCTGAGACGGCCGACAGTGGCTCGGAAACAGTCCCTGAAGAGAGTGCCGCCAACACCTCGGACGACGGCGAAACCGCAGACACGGCGGATGCCGCCGCGCCTGAAGCGGTGAGCGCGGCCGATGCGGGCGAGGCAGAGGAGGCCGGGGCCGACGACGCCCGCGGGCGGAACCGACGCTCGCGCCGTGGCGGCCGTGGCCGTTCGCGGAGCAAAGCCCGCGCGGAGACAGAGGGCGAGAGCGCGGAGGAGACCGCCGAGGCCGAGGCCGCCGACCGTGATGGTGAGAGCGAGGGTGACGGCGAAGACAGTGGCGGGCGCCGTGGTCGCAGGCGAAGCCGCCGCCGGCGCAAGGGCGACGACGATGCCAGCGACACGGTGACTGCCCGCGAGGGCGAGGATGACGAGACCTCCGAGAGCGGCGATGATGAGGTCGACACCGTCGGCGCGGAAGACATGCGCGAGGACGAGCTTGCCGCCCGCGCGATCCGTCGGCGCCGCTACAACATCCAGGATGTGATCAAATCGCGCCAGATCATGCTGGTGCAGGTCGTCAAGGAGGAGCGGGGCAACAAGGGCGCCGCGCTCACCACCTATCTGTCTCTCGCCGGCCGGTACTGTGTGCTGATGCCCAACACCGCCCGGGGCGGCGGCATCAGCCGCAAGATCACCAATGCGGCCGACCGCAAGCGCCTGCGCGAGATCGTGGGCGAATTGGAAGTGCCAGAGGGGATGGGCCTCATCGTCCGCACCGCCGGCGCCGAACGCACCCGCGCCGAGATCAAGCGCGATTACGAATTCCTGCTGCGCCAGTGGGAGCAGGTTCGCTCCATGACGCTGCGCTCCTCGGCGCCCTGCCTGATCTACGAGGAAGGCAGCCTGATCAAGCGGGCGATCCGCGATCTCTACAACAAGGATATCGACCAGGTGCTGGTCGAGGGCGACGGCGGCTACCGCGAAGCCAAAGACTACATGAAGATGCTGATGCCCTCGCACGCCAAGAACGTGCAGCAATACAGCGATATCGCGCCGCTCTTCATCCGTTTCCAGGTCGAGAGCTATCTGAACGCGATGTTCAGCCCGACGGTGCAGCTGAAGTCGGGCGGCTATATCGTGATCGGGGTGACCGAGGCGCTGGTGGCGATCGACGTGAACTCGGGCCGCTCGACGCGCGAGGGCTCGATCGAGGATACGGCCACCAAGACCAACCTCGAGGCCGCGGATGAAGTGGCGCGCCAACTGCGCCTGCGGGACCTCGCCGGACTGATCGTCATCGATTTCATCGACATGGATGAGAGCCGGAACAACCGCGCGGTCGAAAAGCGGATGAAGGACCGGCTCAAATCGGATCGGGCGCGCATCCAGGTCGGCCGGATCTCCGCCTTCGGGCTGATGGAGATGTCGCGCCAGCGCCTGCGCCCGGGCATGCTGGAGGCAACGACCCGTCCCTGCCCCCATTGTCATGGCCAGGGCTTTATCCGCTCGAACGAGAGCATGGCGCTGTCGATCCTGCGCGAGATCGAGGAGGAGGGCGTGCGCGGCCGCTCGGCCGAAGTCACGGCGCATCTGCCGGTAGATGTCGCCAACTACATCATCAACTGGAAGCGTCCGCACCTCACCCAGATCGAGG
This sequence comes from Pseudomonadota bacterium, assembly GCA_039027855.1. GTDB lineage: Bacteria > Pseudomonadota > Alphaproteobacteria > Rhodobacterales > Rhodobacteraceae > Thermohalobaculum. Next base: position 134,012 of record JBCCJI010000005.1, on the reverse strand, counting down.
GGCGCTATGGCATCGCCGTGCAGCTGATCGGCGATCCTGCCTTGGTAAGCCCGGAATACCGGATCGAGAAATCCAAGCAGGCCCAGCGCGCACCCATCATGGTTGAGGCGGCCGTCACCGCAAGCAGTGTCGCCAATGCCGTGGATGTCGATGACGCGGAGATCCTTGAGGATGAAAGCGACGCTGACGAGATCACGGCGCGCGACGCGGAGGACGAGGGCGACAGGGACGGGGACGCAGACGGGCGCGGCCGCGACACTGGGGATGCGGGCAACCGCAAGCGACGGCGCGGCAAACGCGGCGGCCGGCGCAGGCGAAATGGTGAGGACGGCGACGGCGATGACAACGGCGCAACCGACGCCGAGGCCGATACCGACGACGCCAATGATGACGAGCCATCCGCTGATGGTCCCAGCGGTGGCGAGCGTAGCCGTGGGCGAAGGCGCTCACGCGGCAAGAGCCGGCGCGGCGATGATGCAGACGCGCCAGCCGGCAGCGAAGTAGCAACGGGTGCCGACGGCGAGGCGGTGACGGAAACGGAGGCTGCGACGGCATCGGCCGACCCAGAGCCGGCGACAGGGGCCTCTGATCAGACAGCGGTCGCAGCGCTGGGCGAGGTCGGTGTAGCAGATGCGGCATCCGAAGTCGTAGCCGAGGAGGCCCCCGAGGCCATGACCGCGGCCGAAGGTGAGCCCGGCGGATCCGTCACCACGAAGGATACGCCTGCGGCGCATGCAGAGGCCGCGGCGCCGAGCGTAGAGCAAGCATCTGCCGCCTCGGACAACGCGGCGGAAGCGCCGCGCGAGCCCGAGGAGGGGACCCTTGCCGAGGCTGAGGCGGAAGCAGAGGTAGCGCCCGACCCGGAGCCAGAGCCAGAGCCGGAGCCCGACCGACCGAAACGGCGGGGATGGTGGTCACTTCGCCGATGACGCAGGCAGGTATCGCCGCTGCCCATACTGCGGACACGTCCGGGCAGGCCTAGGCGGCGCCCCGCAGGGCCTCGACCATCGCGGTCAGGCGACGGCATCCCTCGATGATGCGCTCGGGCGACTGAGCGTAAGAGAAACGCACGGTACGCCCCCCGCGCACAGGATCGAAGTCCAGTCCCGGGGTCGCCGCCACATGGTGCTCCTGTAGCAGGCGCCGGCAAAATGTAGTGCTGTCGTCAAACCCCTCAGGCAGCGTGGCATAGGCGTAGAAGGCCCCGTCGGCCGGCGCGACATCGCGAAAGCCGAGCGCCGTGAGGGTGGCCAGGATCGCGCTCCGGTTCTCGCGATAGGCGGCAAGCTCGGCAACGACTTCGGCCTCGCCCGCGTCTGACAGGGCGCCGATAGCAGCGACCTGCGACGGGTGCGGTGCGCAGATGAACATGTTCTGCGCGAGGTTCTGCATCGGTCTGACCAGTGGTTCAGGCACCACCATCCAGCCGATCCGCCAGCCCGTCATGCCCCAGTATTTTGAGAAGCTGTTCACCACGATGACATCATCGTCGAGTTCGAGCGCGCTCACCGCCGGCAGGCCCCAGGTCAGGCCGTGATAGATCTCATCGACGATCAGCACCCTGCCCCGGCCACCGCGGGCGGCGCGACCATCCTCGATCAGGGCACTAAGCGCGGCACGATCGAGCATCGCACCGGTGGGGTTCGCCGGGCTCGCCACAAGCAGACCGTCCAGGGCACCGCCCTCCGCCTCAACCGCCGCGATCAGCGCCGGTGTCGGCTGGAAATGGGTGTCTGGCCCCGTCGCAATCCGCACCGCCTGAAGACTGAGCGCGCTCATGATGTTGCGATAGGCAGGGTACCCCGGATCCGCGAGCCCAACGCGGCCGCCCGCCTCGAACAGGGCTAGGAAGACCATAGCGAACGCCGCTGATGACCCCGCCGTCACCACAACGCGACCCGGATCGAGGTCGAGACCGTGCCGGCGTTGGTAGAGCTTTGCGATGGCGTCGCGCAGCGCCGCTGTGCCGAGCCCGCTCGTATAGCCGAGTTTTTCACCCGCAGCGGTGGCGGCGCGCAACGCCTCGAGCGCCGCGCGCGGGGCGCCGAGCGCGGGCTCTCCGACCTCCATATGCACCACATCGGCACCCGCGGCCTGCAGTCGGGCAGCATCGGCCAGCACATCCATCGCGCGAAACGGCGGCGTCTCACCGCGCATCGAGAGCTTCAGGGTCATCGCGATCCTTCCCGCGCAGACGCTCGCCCATGGTTGCGTTCGCATCGGCGCGTTTGTGGGGTTTCAGCTCTGTCGTCAATGTGATGGCGACTGGACGCATCCCTGCGCGAAGGCAATACTCTCTACGGTCCTCGAAGGGAACCTCGGCATGGCCAGGCCAACGCGTGGGTCGAGGTCATTGGCGACGGTAGGTCGCCGGGCTGGCGTAGGGTCTGAGATGATCCACGCATCTGAGTCGTGGCGTGAATGTCGTGCCGGGACAGGAGAAGAGACGATGCCCGCAGTGCCCCTGCCCAGACCCGCCGAGCGCGTGGCAAAGGGCCGTTGTCGCCGCGCTGGGTTGCTGGGGCGGCTGACCAAGGCGGTCACCGTGGCTGCCGTCGCCTTTGCCACCGTCCTGCCAGATCTGGCCCATGCGTTTTCGCTGATCCGCGACGCCGAGATTGAGCGCACCGTGGACCGCCTGTCGCTGCCGATCTTCCGGGCGGCCGGGGTCAATGCGGACTCGGTGCCGATTTATCTGATCAACGACAGCAGCCTGAACGCCTTCGTCGCCGGCGGTCGGAACATGTTCTTCAACACTGGACTTCTCAGCACCCTGGAGAAGCCCGAGGAACTGCAGGGTGTGATCGCACACGAGCTTGGCCACATCACCGGCGGGCATCTCGCACGGCGGCAGATCGCCATCGACGAGGCGAAGGGGCCCGCGCTACTGGGCTTGGTCCTCGGCGTCGCCGCGGCGGCCGCGGGGGCCGGTGGTGCCGGTCTGGCCGCGGGGCTCGGTCTCACCAACGCGACAACGCGGAACTTTCTGCGCTTCAATCGGGCCGAAGAGGCGGCGGCGGACCAGGCGGCGCTGCAGTACATGAACCGGGCGGGGATCGATCCCGCGGGTTTGCAGAGCGTCATCGCGCGTTTTCGCGGCCAGGAGGTGCTGACCTTTGGCAGCCTCGATCCGTATACACAGACCCATCCCCTGACGACCGACCGTATGCAGTTGATCGACAATGCCGCGCAGCAGGCCGCAACGCGGGAATGGCCGCGCAATCCCGAGGTCGATTACTGGCATGCCCGCATGCGCGCCAAGCTGCAGGGGTTCCTGAGCAGTCCCCGGCGGACGCTCTCCAGCCAGCGCAAGGCGCCGGGCGCAGATCTGCCCCAGGCGGAAGAGATCGCGCTCTACCGCCGGACGATCGCGCTCCACCGCCTGCCCGATCCGCCGGCGGCGGTCGCTGCGGCCGATCAGCTGATCGCGCTTCGGCCGAATGACGCCTATTACCATGAGCTGAAGGGTCAGATCCTGTTTGAGAGCGGTCAGGCCGCAGCAGCCGTTCCGGCGTTTCGCCGGGCCGTCTCGCTGGAGCCACGCTCACCGCTCATCAAAACGGGCCTCGGCCGAGCGCTTCTCGCCATGCGTACCGCCGCTGCCGATGCCGAAGCGCTGCAGGTGCTTGAGAGCGCGCGGCGCGACGACGGCGCAGACGCTGCGGGTATGCGTGATCTGGCTATCGCCTACGAGCGTGCGGGACGGCGCGATTTTGCCACGCTCGTCACCGCCGAGCGGATGGCACTGATCGGTCGGCGCTCGGAAGCGGTTCGCTTTGCCACCCAGGCCTCGGCCCTGCTCGCTGAAGGGACGCCGGGATGGTTGCGCGCCCAGGATATCCTCGCCATGAAACGTTAATACGTCCACGAGCGTGAGCCGACGTTCCCAAGTGAACGACCTTGCGCCACCACGTCGTGCCACTGCGTCAAGTCGAACGGAGACACTCATGCGTCTGACCCGTCCTGCCACCGCCCTCGCGGCCGCGCTGATGCTCAGCCTGTCGCCACTTAGCACGGCGGAGGCGCAGACCATCGACTATGCCACCATGTCCGATGAAGAGCGCGCAACCTTCGGCGCCTCGGTCCGGGCCTATCTGCTCGACAATCCCGAGGTCATCGCCGAGGTCATCGAGAAGCTTCAGGCCAATCGCGAGGATCAGGAGCGCAACCGCGACCGGACCCTCGTCTCACAGCATCTCGGGGCCCTGCACGACACCGATTATTCCTGGGTCGGCGGCAATCCCGAGGGCGACGTGACGGTGGTCGAGTTCCTCGACTACCGATGCGGCTTCTGCAAACGCGTCCATCCCGAGGTTAAGGCAGCACTTGAGACAGATGGCAATATCCGCCTGATTGTGAAGGAATTTCCAATCCTTGGGCCCGACTCGGTCGTTGCCGGACGTATGGCGATGGCAGCGCTCAGGATCGATCCGGATCTCTACGGGACGCTGAGCGATGAGCTGATGGCCTTCCAGGGCGAGCTGACCGAGACCATGGCCTACCGCATCGCCAGCGTCGTCGGCTACGATATCGCCGAATTGAAGGATCTGGCCGGATCGCCCGAGATCCAGGAACAGATCGATCGAAACTACATGCTGGCCGACGCCCTCGACATCCGTGGCACGCCCACCTTTGTCATCGGCGATCAGATCGTGCGCGGCGCCGTGCCGGAGAACGAGCTGCTGGCTCTGGTCGAGCGGGAGCGCGACGCACAGGCAGCGGCCAACTAAGGGGTCGTGCCGCTGCCCCGCGGCGCGCTCGTCGCGGCAGGCTCGGGTTTGACTAACAGGAAGAATTGGCCCATGCGTCCGGCCCGGGATACGGAGGATCGGACCGCATGAGCCGAGACAACGACGCTGACGTCGCCTTTATTCGCGCGCTTGCCGAAGTGATGCGCGAGCATGACCTTGCCGAAGTCGAAGTCGACCGCGAATTTGGCGAAGACGACGAGCTGAAGGTACGGTTGACACGTCATGGTGCGCCCGTTGCGCCGCCGCTCGCGGTGGTGGCGCCCGCAGCGCCAGTCGCTCCCGCTCAGCCGCTCGCCGCTGCCACAGCCGCCGTCCCGGCTGCCCCCGAAGCGGCCACGACCCCCACCGACGCAAATGCCGTTACCTCTCCGATGGTCGGGACAGCCTACCTTTCGCCGGAGCCGGGATCCGACCCCTTTGTGGCCGTCGGAGACGAGGTGACCGAGGGCCAGACGCTGCTCATCATCGAGGCGATGAAGACGATGAACCAGATCCCGGCGCCGCGCGCTGGGCGTGTGACCCGAGTGCTCGTCGCCAATGCCGAACCTGTGGAGTTCGGCGCACCCCTCATCGTCGTCGAATGATCGCCGCGTCATGGTGAAGAAAATACTCATCGCCAATCGCGGCGAGATCGCGTTGCGTGTCCACCGAGCGGCGCGTGAAATGGGCATCGCCACCGTCGCCGTCCACTCCACCGCCGATGCCACGGCGATGCATGTGCGCATGGCCGATGAAAGTGTTTGCGTGGGCCCGCCTCCCTCGGCCGACAGCTACCTGAACCAGGCCGCAATCATCACCGCCTGTGAGATCACCGGCGCCGATGCCGTGCACCCCGGTTACGGCTTTCTGTCCGAGAACGCCGGCTTTGCTGAAATGGTGGAGGATCACGGCCTCGTCTTCATCGGGCCGACCAGCGATCATATCCGCCTCATGGGCGACAAGATCAGCGCAAAGGAAATGATGCGCCGGCTTGGCGTGCCCTGCGTTCCGGGATCCGACGGTGCGGTCGAGACGCTGGAACAGGCGCGCGCGACGGCGGCCGTTATTGGCTATCCTGTCCTGGTCAAAGCGGCCGCCGGCGGTGGTGGACGCGGCATGAAAGTCGCGAAGAATGCCGCCGATCTCGACCACGCCTTTCACGGGGCCCGCAGCGAGGCAAAGGCGGCTTTCGGCGACGATGCGGTGTACCTCGAAAAGTATCTCGAGCTGCCGCGCCATATCGAGATCCAGGTGGTGGGCGATGGCCAGGGTCGCGCCGTGCATCTCGGTGAGCGCGACTGTTCGCTACAGCGCCGTCATCAAAAGGTCTTCGAGGAGTGCCCCTCGCCGGCCATCGACGCCGCCACACGCGCCGAGATCGGCGGGCTTTGTACCAAGGCGGTGGCCGAGATGGGCTATCGTGGTGTCGGCACGATCGAGTTCCTCTGGGAAAACGGTGAGTTCTACTTCATCGAGATGAATACCCGCCTGCAGGTCGAGCACCCGGTGACCGAGATGGTCTACGGCGTCGATCTTGTGGCCGAGCAGATCCGGATTGCCTCGGGCCACGGGATGACGCTGGAGCAGGAGACGCTTGTCCCGCGCGGTCATGCCATCGAATGCCGCGTCAACGCGGAGCGGGTTCCGGCCTTTGTCCCCTCTCCGGGCACCGTTACCGCCTATCATGCACCGGGCGGGCTGGGCGTGCGGATGGACAGCGGTCTGTACGGCGGCTACCGCATCCCGCCCTATTACGACAGCCTGATTGCCAAGCTCATTGTCCATGGCGAAGACCGCACTGCTTGCATGGCGCGCCTCAGCCGAGCGCTGGGTGAGCTGGTGGTGGACGGTATCGACACCACGACCCCACTCTTCCATGCGCTCTTGGCCGAACCCCAGATCCGCGCCGGCGTCTACTCGATCCATTGGCTCGAGGAATGGCTCGGTGCGGGCGGGATGGAGAGCTGATCGCGGCGGGTTGCGAAACCGCACCGTCGCACCGCGAGACGCCGCGATCCCTTGGGTCATCGACTTTGGTGTGACATGCTGCCGCCATGCGCGGCATGGCGCATCGAGTGGCGCGCGAGGGGGCGCGACGCGATGAAGGATGGTGAGATCAACGATGAGCTGACGCCTGAGCTCCTGCTCAAGGCCTATGCCGTCGGCGTCTTTCCAATGGCCGACAGCGCCGATGCCGAGGATGTCTTCTGGGTCGAGCCACGCCGACGGGGCATCCTGCCGTTGGAGCGGCTGCATGTGTCGCGGTCGCTGCGCAAGCGGGTACGCCGCACCGATCACGACGTCCGGGTGGATAGCGCCTTTGACGAGGTCGTTGCCGCTTGCGCCGAACGCCCCGAGACCTGGATCAACACTCGCATCGCCGATCTCTACGGCCAACTGCACCGCATGGACCACGCCCATTCCATCGAGGTCTGGCGGGATGGCTGTCTTGTGGGAGGTCTCTACGGGGTGCGCCTCGGCGCGGCGTTTTTCGGTGAGAGCATGTTCAGCCGCGAGGCCGATGCCTCGAAGATCGCACTGGTACATCTGGTGGCACGGCTACGCGCGGGCGGTTTCAGGCTGCTCGACACGCAGTTCGTTACCGATCACCTGCTCTCACTGGGCGCCGTCACGGTCTCACGTCCGATCTATCGGGCGCTGCTGTCCGAGGCACTGGCCCGCGATGCGTCGTTCGATGCGCTGCCGCCCGAGGTTTCGGGCGAGCGGGCGATGCAGGAAATCAGCCAGACGTCGTAGCGCGGGTGATCAAGCGCGGAGAGCGCCGGGCTCTCGGCGAACATCCAGCCGGTGAAGACGGGGTCATCGCCCTGCCGCGCATCGGCGACCTCCAGCAGACCGACATCGCCGATACCGCCGCGCTGCTCGGGCTTGGCGCAGGCGACCAGGGTCAGCGTCAGGCGCTGAAAGGCGGCCGGACGACCGGCCTGCAGCTCCACCGTCTCGGTCGTCGCACTCACCATGTCGAGGATCGCCACGCGCGCGCTGTCCGCCTCGTCAGTGACGCCAAGGGTTATGCTACGATCGAACTCAGGAAACTCGGGCGTCTTGAAGGGCGCACGCTTGAACCGCCCGCTGTCGGTTGTCTCGCCCTCCGCCGCGGCGATCGCTGCTTCGGCGGGGTCCTCGATGATCCGCTCACCATCGGGTCCGGTTTCGCCTGTCGCACTGTCGATCGGCCCGCCTGTCGCCGTTTCAGCCCCGTCTTCCGGCGACACCGGCGGGGCAAGGGGCGTGCGCTCGACCTCGATCGTTGGCGGCTCGGCGGTTCCCAAGGGCACTGTCGTCGCCGTCCGGTCGGGCGCACGCGCCCCGTTCGGCAATAGCGACCGGGCACCAAGCCCCGGTCTGCTGGGCGGCAGTGGCGCGTTCTCGGCTGCTGGGGGCGGGCGCACCTCCAACAAACCATCGACGGTCTGTGCCTCAGCCGATGCCCCGGCACAGGCGAGAAGCAGCGCAACCGATGCGGCTCCAAAGCAGCGGTGACCTCCACCCAGCCCGGTGAAGGGCGGTCGCTGCCACGGTCCGCTCACTCCTCGCCGTCGCTGCTACCGCCGCCAGCGATGAAGCGGCCCACCAGATCCAAGAGGTTTACGCTGTCCTGCGTGAAGGTGATCAGTTCGCCGTCCTGCAGCATGAACTCCGACGCACCGGGTGTCAGCGCGATGTAGCTGTCACCGAGCAGGCTGGCCTGGGTGATCTTGGCGGCGGTGTCATCTGGGATATCGATGCCCGGCTGGATGTTGAGTGTGACCCGCGCGCGGTAGCGAGCGGGATCAAGCACCATCGAGCTGATGGACCCGATCTTCACCCCCGCAATCCGAACATCGCCGCCCGGCGCGATCCCTTCGGCCCGGCGAAACTCGGCCACCAGCGTGGTGCCGCCCCCGCCGCCGAAGCCAAGATCGGCGACCGTGGCCGCATAGGCGACAAAGCCCGCAGCGGCCAGAAGCACTATGGCACCAACCGACGTCTCGGCCGTGGTCTCGGACATGGCTCTCGCGCTCTTACTCGGGCTTCCAGGCGTCGTAATCCCCGCGCGCGGGAGCGCGGGTTGCTGGCGTGAGTACGCTGCCGGGTGGGCGATAGGCAAGCGCTGTGCCCGACAGGTTGGGCTTATGCGGCTTCTCCCAGTCCTTCACCTCGAAAGGGCGCTCGGTCGGGGGCGTGTCATAGGTGTGGTGCAGCCAGCCATGCCAGTCGGGCGAGATCCGCGACGCCTCGCTCTCGCCGTTATAGATCACCCATCGGCGCGTGGCATCCGCGGTCTGGTAGAAGACATTGCCGCGCTCGTCCTCGCCCACGCGCTCGCCATGGCGCGAGGTGAAGACCCGGGTTCCGAGGGTCTGACCATTCCACCAGGTCACCAGTTCCCGCACGCGATCGATCAGCCGCATCACCGCCTCCCCTTCGCTGTCGCCGGACTATGGCGTGTGCCCATCAGCAGGTCCAGCCGCCCGAATGCCTGCATCACGCAGCGGCACATGTGGCAAAAATACCAGAAACTTGACGTGCGCGTAAACTCTGTGATGGTGGACGCTACGTCGCGTCTTGTCGTGCCATCTGCGATGCCCCAACAGCTCTCGCCAGCCACGACGACGACAGGATCGTGACACTTGGAGGAAGCGATGTTTCAAACGACCTGGGGGATGGTATTGCGCCGCTCGACGAGCGTCATTGCACTGTCCATGACCATCATGCCTGCAACGGCACTCGCCGGCGCCTTTCAGCTCAACGAGCGTTCGACCAAATCCCAGGGGATGTCCTTCGCCGACAGCGTGTCGGGCGCGAAGGACGTCACCTATGGCCTTTTCAACCCAGCCGCGTTCAGCAAGGTCGTGGATATCGAGATCGGCGGGAACGTCTCAGTCGTGGCACCCATATCGGACGGGCGCACTGACGAACTGTTGGTCAACCAGGGCATCCTGATCGATGGCCAGGTCGATCCGGCCCTGCCACAGGTGGCTTCTCCCGTGCCGGCATCGTTCTTCGGGGCGCAGAGCAGCACGGATGCCGACCGATCCGGCGTGATCCCCTCGCTTGCTGCAGCCTACCGGGTGAACGAGGATCTGGTCCTCGCCTTCGGCAATCGCACGCCCTTTGGCCTGACGACCGAGAACCCGAACAACTTCATCGGCGCAGGTGATGGCATCCAGTCATCGCTGCTGACCGTCGAGGCGCAGTTCTCGGCCTCCTACAACATCCTCGACAACCTGGCCCTTGGCGCCTCGCTGAACGTGCTGTTCATCGACGCGCGTCTGACGAGCTCGGCCCTGTTGCTCGACGGGCACGAGTTTGAGATCGGTTTCTCCGCCGGTGCCCTGTGGGAGCCGATCCCCGGGACTTCGATCGGCCTCGCCTACCATCACGGCTACGACATCGATATCGACGAGGCGGATATCGACTTCGCCGCCGGTTTCCCCAACCCGGCGCTGGCCGGTACGTCGTCCGAGGGGACCGTCTCCGCCAGCCTGCCCGCCACGCTACAGCTTGGCATCACGCAGGAGATCACGCCGGATCTGCGCGCCTCGCTCGAAGCCCGCTGGATCAACTGGTCGGTCTTCGACAGCATCGATATCGACGAGGATGAGTTCGGCTTCGAGGCCTCGGACCCGCAAGACTACGAGGATGCCTTCTTCGTCGCCGCGGGGGTCGAGTATGACATTCTCGACACCACCTCCGTCCGTTTCGGGATGGCCTGGGACCAGACGCCAACGCAGGATTTCGGCTCGGTCGAGGGGCGCACTGTCCGGGTGCCAGATGAAGACCGGCTCTGGGTCTCGGTGGGTGCCAGCCACGACATGCAGATGTTCGGCCACGATATGACGATCGACGCCGCTTACAGTTATCTGCACGCGCTGAACGACCCTGAGGTGGTGATCCGCACCGGCCCCTTTGCGGGCTCCACGGTCCGCTACGAGGGCGGTGCGCACATTATCTCGCTCGGTGGCTCCCTTCGCTTCTGAGAGCACGTCGTCTCGTTTGAGGATCGGGTGACGGATCGGCGCTCGGTTCGGACGCCTGGCGCGGGGAGCATTCTCCCCGTGCCGCCGAGAGTGGGCGCCCTGGTCGCGTCGTGGCCCAACAAGGGTGCGGCCAGTCCTGCCCGTTCACAAAGTTGCCACGTCGCATCGGACCCAATGTGACATATCGATGTCATATGGATGACGACCGCATTCAGATCATCGGTTCCGTCATGTCCGGCCGCGGGATCGCGAGCCGCATGTTGGCCCATGAGATCTGCGACTTTCGCCGAGTGCTGAGGCAGGATCTCGTACCGGGCACCCTGAACCTCATCACATCTCGCCCGGTGCTCTTCAACGAGGCAACGGCGCTCTCGGTCTCCAACGGCCGGCGGTTGCTGTGGCAGGCGGTTCTGAGCGGTCATGAGGTGTGGCTCTACCGCTGGCCACATGCGCCGCTCCACGTGGCGGAGCTTCTGGCGCCGTTTCACCTGCGCGCGCGGTTTGGCCTTCGCGATGAGGACAGGGTGCAGCTGATGGTGGGGAGGGAGGACGTGCTGCCACTCAGCCGTCAACGCCGGCTGGCCTGGGCGCTCATCTGGGCCGGTCGCGGACGCTGGAGTTACCGCCGCGACAGCTATTATCGGCGCACCCGGCAGTTGGCGATCGATCTGGGTGCCACGCAGCAACCCGCGCAGCTGGGGATGATCCGGGCCACGCTCAGGTTCCTGCGGCGTGGCTTTCGCTGAGCGCTCCCGCCGCCCTCAGCCTATACCGGCTCCAGATCGCCTTCGGCGCGCTGGCGGCGAAAGTCGGCCGCGAATTCGGCAAAGCGATCTTCCGCGATGGCGCGGCGGATGCCTGCCATCATCTCCTGGTAGAAATGCAGGTTGTGCATCGTCGTCAGCATCATCGCGATGACCTCGCCCGCCCGTGTCACATGGTGCAGATAGGCACGGCTGTAGGACCGGCAGCAGGGGCAGTCGCAATCGGGATCGAGGGGACGTGGGTCGTCGCGATGACGGGCGTTCTTGAGGTTGATATCGCCCCGGCGCGTGAAGGCCTGCCCTGTCCGGCCTGATCGGGTGGGCAACACGCAGTCGAACATATCGACCCCCCGCTCCACAGCGCCCAGGATGTCCTCGGGTTTGCCGACCCCCATGAGATAGCGCGGTTTGTCAGCCGGAAGCATGGCGGGCGCATAGTCCAGCACGTCGAACATCAGGTCCTGTCCCTCGCCCACGGCAAGACCGCCGATGGCGTAGCCGTCGAACCCAATCGCCTTTAGCGCCTCCGCGCTTTCTCCGCGCAGATCCTCGAACGTCGAGCCTTGCTGAATGCCGAACAGCGCATGGCCCGGACGGTCGCCAAAGGCATCGCGCGAACGCTCTGCCCAGCGCATCGAGAGCGCCATCGAACGGCGCGCCGTTGCATGATCGGCCGGAAACGGTGTGCATTCGTCGAACGCCATGACGATGTCGGAGCCCAGAAGACGCTGGATCTGCATCGAGCTCTCGGGGCTCAGCAAATGCTTCGAGCCGTCGATATGGCTGGCAAAGCGCACGCCGTCTTCGCTGAGTTTGCGCAAACCGGCGAGCGACATCACCTGAAAGCCGCCGCTGTCGGTCAGGATCGGGCGATCCCAGTTCATGAAACGGTGCAAGCCACCCAACCGGTCGATCCGCTCGGCGCCAGGGCGCAGCATCAGGTGGTAAGTGTTGCCGAGCAGGATGTCGGCGCCGGTATCGCGCACCTGGCCCGGCAGCATCGCCTTGACGGTGGCCGCGGTGCCCACCGGCATGAAGGCGGGCGTCCGGATCTCGCCGCGCGGTGTCGATACCGTACCCAATCGGGCCCGGCCCGAGGTTGCGTGAACGGTGAAATCGAAGCGCATCGCACCCTCCTGCCCGAGGCCGGCGCGGTGTAGCGCGGCGCGGCGAGAGAGGCCAGTGCGGCCAGCCCGCCAGCGCTTTGCAGCCCAGACCGGGCCGTCGCCGATCCTTCATGGTACTGTCGTCCCGGCGCAAAGAAGGGCTGCCATGGAGGAAGCCCGACCCAAAATGGAGCACCCCCATGCACCGCCTTCCCCTCGCCGCCGTCGCGCTTGGCGTCGCCCTGCCCGCCCTTGCCGCGGCCGACGCCGTCACTCTCGGGCCGCGGCCGATGTTCCTGGTCGACCAGATGGAGGACAGCCCGCTGAAGCGTCAGCTTGCCGCCTGCGAGGGACGGCCGATGACCCCGCGCGCGTTCTCCATCGGCCATCGCGGCGCGCCGATGCAGTTCCCCGAGCATACGGTCGAGAGCAACATCGCCGCCGCGCGCATGGGGGCGGCGATCCTGGAATGCGACGTGACCTTCACCGCCGACAAGGAGCTGGTCTGTCGGCATGCGCAGAACGACCTGCACACCACGACCAATATCCTGCTGACCGATCTGGCCGGGCAATGCACCGCGGGTTTCAGCCCTGCCGAAGGCGATATCGAAGCGAGTGCGGAGTGCCGCACCTCCGACATCACGCTGGATCAGTTCCGCACGCTTGTCGGCAAGATGGATGCCGCCGACACGGGCGCGACGACGGTCGAGGGGTATGTGAACGATGGGACAGCGCGCTGGCGCACCGATCTCTATGCCGACCAGACCGGCACGCTGATGACCCATGCCGAGAGCATCGAGCTCTTCCGCTCGCTCGGCGCGAAGTTCACGCCCGAGCTGAAGACCCCGAGCGTCGAGATGCCCTTCGACGGCTTCAGCCAGCAGGACTATGCGCAGAAGCTGATCGACGAATACAAGGCGGCGGGCGTGCCACCGGCCGATGTCTGGCCGCAGAGTTTCAACCTGGAAGACGTGCTGTACTGGATCGAGAACGAGCCGGACTATGGCGCGCAGGCCGTCTATCTCGACGACAGCTACAGCATCGAAGGCTGGGACCCGATGGACCTCACGACCTGGGTGCAGTCGATGGCCGACCTAAAGGCGATGGGCGTCAACTATCTGGCCCCGCCGACCTGGGTGCTGGTGACAGTGGAGGATGGAAAGATCGTGCCCTCGGTCTATGCCGAGGAGGCGAACGCCGCGGGCCTGACGCTGATCACCTGGACGTTGGAGCGCTCTGGCCCGCTTAACACCGGCGGGGGGTGGTACTACCAATCCATCGCCGATGTGACCGACAGTGACGGCGTGAGGTACGAGCTTTTGCACGTGCTGGCGCAGGATGTCGCGGTGGCGGGCGTCTTCTCGGACTGGCCGGCGACGACGACATTCTACGCCAATTGCATGGGTCTCGACTGACGGGCGACGTCAAGGGCGGGCGCAGGGGTGATACCGGGCATTCACCCCGGGCATTCACCCCGGGCATTCACACCGGGCATTGACACCGGGCATCGATCCCCTGCCCCAATCCCGCTCTGGACCCTGCGCACCAGGCTTTCTATATCCGGGTGAGGCCATCAGGGACCGACGCCCATGAGCGAGACCACCGCGAACGAGAGCGAAAGCGCGCCAGCCGAGGCCGAGCCGCTGATCGCGCCCTCCAGCACAGAGCATCCGCTGTTCGACCATGTGGTGGAGGCCTGCCGGACGGTGTTCGATCCCGAGATCCCTGTGAACGTCTATGATCTTGGCCTGATCTACTCGATCCGGATCGATGACGAGGCAAATGTCGAGGTCGATATGACCCTGACAGCGCCGGGTTGCCCGGTCGCCGGCGAGATGCCCGGCTGGGTCGCGGACGCGGTGGAACCCGTCCCAGGGATCAAAACGGTCGAGGTGCATATGGTCTGGGATCCGCCCTGGGGCATGGACCGATTGACCGAAGATGCCCGTCTCGAACTTGGCCTGATGTGAGGCGCTGATGTTTGCCATTCCCGGACAGGACCCTGTCACGCTGACCGCAGCCGCCGTGCGCCGCATCGCGCGCCTGATGGAGGGGGGCGAGATCAAAGGCCTGAAGATCGGCGTCAAGAAGGGCGGCTGCGCGGGCATGGAATACACCATGGAGAACGCCACCGAGGTGGGTGACCATGACGTGGTGGTCGAAAAGGACGGCGCCCGCGTGATCATCGCGCCCATGGCGCAGATGTTCCTGTTCGGGACCGAAATCGACTACCAGACCTCGCTCCTTGAGAGTGGCTTCGTCTTCAAGAACCCCAACGTGGTCGAGAGCTGCGGCTGCGGCGAAAGCATCAAGTTCGCCGATCAGTCCTGACGCCGCGCGACCGCGCCCGGACAGGCCGTGCCGGCCGGCGCGGCCTTTTGCCTATAAAACGCTGAGGAAGACGCATGGCTCGCCGCCCCCTTGTCGCCGGCAACTGGAAGATGAACGGGCTGAAGGCCTCGCGTGCCGAGCTTGACGCGATGCTGGCGGGCCATGGCGACAGCCGGGCGGAAACCCTCATCTGCCCGCCCGCGACGCTGATCGCGGGCTTTGCCGAGGCGGCAGAGGGGCATGCGCTCTCCATCGGCGGGCAGGACTGTCACGTCAACGCGGCTGGCGCGCATACCGGCGATCTGTCAGCCGCCATGCTGGCCGATGCGGGGGCCACGGCGGTGATCCTGGGCCATTCCGAGCGGCGCGCCGATCACGGGGAGAGCGATGCCCTGGTGCGCGACAAGGTTGAAGCGGCCTGGGCGGAAGGGCTTACAGCGATTATCTGCGTGGGCGAGACCGAAGGCGAACGCGACGCCGGCGAAGCCTTCGCGGTGGTCGCCGACCAGATCGCGGGCTCGGTGCCGGAAGGCTCTACGCCCGACCGTACGGTGATCGCCTATGAGCCTGTCTGGGCGATCGGTACTGGGCGCACCGCCTCCATCAGCGACATCGCTTCCATGCATGCCCGCATCCGCACCTATCTCGCGGCTGTTCCCGGCGCGGATGCGACGGCGACGCGCGTGCTGTATGGCGGCTCGGTCAAGCCTGGAAATGCGGCCGAGATCTTCGAGGTCGCGGATGTCGATGGTGCTCTGGTCGGCGGCGCGAGCCTGAAGGCGTCGGACTACCTCGCCATCGTCGCCGCTGCCGGCTGACCGTGCGCGACTACCTCGCCATCGTCGCCGCTGCCAGCTGACGGCGCGCGACATGCCTGTCAGGCGTCAGATGTCAGCTCGGTGGTGTAGACGACCATGCCGAAACCCTCGGCGACAGCACTCTCCGCGGCGTTCGAGAGGTTGGGATCGGCGATGGCGATCGGGCCACTGGCAATCGGCGTGCGCTTCTTGATCTCGAGCAGCGACCACCCTGCCCCCTCCGCGCCCGTCAGAGCCGCGCTTTGGGCCAGTGGCATATCGGAACCCACAGCAAAGAGCATCAAGGCGTGCCGGGCGCCGGGGCGACAGCCGGTGGTCTGACTGGCGACGCCCTCTGCGAGGAACATGTGCAACTGCTGTAGCGACGCATCCCTCATCGCGGCGATCCCCCCTTTGCCATGTCGACCCTGCCGGACGGGCCGGCAGGGTCTGCTCTCACTGTCCCCCGTGAGATCCGTGATCAGGCGAGCTGCGCCTTGGCCTGGCCGACCCAATCGTCGCGGAAGCAGCGGCCCTTGAAGGCCGTCAGGTTATCATCGACCCAGCTCAGGTCCTTCTCGGACATCTCGGCGATCTGCGAGAAGGAGTAGACGCCGAGGCCGTTCAACTGCTTTTCAAGCGCGGGACCGATGCCCTTGATCATCTTGAGATCATCGGGCTTGGCCGGTGCCTTAGTCGCAAGCACCGCCGGCTTACCGCCCGCTACAGGGCTCGGAGCCGCTGTCGCCGCGACGGCTGGAGCAGGCGTCGGCGCCGGCTCGACCGGTTTGGGGGCTGGCGCGGGCTTTGGCGCGGGCTGGGCCTTGACGGCGGGCTCGGCCGCCTTCGGTTTTGCCTTGGCGGCGATGGGCTTGGGCGCAGCCGCCGGTGTCTCGGCCTTGGTGGCAGGCTTGTCCGCTGCCTTGGCGACGGCCTTGGTCACGGGCTTTACCGGCGCAGGCGATTTTGCTTTCGGCGCCTTTGCCTTAACAGGCTTGGCGGGCTTGGCCGTCGATGCGGTCGGCAGTTCCAGCTTGGTGTATTCAGCGAAACGATAGTCGACGCCGAAGATCGGAGCGATGGGCGAAAAACTCAGAAAGAACGCAACCGCGTCCTCGGTGGGCTTCTTCCAACGCCGCAGCTCTTCGGTTGCGGCAGTCATCTGCGACGGGAACATGATCCCTCCTTTCCGCATGATGTGTGTCTGCGATCTCTTGCTGAGACCGCAAATAAGACAGTTTATGCTGCAATGCAACATAACCTAACGGACACGCAGCGCATTGCCACCTCCGCGACCCGTGCGGATGCCGATCGCGGGGGCGGATCCGGGCAACAGATCGTCGAACGGTTCGCGCCAAGTCCCACGGGCCGGCTGCATCTTGGCCATGCTTACTCGGCCCTGCTCGCGCATGACGCCGCGCGCCGGGCCGGTGGGCGCTTTCTGCTGCGGTTCGAGGATCTGGACCGGCAGCGCTCGAAACCCGCCTTTGCAGAGGCGATCCTCGAAGATCTCCATTGGCTGGGCATCACACCGGATAAGCTGCCGCTGGTGCAGTCGACGCGTGCCGCACAGCACGGCGCTGCACTCGATGCTCTGCAAAGGGCGGGTCTTGTTTTTCGTTGTGTCTGTACCCGCGGCGACATCCGCGCCGCCGCCGCACCGCAGGAGGGCGACGGGCCCAGGCTGGACGGCCCGATCTACCCGGGCACCTGCAAGGTGACGCCCGCGCCCGTCGGTGCCGACGCGGCCCTGCGGTTGCATCTCGATCGGGCGCTCATCGCACTCGGCGAGGATGTGCTGCGCTTTGATGAGCTTGGATGCGGTCCAGGCGGCGAGAGAGGCGCGCAGGTCTTCCCTGTTGCGGGTCTTCGGAAGATGGCGGGCGATATCGTTCTCCGCCGGCGTGACGGCACCATCGCCTACCACCTCGCCGTGGTGGTGGACGATGCAGCGCAGGGCGTGACGCATGTGACGCGAGGCGAGGATCTCTTCCATGCAACGCTGCTACATCGCCTGCTTCAAAGCCTTCTCGGCCTGCCCCGGCCCGTTTGGCGCCACCATCGCCTGATCCGCGATGAGACCGGGCGCCGCCTCGCCAAGCGCGACGATGCCCGCAGCCTTGCTGCGCTCAGGAGCGAAGGGTGGAGCGTGGGCGATGTGCGCCGGCGCGTCGGCCTGGAGGAGCGCTAGCGGTCCGGGTTGACATCGACTGCTTCGGCATTCGCCGCGGGCGCAGATCTTTCGCCTGATCCTCCACCATTGGGGGCGCCGTTGGTGGCGCTCGGGTCCTCGCCAATATCGCCCCGCCGCCCCGCGCTGAAGAGGTCTCGCAGGATGCCGGGCACGAGGATCGAGAGCGGGTTCACACTGATCTTGGGCTCTTCCAGCGGACCCGACACCGAGAATGTCAGCCCGAGGATCCCCTCGCCCCGCCTGCCGGTGAGAATGCGCCCCAGGATCGGCACGTCATCGAGAAATCCCGACAGCGCATAGGCCGGCGAGGCGACACCCCGCAGATCGAGGTCATTGCTGTCCTGGTTGACGCTGCCTGACAGGCGCACGGCGAGTTTCGGCCCGGCCGCGATGGCGTTGTCGATGGCGATCAACCCATCGCGAAAGCGAAACGGCAGTTCGACCGTGTCGAAGCCGAGGCCCTCGACTTCGATCTCCTCCTCCAGATCGCCATCGCGCACGATCTGCGCGAAAGTGCTGCCCTCGGTTACCCGCAAATCGCGCATGGTGACCGTGCCCTCGACCCGGTCGAGCGATCCGTCGGGCAGGACCGCGTCAAGGCGCAGACTGCCCCCATTGGCTTGATCCGCCAGCTCGGCCGCGCGCAGGAACCCGCCCGCATCCGAGCTTTCGAGCGTCAGGGCGCCGCTGCCCTGTTGTTCGGGCGGCAGGCTGAGCGTGGCGGTCACCGGGGCGGCATCGTTCAGCCATCCGGTGAACCGACCCGTCAGCGTTCCCCCGGCGGGCCGGTCGACACGTCCCTCGGCCTCAGTGACGGTCAGCGCATCCGTCAGCCGCAACCGGGCAACATCGAGGTTCAAGGCGAACGCGGGGAGCTGTTCTTCGTCGGTGCCGGCGTCCTCCTCGGCCTGGCGCAACAAGGCGATATCAAGAAGTGCACCGCGCAGATCCAGCGCTCGCAGATCGTCGCGGATCTCAACCGTTCCGGCGAGATCCACGAAGGGCGCGACCTGCAGGGTTTCGAGGTCGAAACGCATGGCGCCGTCATCGGCCACCACGCCACTGCCGAGGATGGTCATGCCCGTGCCGGTAATGCGCGCACGATCAATGGTGAAATCATCGCCAAGGCTGCCGGATATCTCGACACGCCCCAGCCCGCCTGCGGGCTTGCTCCAGGCAAGCGTCGGCGGGTCGATGCTGAGAGCCGCGAGATCCGCGTCGAGCTCGATACGCGGCCGCCCGCCCGATGCCTGATCAAGCCGCAGATCAAGGCCGATGGGCCCGGCTCCGATGCTGGGCGGCAGCACATCCAGCGCACGGAGCGTATCGAGCGACAGGGGGCCGCTCAGCGTCAGGCTTCGACCCGGCGCGGCACCGTAGCGCTCCTCCCAGGCGACGCTCAGCGTCGAGCCGGCGAGGTTGATCGGGCCGGTCAGGGTCAGCTCAGCGGTATCGGCCCGGATCGTGAGATCGGGCGAGCTGAGCGTCATGGGTCCCGCATCGGGCATCGGCAGGACGAGTGCGACGTCGCGGGCGCGGCTCTCGACCGAGACGTCGATATCCTCGATCAGCAGCGCCTGGATCAGCGGAAACGCCAGATCTGCCGTCAGTTCGGCGCGCCCCGATACCCCGCCAATCGGCAGGCCCAGTCTTTGCACAAGACCGAGCGGCGGGCGGTCGATCACCGCCAGGATACCGGCCAGTGATCCCTCCGCCTCGATCGAGATGTCGGCGGGCGTGACCTTCTCCTCGAAGTCGTAGATGCGCAGCGATGAGCCGGAAAGGTCGACATCGAGGCCGGGCTCGGGCGTCACCGTCCCGGTGCTCATCGCGAGCACGAGCTCCTCGGTCGTCACGGTCGCCCGCCCCGCCGCACCGATGATCGGCGGCATCCCGTCAAGTGGTGAGGCGATGAGGTCGGCAAAGCCAAAATCCAGGGCCAGCGAGACATTGCCCGGGGCGAGACCCACATGGGCGACCATGTCGGGTACCGTCCCCTCGATCAGGTGCTGGCGCACCCATCGCCGGGCGTTGCGCGCCGCATTGGCGGGCCAGAAGGTCTTGATATCGTCGACCGTGACGCCCTGGCCCGTCACTCTCAGCGCACCGCGCAGGCCATCATCCTGAAGGCTGAGCTTCCCCTCGCCGCTCAGCACAAGAGCGTCGCGCTCCAGCGTCAGCGCCGCGATATCGATCTGCCCGCTCTCCAGATCGGCCGCGAGGACCGCGTGACCCCGCTCGATCGCGATACTGGATGCCAGCACCTCGGGCAGGCTGAGCAAGCCCGGACCGAGGCTCAGGTCTGCTTCAATGCTGCGGGGCAGCCCGGCCTCATCCCGCACCAAAACCGCCTCGCCCGAGAGTTCGGCGGAGAGAACGGGGCCGAACAGCGAGAGATCATCGAGCGTCAACCGCCCGTCCTGCGGCGAGAACGCCAAATCGATCGCGAGCCGATCGATCGGGAGGGCGCGATCCTCTAGGACCAAGCGCCCGTGGCCCGCGTTCAAGGAGGCGCTGACATCGGTGATCTCACCCTCCCCGGTCAGGGTGGCGCTGATCGCACCGCTCACGGGCGCGTCGATCCCGGAGAGAAAAGCGATCTCGGGCACATCGTCGGCGAGGGTCGCTAGCGGTAGATTGCCGAACGCAAGCACCAGCTGGGTGTCGCGGCTGTCGCGCGTCCGCCTGCCAGAAGCGCGGAGCGTGACGCGCTGCCCGTCCGACAGCAGCAGCGGCGCGTCGATGCGACCGTCGAGGCCCCCGTCTCGCCGTGTCAGTTCGACTAGCGCATCCTCGGCCGTGATCTCGCGCCCGGTCGCCTCGGCGCGCAGCACGAGACGTCTTGCCGAGACGCGAATGCTGGTGAGGTGTTCGAGACCCGGCGGCAGTGGGCCCCCGCCTGAGAGACGGTCGAACAGGTCACGGATCGCCGCTTCCTCGTCCTCGTTACGAGCGCCGGCGGGATCCTCGCCTGGCACCGCTTCCATCATCGAGAGGCGCAGACGTCCGTCTCTCCCCCGGATCATCTCGGCTTCGATCCCGTCAACGCTAACCGCAACCGGCGCGATGCGCCCCGATGTCAGGCCCTGGGTCGAGATCTCCGCGCTGAGGCGGGGCACGCTCAACACGGTCTCTCCGTTCGGATCGACGAGGCGCGCGGCATCGAGCGTCAGAACAGGAAGGCCGCTTTTCTCGTCGATACCGACGCGGGCGGCACCGACGCTAAGTTGAAGGCCGGTCGCAGCGCTCACCTGCTGCTCGGCCAGTCGCGCCAGCCCGGGCAAGGCGATCGGTCCCTCCCGCAAGGCGAGGACGATGAACAAAACGGTGAGTGCGACGATGACCGCGAAGACCGTCATCAGTCTCAGGGCAAACCTTGCGCAAGAAACGCAGCCATCGACCGTGCGCGTCAGCGGGTGGAGGCGTGCAGGCGTCTTTCGGCTGGCCGTCACGATCAGATCTCACACCCCTGCGTCAGGGCCACCACAAGCCGCGACAAGACGCTGCGCTTGTCAGCACGGCCACGATCCCTTGGCGACCCGTCATCGCGCCTTATTGTCCCGCATCGCAACGGTTGGCGCAATGTCAGGGCGCCCGCCTCCCCCGCTGTGACGCAAAAGGATTGCCTCGATGACCGATGTGCCGATGCCCGGTGACGCCGCCCCGGATTTCTCGCTCCCTGCAAGTGGTGGCGCGACCGTCTCGCTCGCGGATTTCGCGGGTAAGAAGCTGGTGCTGTTCTTCTACCCCAAGGCAGATACGTCGGGCTGTACCAAGGAAGCGGTGGCGTTCACCGAAGCGCTGGCCGCCTTCGAAGCGGCAGGCGCCGCGGTGGTTGGTGCGTCAAAGGATACGGTGGCGAAACAGGACAAGTTCGCGGCCAAGCATGAGCTGACGATGCCGCTCCTGTCAGATGCCGAAAGCGATCTTTGTGAACGCTTCGGCATCTGGGTGGAGAAGAGCATGTACGGCAAGAAGTACATGGGGATCGAACGCTCGACCTTTCTAATCGGGGCTGACGGCAAGATCGCCGAGGCGTGGCGCAAGGTGAAGGTGCCCGGCCATGTCGAGGCTGTACTGAAGGCGACAGAAGCGCTGTGAAGGCAGCGTGACAGCAATGCTGCCACGAATACTGGCGGGAGAGCGTGCGCCGCCCCCTAGATGGAGGGGCGGCACCAACCGCCACTGCGTCAAATTGGTTGAAATTGGCACCGACCCACGGCTATACCGTGGCAGACAGGACGCACCGTCAAAAAAAGCGTTCACAGGCACGGGACAGGCTGATCTTGAAAAACGCGACCCCTCCTCAGGGATCGTCTGACGCTCACGGGCGCCATGCCGATCCTTACACCCCTCACGCTGCCGCGACGCAGCCCAGCACGCAGCCCAGCACGCAGCCCAGAATGACGGCTCGTTTGAGAGCACTTTTCTTCACCACCGGCCTTGTCGCCGGTGTGGCTGTCGCCGGAACAGGGTTCTGGATTGGCGGTGGTCTTTCTGCGCGCACGGGTGAGATCGTGACCAGCCTCAAGGTCGCTGACCTAGAGCAGCAGCTCACGGCTGAACGCGCCGCACGGATGGAGGCTGAGCGCAGGCGCGATGTCGCCACGCAACGCCTGAACGATACCCATCTTCGCCTTTCTGAAGCGGAAACGGCGCGCCGCGAGGCCGAGGGGACCGTCGCAGCACTTGGAGAAGCGCGAGAGCAGGAGGAAAGCGCCCGCCGGGCCCTTGCCGCCAGCCTCGAGATGCGCGAGCGCGAGGTCGGCCGGCTAGCCGGCGCCCTCGCAGCCTTTGAAGCGGAGAGTGCGACACGCCTGCAAGCGACTGATCGCATTGCCGAAACCATGGCGCGAGTGATCAGCGAGCGTGACTTCGCGCTCGCCGGGAAGGGCCGGCTAAGCTCCGAGGTTGACGCGTTGGAGCTGGAGATCGTCGCGCTGACCGATCGCGAAACGCGCCTGATCGCAGAGCTGGAATCGGCGACCAAGGTCGGCCTCTCTGGCCTTGAGCGGCTGTTCGAGCAGGTCGATATGGATCTCGATGCGATCCTGACCTCGACCGGTGCAGAGTTCAGCGGCAAGGGTGGCCCGCTCAATGAGACCGGTGGCGGCCTCGCTGCTGGGAAGGCCTATGTCGGCGATGCCGATCTGCGAATCGCATCCCTGCTCGCGGATGTGGAGAAGGTGGGCGTGCTACGCTTTGCGGCCAACCGCGTGCCCTTCGCCTCGCCGGTCAATGGCGGCCGCCTGACGAGCGGTTTTGGCCCGAGGCGCGATCCCTTCCGTGGCAGACGTAGCCAGCATGATGGAATAGACATCGCAGCGCCGACGGGCACGCCGATATACGCCTCGGCCGATGGTGTCGTGACGTTTTCGGGATGGCAGCGTGGGTATGGTCGGACGATCATCGTGCGTCACGCCTTTGGCTTCGAAACACTCTATGCGCATCTCAGCAAGTCTCGCGTCGAGGTCGGTCAGCGTGTATCCGTAGAGGACCGCATCGGCGATATGGGGAATACCGGGCGGAGCACCGGGCCCCATCTTCATTACGAGGTTCGCCTGAATGGACGGGCCATCGACCCGAAAATCTTCATCGAGGCAGCGCGCGATGTTCTCTAAGAACAAGATCTCAGACACACCCCCGGGCGCAGAGGCTGGCAAATCCGTGCCTGCCGCCGTGCGTCCTGAGACACCGAAGCCGACCGGCGCCAGCAGTGCCGACACGCCTACGGCGCCGGCTTTCCCAGCAAAACCAAAGCCTTCGCCCTCGCTGTTGTCGTCAGATCTGACGATCACCGGCAATGTGCAGACAAGCGGCGACATCCAGGTTGAGGGCAAGGTCGAGGGCGATGTGCGCGCTCACCTGCTCACCGTGGGCGAGGGCGCGGTGATCGCGGGCGAAATTGTCGCCGAGGATGTCGTGGTCAACGGCAAGGTGGTCGGTCGCGTGCGTGGGCTGAAAGTGCGCCTTACGGCCTCAGCCGTGGTCGAGGGCGATATCGTTCACAAAACCATTGCCATCGAATCCGGCGCTCATTTCGAAGGGTCTGTGCAGCGCAACGAGGACCCTCTTGGCGACAGCGCTCAGAAGAGCCCGGCGATCAAGCCGAAGGCAACCAGCGAGCCACCGACAGACAGCGCTTAAGGCGCCGCACGAGAAGGTTGGCCCAAGCGACTGTGTGAAAACAAAAAGCCGCCCTGGTGTGGGGCGGCTTTTTGCTGTCATGGCGCTGATCAGGCCGGGACGCTGGCAGCCTCGGGCATCGGGTCGCGCAGCACGTAGCCACGGCCCCACACGGTTTCGATATAGTTGTCTCCGCCGGTGGCGGAGGCGAGCTTCTTGCGCAGCTTGCAGATGAAGACGTCGATGATCTTCACCTCGGGCTCGTCCATCCCGCCATAGAGGTGGTTGAGAAACATCTCTTTGGTCAGCGTCGAGCCTTTGCGGAGCGAGAGAAGCTCCAGCATCTGGTACTCTTTGCCCGTCAGGTGCACGGGCCGGCCATCCGCTTCCACGGTCTTCGCATCCAGGTTTACCGCAACCTTGCCGGTATGGATGATCGATTGCGCATGGCCGCGCGAGCGCCGCACGATGGCATGGATGCGGGCGATCAATTCCTCGCGGTTGAAGGGCTTGGTCAGGAAGTCATCAGCCCCGGACGAGAAACCCTTGAGCTTGGTGTCCAAACCGTCGTCACCGGTGAGGATGAGGGTCGGTGTATCGACCCTGCCGAGACGCGTCTTGCGAAGGACGTCATATCCATGGATGTCCGGGAGGGTCAGGTCGAGAATGATGAGATCATAGTCGTAGAGCTTCGCGAGCTCGATCCCCTCTTCGCCGCTGTCGGTGACATAGACGTTGAGGTCGGCACGCTGAAGCATCGCTTCGATGCTGTCGGCGGTCGAAGGGTCGTCCTCAATCAACAGAATCCGCATCGCATCTACTCCAATACCACGCTGGGTCGGCTGCACTTGATGCAACTGAACACCGCTCTCGTAAAGCTAACGTTACTTGATTGAAGAATGCGTCAAGGATGTGATCTTTGTCAGTTAAGGGGTGGAAATTGTTTCCAAACGCGGCCCTGGGGCTTCATTCTGAAGCCCGCCGGTGGTCACCCAGACGGGTGACGCAGAGCCCACGCATCCCGTGACGGCGCAGAGCAGTCCGCCACAAGGCGATTTCTTCGGGCGATAGGCCATAGCGCCGAAGCGCGTCAGCCTCTTCTATCAGACCTCCTTCGATCGCTGCCACAACCTTGGCCTTTCGCCGGGGAACCCAGCGACGGGTGTCAGGGGGTGGCAGATCGGCAAACGTCATCCGCTCGCCATCAGGACCGATGCAGGTCGTTTCGCCATCGTCTATCTCGTACCTCCAGGGCTTCCTCACACGATCCAAACACCCTAGATGCAACGACTTAAATCGTGATGAAGGCCGCCAGAGGCTCAAATCGGGCACCGGAATGACCGCAGAGAACGCCACCACACTGCAGACGACCGAGCGTGGAGCGCCGGCCGCGGGCGCGCTCAACAGCCTCGGCTTCGACCGTGCGCCGACCGATTGCCGCGTCGTGGTGGCCATGTCGGGCGGTGTCGACAGCGCCGTGGTCGCCGCCATGCTCACCGCTGAAGGCTACGATGTGGTGGGGATCACGCTGCAGCTTTACGACCATGGCGCGGCCATCGCCAAGCGCGGCGCCTGTTGTGCCGGTCGCGACATCCACGATGCGCGCAGGGTCGCCGCAGAGCTGGGGATCCCGCATTACGTTCTGGATTATGAGAGCCGTTTTCGCGAAAGCGTGATCGACGACTTCGCCGAGGCTTATGTCGCGGGACGTACGCCGATCCCCTGCGTTCGCTGCAACCAGACCGTCAAGTTCCGCGATCTACTGTCGACCGCGCGCGAGCTTGACGCCGACTGCCTCGCCACAGGGCACTATGTGCGCCGCGAGATCGGCAGCCATGGGGCGGAACTGCACCGTGCCGCCGATCCGGCGCGCGATCAGAGCTACTTCCTCTTTGCCACCACGCAGGAGCAGCTGGACTTCTTGCGATTTCCGCTGGGCCATCTCGCCTCGAAGGCTGAGACGCGGGGACTTGCGGCGCAGTATGGGCTTGCCGTGGCGGAGAAGCCCGACAGCCAAGACATCTGTTTCGTGCCCGATGGCGACTATGCGCGCCTGATCGCAAAGCTGCGTCCGGAAGCCGTGCGCCCCGGCGAGATCGTGCACCTGGACGGGCGGGTGCTGGGCCACCACACCGGCGTTGCGGGCTTCACCATCGGTCAGCGCCGCGGGCTCGGCCTCGGCGGGGCGGAGACGGCGGGAGAGCCGCTTTACGTGGTGCGGCTCGATCCGGCCGAGGCCCGGGTGATCGTCGGGCCGCGCAGTGCCCTGGCGACACGGCTCGTCCCGTTAGAGGAGGTGAATTGGCTGGGCAGCGCGCCGCCTGCCGACGATACGCCACTGCGCGTCAAGGTCCGCTCGACCCGGCCGCCGGCTGAGGCGGTATTGAGCCTTGCGCCAGACGGTCGCCTGTCGGTCAGGCTGGCTGCAGATGAGACCGGGGTCGCCCCCGGTCAGGCCTGCGTCTTTTATGCGGCCGAGGGAGAGCGCGTGCTCGGCGGTGGCTGGATCACCCGGGACTAAGCGTCCCCGGCCACCGCGCGATAACCGGCCTCAGGCTCTTCTGCGCTTGAGCCGCGAGAACACACCCCAGAGGCCGAGGCTCGACAGCAGGAGCGCGAGGCTTGGCGGGACCGGCACCGCCGTGATGGGACCGCCGCTGCCGCCACCGCCACCGCCACCACTGGAGCCGGTGTCGTTGGCGAGGAATTCGACGACGATTGCTTCAGAGGTGTTCGTGCCGGCATTTGGCGCGATCGCAAAGCTGCCGATACCCACAGCCATGCCAACCCCGACACCCGTTGAGGTGATGGGGAGATCGCCGAAGAACGAGGCGTCGAGTGGGGCGAGTGATCCTCCACCCGAGCTCTCAAGCTCCATGATCAGGTTGAAGCCGAGGGACGGGTCGTAGACGAAGGTCTCTCCGGCATCGAAGTTGATGGTGATATCGAACGGGTTCACGCCGCCACCGCTGTTCGCCGTGCCGCTGATCACGCGATCCGCGGCCAGGCTGTTGGCGGTCGTGCGATCGACGACGGTATCGAGCGTCAGACCGCTGAGAAACGCCGGAGACCCTTCAAACACGGCCGGGGCGATCGAGGTCGTGCCGAAGCTCAGTTTGAGCGTATCGACGGTGTTGCTGAGCGGTAGACTGCTTGCCGCCGCGTTCCCGTCGAAGCGGAACGAGATGCCGGTGATCTCCAGCGGGCCGTTGAAGAGATCGACATGCCAGATCTGTTGCAGCCTTGGCGCGAAGCCGGGCGCCCCCTGGACGAACGGATGTTCGTTGGGGCCGCTGAAGTTGTTGCCCTCGGTCGTCTCACCATAGGGGGCGAACCCTATAGTCGACGCCGCCGCCATACTGACCATCGAGACGGCAAGGACGACCGTCGACAGGATCGCGACAAGCCGCACGACATCATTGGCATTGAGCCGGTATTGGCGGGGGCGCTGATGCACCATGCGCGCGGAGCGCGGTGGATAGTCTAGGGGGGGCAGATCGGACATGGGAACCTCGACACACAGGCGCTCCGAAAAACACGGGTTGGAGCGAGGTCAATTTCCGACAATCAAAGTTAGCGAAGGATGAATAGTTACTTAGAAATTCCTCTTACTTTAAAATCATTCATACAATCTATGGTTGATCTGTTGGTTGTCTTTGATCTACTGCAAACGCAAGGCTGGCTTGAGCCTGTTTTGCCCCGGCGCTAGCCTGCATGGAACCGCTATCGGAGAGCGCTCAATGAACAGTCTCGATCCGGCACTAAACCTTCTAGATCAACGCCGGGAGGAGGCGCTGGCGCGGCTTTTCGACCTGCTGCGCATTCCCTCGATCTCCACCGATCCGGCCTATGCGGCGCATTGCCAGACAGCGGCTGACTGGCTGGTGACGGATCTGACAGCGATGGGTTTTGAGGCGGTGGCCCATCCCACGGGCGGGCATCCCATCGTTCTGGCCGAGGACCTGTCGGCAGAGGGGCCGCATGTTCTTTTTTACGGCCATTACGATGTGCAGCCGGTCGATCCGCTCGAGCTTTGGGACAGCGCACCGTTCGAACCCCAGATGATCGAGGTCGCCGGGGCCGGGCCCGCTATCCGGGCACGGGGGGCGGGCGACGACAAGGGCCAGTTGATGACCTTCCTCGAAGCGTGTCGGGCGCTCAAATCCGCAAACGGGGCGCTGCCCTGCAAGGTGACCATCCTGCTGGAGGGTGAGGAAGAGACTGGTGGCAAACACCTGCCGGGGTTCCTGGAGCAGCATGCCGAGCGGCTTGGCAAAGCCGATATCGCGCTGGTCTGCGATACATCGATGTGGGATGCACGCACGCCCGCGATCACCACCATGCTACGCGGTATGGTGGGAGAGGAGGTCACCATCCACGGCCCGGACCGGGATCTGCATTCCGGCTATTACGGCGGCGCGGCGGCCAATCCTCTGGCGGTGCTGTCGCAGATCCTCGGCGCGCTGCACGATGGCGAGGGCCGGGTGCAGATCGACGGCTTCTATGACGGAGTGCCGGAGATCCCTGCCAACATCCGCGCGCAGTGGGACGCCCTGCCCTTTGAGGAAAGCGCATTTCTGGGGGAGATCGGCCTCTCACGCCCCTGGGGTGAACAGGATCGTGGCGTGCTGGAGCAGACCTGGGCCCGCCCGACGGCGGAAGTGAATGGCGTCTGGGGCGGATACACCGGCGCCGGCTTCAAGACCGTGATCCCGGCGGAGGCCCATGCCAAGATCTCGTTTCGGCTGGTCGGGCAACAGGATCCGGCGAAGATCCGCGAGGGCTTTCGCCGCTTCGTACGCGACAGGCTGCCCTCCGACTGTCGAGCGAGTTTCATCGCCTATGGGGGCAGCGGTGCCACGGCCATGCCGGTGGCAGACCCGGTTTTTGAGAAAGCGCGTGCCGCCCTCACCGCGGAGTGGGGCAGCGAGGCCGCCTTTATCGGCTCCGGCGGGTCGATCCCGGTCGTGGGGCAGATGCAGCAGATCCTGGGGCTCGATTCCATGCTGATCGGCTTTGGCCTCGCCGATGACGCGATCCATTCTCCGAACGAAAAGTATCAGCTCGCCTCGTTCGAGAAGGGCGCGCGGTCCTGGGCCCGCGTCCTTGTCGCCCTTGCCTGATCGCCGAGACGAAAAAGACCGGCATACCCTCGGCATGCCGGCCTGAATGCGCCATAGCAGGCGCGACGCCTGCCGAGTGGATCAGCTGGTCTGGCCCTGATCCTTGGTCGACTGCTGCGTCGACTGCTGGGCACTCTCGGTCGAGTAGAAACAGCCGGCGATTGCCGCCGGTGCCGCGAAGGCGAACATGGCAGCGGCGATAACAGGCACTGTGAGCTTCTTCATGAAGACATCTCCAATGTCGTTGCGTGTGATAAAAGCGTAGGCGAGACGCGCTGGAATGGAAGAAAAATCGTCATGCACCCCCCTGCGACTGATTTATGCAGGCGGCACCATCGGTGCCGTGGGTCAGCCCCTCGCCCCGATGCCCGGCACGCAATTTCAGAACCTCTGGCACCGTCACATCCCCGCCGTCTTGCCGGGTGCCGAGGCCGTCGAGTGGCAGCATATCGAGCCGGCGATCGACAGCACGGACGCCGTGCCTGCCGATTGGGCACGTATCCTGGCCCCTGCCCTCGATGCGGCTGGCCGGGGTGCGGCGGGCGCTATCGTCTTGCATGGCACCGACACCTTGGCGGAGGCGGCGGCGGCGCTGTCCTTTCTCACCACCCTGACCGAAGGGGCACAGCCGGTGGCACGGCTTGCCATGCCGCTTACCGTGCTTGGCGCGATGGAGCCGCTGTTTGGTGAAAACATAGCCAGGGACCTGTCGCTTACGCCTGCGGGCGACGCGATTGCCAGCCTGTCCGCCGCGATGGCGCGTCAGGCTGAGCAGGACAGCGACGGCGTGCGGCTTGCCTGCGACGGCCGGCTGCTTGACGGGGGGCGTGCGGCCAAGCTCGACAGTCTCGGTCGCCCTGCCTTTGCCTGCCCCTTGGGCGGCATGGTGTTACCTCCCCTGCCCGTCGCCGACCCCTCCGCATTGGCCGAGCGTCTATCCCACGTCGCCCCGCATCTCGGGGCACAAAGCGTGCTCGTGCTGGTCGCCCGGCCCGAGGCACCGGGCAGGCTTGCGGCAGAGCTTGAGGCGCTGCTCTCAGCGCGCGCGGTGGCCGCGGGTGCCGTGCTCATGCTCGGTTTCGGATCGGGTAACCTGCCGGGACGCGACAGCCTTGGCGCCGTGGTCGAGACGGCGCGGGCGCGCGGCCTGCCAGTTATGATCGGGACGCGCGCACGCCATGGCGGCACGGCGCTTGGGGGCTATGCGGCGGGCGCGTGGCTCCGCGATCTCGGTATCTTGGACGCGCGCGACATGACCCCCGAGGCGGCGACGACCAAAATGCATGTGGCCCTGGCGCTCGCAGCCGCCGAGGGGTGGGACCACGCCACGCTGAATACCTATCTCTCGACACCGATTGCGGGTGAGTTGACCGCGAGAGACGCGATCACGTGACCTGTCGCTGCGCGCGGCGGCGGGAGGGCCGGTCCCCACGGGCCTGCCGCTGAGCCTCGGCAAGAAGCTTGGTCATCGGGTGATCGTCGGGCGCGCCATAGTCCGCGGCCAGGATCCTTGCGGCATCGCCCGGATCGATACCGGGCTGCAGCCCCATGGCCCAATCGAAGAAGATCGAGCGGCAATCCTCCACCCCGATGCCTTCGATGACGAAGGCCTCACGGATCAGGCCGCGGGGATCGAGGGGATGCCGGTCGGTCACGCTCATCCGCGCAGTCTGGCGCCAGGCTTGAGGGACGAACAATCGCCGGAGCGACATTCAGCGTGTCAGAGCCGACAGCCCGGTCGCCACCGCATCGAAGACACCGCGTATATCCGAGGCGATGGCAATCATGTCCGCTCCCGCCTCGGCCAGCGCTGCAGCCTCTGCGCCAGGCCAGGGGAAGACGCCCGCCAGCTTTCCGGCCCGGTGCGCGGCCTCCACGATCTCGCCAAAGGCCGCGCGCAGCACGGGCGCGTCGGCGACAGGGTCGATCCCGGCATCACTGGCATAGTCGAAGGGCCCGAAGAAGAGCATGTCGACACCCGCCACGCTCGCGATGGCGTCGGCTGCGGACAAGCCGCGTACCGTCTCGATCTGCACGGCACAAAGCGCCCTGTCGTTCCACCGACTGCCATAGTCCGCGATGGTGCCGAAGCCGGCTGCCCTGACAACTCCCAGGGCCGACCCTCGCGTGCCCATGGGCGGGAACAGCGTCAGGGCCACTGCCGCGCGCGCCGTCTCGGCCGTTTCGATCTGGGGAAACAGAAGACCGTCCGAGCCCGCATCGAGTGCGCGCTTCACTTCGGAAGCGGAGACCTCGCCGACGCGCGTCAATGCCGCGGTCCCGGTCAGGGCGAGGGCGCGCAGGATGTCTGGCAGGGCGCTTCGGTCGATGACCCCGTGCTCGCCATCGACAACGGCGAGCCGGGCACCCGCCCTGCCCGCCGCCTCGGCCGCCATGGCGCTGCCAAGGCCGAGCCAGACACAGCCTGCGGGGAGAGGGCCGGCCAGGCGGGTGAGCTTGTCGCGCGGGTCCATCTGTCCTCTCCGTCGTCTGGGGCGCACCCGCCCCGCTGGTGGTCCCAGGCGCTGTCGCGCCATGCGTTAGGTGCTCTGGCCCAGCCTTTGTGCCTCGGCCTTCTCCAGCCGCTTTGCCGCACGGGCGGCGCGCCGGCTGCCGATCTTCTGTGCCAGCTCGCCGATCTCATAGGCCGACATGGTATAGTAGAGGCAGAAGACCGCTATCGGCACCAGCACCACGCCGACCGCTGTGATGGTGAGGGCGATCGCCACGAAGACGATCAGGATCGCCGCCACCACAGCGTAGATGTAAAATAGGATGAAGTAATGGACGTGGCCGAGGAACAGCATCAAGTTTGCCGGCACGTTCAGCAGGCACTTCCAGTCGCCGCTCAGCGCATAGCGGATCATGCCGCAGTGAAAGATCGGCGCGCTGATGACGTACCAGACCACGATGATCAGCATCGAATAGGCGAGGTCCGAGACGAAATCCTCGCCGATCGCCTGGCCGTCGCCCGAGGCAAGCAGGAAGAGATCGAGGATACGCCCGATCAGCCCGCCAACCCCGGTAAGGTTTGAGATCAAGACCGGCACCAGCACATAGGTCGCGCGGCAAAGGACGATGGTGATGCCCTCGGCGAGCTTGGCGCCGATATCGAAGGCGGGCAGCGGGCTCTCGCCCTTAGCCATGCGCTTGACCACCATCATCCGCCACCCTTCGAAGGTGATGAGGTCGATCAGCGGGATAAACGCGATCAGCGGCAGGGGCCAAACCTTGGCCTGCCAGTCGGCCTCGCGGAACGGCCAGCGGAAGGTGTCGAAGAACGCAGTGATCATCGGGGAGCTCCGGGCAAGGGTCGTCACGGGAGGATGCCTGGCGAGACTTGGCGGCAACCCTATGACGACCTCTGGTTCACATCATGGATGAACCATTAGCCCATGGCCGATGCGGCCCCTGTGCCGCGCAACACAGGGCCATGGTCGTTTCGAAGGGAACTGGGGCTGGCCTGATCGGCGACAGTCTCAGGCCGTGAGCTTGGCCATCACGTCGTCGGACATGTCGAAATTGGCCGTGACCGACTGCACGTCGTCATCATCCTCAAGCGTGGCGATCAACTTCATCAGCGTCGCGCCCGCATCCTCGTCGATGGGCGTCAGCGTCTGCGGCTTCCAGACGATCTTGGTGCTGTCGCTCTCGCCGAGGGCGTCTTCCAGCGCCTCCGATACCTCGTTCAGATCAGTCATCTGGCACCAGATGACATGGCCTTCCTCGCTGGTCTCCACATCCTCGGCGCCGGCCTCGATGGCGGCCTCCATCACAGTGTCGCCGTCGCCGGCCTCGACCGGGTAGAGGATCTGACCCATGCGGTCGAACATAAAGGAGACAGCGCCCGTCTCGGCCATGTTCCCGCCGTTCTTGGAGAAGTAGCTCCGCACATTGCCGGCGGTGCGGTTTTTGTTGTCAGTCATCGCCTCGACGATCATCGCGACGCCACCGGGGCCATAGCCCTCGTAGCGGATCTCGTCGTAGCTCTCTGCATCGCCGCCCAGCGATTTCTTGATGGCGCGGTCGATCACATCCTTCGGCACCGAGTTCGATTTTGCCTCCTTCACTGCAAGGCGGAGGCGAGGGTTCTTCTCGGGGTCAGGGTCGCCCATCTTCGCGGCGACGGTTATCTCCTTTGCGAGCTTGGAGAACAGCTTCGAGCGCGCGGCGTCTTGGCGCCCCTTGCGATGCTGGATATTGGCCCATTTGGAGTGGCCGGCCATGGTGCCCTCATGCGTCGCTGACCCTGTCGGCGACGTTATAGGCAGGCGATGATTTTGCGACAACTCCCCATGCGCGCCTCAGGCGCCCCCCAATCGCCGGGGATCAGGTGGCCTGTCTCTCGGCCCAGCCAGCAAAGGTCCGCTCCAACATCACCACCGCGTAGAAAAGGACGATGCCAAGGATGGCGAGCGCGATCAGCACTGCGAACATCAGCGGGTAGTTCGAATTGGTCTGCCCTGACAGGAACAGCGCACCGAGACCGCGGCCGTGGGGCGAGACGATCTCGACCAGATTGGTGCCGATGAAGGCCAGCGTGACCGAGACCTTCAGCGCGCCAAAGAATTCGGGCAGCGTTTTCGGTAGGGCGATCTTCCAGAAGATCGTCACCTGCGAGGCGCCGAGGGCGCGCAGGATGTCGCGATATTCGGGCTCCAGCGTCGAGAGGCCGACCGAAACCGAGACGGCGATGGGGAAGAACGAGATAAGGAACGCCATCATCACTGTGTTGAAGTCGTGCTGCCCGATGAAAAGCAGCGCGAGCACCGGCACCAACGTCGCCTTGGGGATCGCGTTGAAGCCGACCAGCAGCGGGTAGAGCCCGTCGCGCGCGATCTTGGAGAAGCCCATGATCATACCGAGGATGAGCCCGGCGAGCACAGCGAGCAGCAGCCCGGCCACCGTGCGCCAGAGCGTCTCCCAAGCGCCTATTAGAAAGAGGTCGGCGAACCGGACATAGGCGGCGGGCAGGTCGCTGGGCGAGGCCATGACGAAATCGGGCCAACCATTGGCCCAAACCAGCAGTTCCCAGAACGCCGTGAAGATCACGACGGCGAGGATCGGCACCAGAACCTGCTGCAGACGCGCCATCAGCCCTGCCCCGCCGCGGGTGTCTCAACCGGCCTGCCCTGGGCGATCTTGATCTCGTCGCGGAGGATGTGGAGCATCTCAGCCACGGGCGGCGTGAACAGGATGTCGAGCGTGCGGTCGGCCGGCAAATCGACACGCATGGTGCGCTGCGTCCGCGCCGGGCGGCCCGACAGCACCACCACCTGATCGCCGAGAAACACGCTCTCACGCAGGTCATGGGTGATCAGCAGCGCCGTAAACGGCTCGGCCTGGCGGAGCGCCCGCATGGTCTGCCACAGATCTTCGCGCGTAAACGCATCGAGCGCGCCGAAGGGCTCATCCATGATCAGCACGTCGGGCTTGTGCACGATGGCGCGGCAGAGCGAGGCGCGCTGGCGCATGCCGCCCGAGAGCTCAGACGGCCGCTTGGCCTCGAAGCCCTCCAGCCCGACCATGGCGAGCAGTTCCTCGGCCCGTGCCACCCGGTCGCGCCGGGGCATGGAGGGGGCGACGATCTCCAGCGGAAGGATGACGTTCTCCAGGATCGTGCGCCATTCGAGCAGCACGGGGTTCTGGAAGGCCATGCCCACGGTCTTGCGCGGGCTCGTGACCTTGGAGCCGTGGAGCCAGACCTCGCCCTGATCGGGACGCATCAGGCCCGCGACCAGCCGCGTCAGCGTGGACTTGCCGCAACCCGAGGGGCCGACGACCGCGCAGAACTCGCCCTCGGCCACCGACATCTCCAGGCCGTCCAGCACCGGCAGCGGCCCGGCCTTGGTTCGATAGGCATGGCGAACGTTGCGGATCTCGACCTGGGACATTGCCTGGGAGGGGCCTGGGAGGGGTGCTGGAGGAAGCAAGATAGCCGGCGCCGGGTTCTGGCCCGGCGCCGATACGCATTACTGCAGTGTCAGGACATCGCCCGCCGGCAGATAGCTGGCGTCGAAGATCACCGCGGCGTCGGGTGTGTTCTGGAACTCGTAGACCGTCTTGGTCTGCTCGATCGCGGCGGCGAAGCGGTCGGCGTCGATCTCGCCCATGCCGTTGGCCTTGACGTAATCGGTCAGCACATTGGCCTCGACCGCCAGCATCAGGCGCCGTTCTTCCAGCCCCGCATCGGCGGCCGGGTTGCGCTTCAGCAGCGAGGCGATGGCGACATCCGGCGCCGCGATGGCGCGCTTCCACCCCTTCGCGATGCCGGTCAGGAAGGCGGTCACGGCCTCCGGGTTCGCCTCGGCGAAATCGGTGTTGACGATGATCGCATTGCCGTACAGCTGCACGCCGTGATCGGCCATCAGGATCGTGGAAATATCGTCCTCCGGCACGCCGAGCCGGATCAGGTTCAGCGTCGAGGAGAACGAGAAGCCGGTCACGGCGTCGACCTCGCCCTGCGCCAGCATCGGCTCGCGCGTCGGGAAGCCGACCGGCTCCACCGTGATCGCGTCGACATCCAGATCGTTCTCAGCGGCGAAGATCGGGAACTGTGCCCAGGCGCCGTCGGGGGGCGGCGCGCCGAGGGTCCGGCCCTCCAGATCGGCGGGGGCTGAGACGCCCTGCGACTTGCGACCCACCACCGCAAAGGGCGGTTTGTCATAGACCATCATGACCGCGGCGACCGGGGCGCCGGGGTTCTGGTCGAGAAACCGCATGAGCGAGTTGATATCCGCAAAGCCCACCGGAAAGGCCCCGGTCGCGACTTTCGGGATGGCGGCGAGCGAGCCCGCGCCTTCCTCGATCGTCACCTCAAGCCCCGCCTCGGCGAAGAACCCCTCATCCACCGCGATGGTGTAGGGCGCGGCCGGTCCCTCGAACTTCCAGTCGAGCGCGAAGGGCATCTCGGTCTGGGCCGCCGCACCGGTGGCACCCAAGCAAAGGGCTGCTGCCAAGAGGTATCCGCGAAGCATGGTGTTCTCCCTGTCTCGTTTCCCGCAGTCTAATGACGCGGTGCGGCATAAACCAAGCACTCAGATCGCTACCGTCTCGCTCGATGCTGTGAGGCCGGGCTTGGGCGACCGGTCGACGGGATCGCCGGCCACATAGACCGCGGCCACGGATCGGTCGTCGCCGAGGGTCTGAAGGAGGAACAGCTCATCGGCGAGCGATCCCACCGTCTCATGGCGAAGCGCCATTGCGGGGGTCGCTGCCGGGTCGAACACGGCGATATCGGCGTCGCTGCCGACCGCCAGCGTGCCGATCCGGTCCTCCAGCCCCAGCGCCCGCGCATTACCAAGCGTCGCGCGATAGAAGGCCGTCAGCGGGTCCATCCGCTGCCCCTGCAGCTGCAGCACCTTGTAGCCCTCATCCAGCGTACGCAGCATCGAATAGCTGGTGCCCCCGCCGATGTCGGTCGCAATGGCGGTGCGCAGGCCCGCAGCTTCCAGACCGTCCATGTCGAACACTCCGCTACCGAGGAACAGGTTAGAGGTCGGGCAGAACACGGCAACCGACCCGGTCTCGGCCATTGCTGAGCGCTCGCGCTCGTTGAGATGCAGGCAATGGCCAAACAGCGCCTTTGGGCCTGTCAGGCCATACTGTTCGTAGACGGCGAAATAGTCGGCCGCTTTCGGATAAAGCTTGGCTGTCAGCGCGATCTCGGCCGCGTTCTCCGACAGATGCGTCTGCAGGTAACACTCGGGGTAGCGGCGTTTCAGGGCGCCGGCTGCCTCCAGCTGCGACGGCGTCGAGGTAATCGCAAAGCGCGGCGTGATCGCATAGTGGAGCCGGCCTATCCCATGCCAACGCTCGATCAGCGCGGCGCTCTCGTCAAAGCTGTTCTCTGCCGTGTCCGTGAGGCGCTTTGGGGCGTTGCGGTCCATCATGACCTTGCCACCGATCATGCAGAGCCGGCGCCGCGCGGCCTCGGCAAAGAAGGCCTCAGCCGAGGTGCTGTGCACCGAGCAATAGGCGAGCGCCGTCGTGGTGCCGTGGCGCAGAAGTTCGTCAAACAGCGCGCCTGCGATGCGCGCCGCATGGACCGGATCGGCAAAGCGCGTCTCTGCGGGAAAGGTGTGGGTGTTCAGCCATTCGAGCAGCGCCGGCGCCCAGGAGGCGATGACCTGCATCTGCGGCATATGCAGATGGGTGTCGATCAGACCGGGCATCACGAGATGAGGGCGATGATCGGTGACGGGCGTGCCCGGCGGCGCCTTGGCGGCGATGGTCTCGAACGGGCCGCGGGCACGGATCACGCCGTCTTGAAGCCAGAGGCCGCCATCGCTTTCGTAGAACAGAGCGGCAGTATCGTCGGGGCCCGATGGCCGATCCTCGAAGGACAGCAACCGACCGCGGATCAGCCTGGAGGTCATCGTGACACCGCGTTCTCGTACCAGGTGACGATGGCCTGCCGCTCGGCCTCTTCCATGTAACTGACATTGGCCGGCGGCATGGCGATGCTGCGCCCGGATTGCAGATAGATCGCGCGGGCATGGGCCAGTACCTCGGCCTCGGTCTCCAACTGCACGCCCTTGGGCGCGATCGCGATGCCCTCCCATGCCGGCTCGGCCGCGTGGCACATGGCACACCGGCTGAGGACGGTGATGTAGATATCCTCAAAGTTCCCGGTGCTTGCCAGGCGTTCCTCAAGCGGGGTCAGGCGCGCCGCCGTCTCGTCCGGCAGAGCGCGCGGCACCGTCGACAGCCCGATGATGGCCACCAGCAGCGCCGCCGTCGCCCCCCATGTCCACCACAGCATCTGGCCGGTCGCGTGCAGCGTGTTGAAGAAATGCCGGATCGTGACGCCCATCAGGAAGACGAGCGAGGCGATCACCCAATTGTATTCGGTCGCGAAGGCGAGCGGATAGTGATTGGACAGCATCAGGAACAGGACCGGCAGCGTCAGATAGTTGTTATGGGTCGAACGCTGCTTGGCGATCACACCGTATTTCGGGTCGGGCGTGCGCCCGGCCATGAGGTCGGCGACGACGATCTTCTGGTTCGGGATGATGATGAAAAAGACATTTGCCGACATGATCGTGGCCGTGAAGGCGCCCAGATGCAGCAGCGCCGCCCGCCCGGTGAAGACTTGCGTATAGCCCCAGGCCATCACCACCAGGATCGCGTAGAGCACCAGCATGAGCCGCGTATTGTCGGTGCCGATGCGCGACTTGCAAAGGGCATCGTAGAGCAGCCAGCCAAGCGCAATGGAGAACAGCGAGATGCCGATGGCCATCCGCGCGGGGACGTCCAGCACGTTGGGATCAACCAGGTAGAGATCGGCGCCCACGTAATAGACGACCACCAACAGCGCGAAGCCCGAAAGCCAGGTCGCGTAGCTCTCCCATTTGAACCAGGTCAGATGCGCCGGCAGGGCATCCGGGGCCACGAGGTATTTCTGGATGTGGTAGAAGCCGCCGCCATGGACCTGCCAGGCCTCACCATTCACGCCAGCGGGCAGGCCCTGTCGACGGTCAAGGCCGAGGTCCAGGGCGATGAAGTAGAAAGAGGATCCGATCCAAGCGATCCCGGTGATCACGTGTAGCCAGCGCATCGCGAAACTGACCCACTCCCAGACCAATGGCATGCTCTCCATCAGCGCCCCTCCACCACGCCGCCGCCCCGCGACGTGCGGCAGAGGCGGGCGTGGCACAGCCCGTCAGCGCCTGACAGCATGGCGGATCGTCCCAGTGGCCGACGGTTGGGCATGCCGTGTCGCGGTGTCGAGCGAGAGGCGAGCCATCACCTCGGCCGCGACGAAACTGGCGATGACGGAGGGCCGTTTGTCCCCGATACCCCGACCGCCCACCGGGCAGATCAGCGCCGAGGTGTCGAGATCGCCATCGCCCGCGCGCCGGAGCCAACCGGCGAAGGCGCCCCGCTTCGTCTGGGAGCCGATCAGCCCGACATAGGCCGCGTCGCCCCGCGCCAGCGCCTCGCGCGTGATCAGGAAATCCGTGGCGTGGTCATGGGTCATGACGACGAAGGCAGCGCCTGCGGGCGCGTCGCGCACCACCGCCTCGGGCAGCGGTGTCAGGATCGTCTCGACCCCCTCCGGTGCCTCGGCCAGCATGGCCTCGCGGCTGTCGA
The DNA here is from genome assembly GCA_039027855.1 of Pseudomonadota bacterium. GTDB lineage: Bacteria > Pseudomonadota > Alphaproteobacteria > Rhodobacterales > Rhodobacteraceae > Thermohalobaculum. The sequence goes on along the minus strand of JBCCJI010000005.1, from coordinate 94,762 downwards.
TCAGTACCGGGCAGAGCGGCAGCAGCGCGAGCGCCCGGCTCAGCGCGAGCCCGACATGCCCCGCGCCGAACACAAAGACCGCAGGCCGCGAGGCCAGCGCTGCACCGTGTTCGGCGATCAGGGCCGCGCGTTCGGTCGAGCCCAGCCGAGAGATCGACAGGGTGACACGCCCGCCGCAGCACTGGCCGATCTCGGGGCCAAGGGGCATGGCGAGCGACAGGCGATCGCCCCCCTCCGACAGCATGGCGCGCGCCGCGGCCACGGCGCGGTGCTCGAGCGCTCCACCGCCGATGGTCTGAAAAAGAGCGGTCGGCGTGACGAGCATCCAGGCGCCAGTATCGCGCGGCGCCGAACCCTCCACCCGGTCGACCGTGACCTTCGCCACGGCGTCTGCGCCCTCGATCAGGGCGCGCAGTGCCTCGCCCTCCCTCATCCGCCCGCCCTCAGCCGCTCCACGGCCATCAACACGCGCTCGGGCGTTGCGGGCGTGTCGAGGCGCGGGCATTCGCGGTAGTCCGAGACGCTCGCCACCGCCATGGACAGCGCCTCCAGCACCGAGATGGCGAGCATGAAGGGCGGCTCTCCCACCGCCTTGGAGCGCCGGATCGTGGGCTTCGTGTTCTCGGACCAGTCGGCGAGGCGCACCCGAAAATCGCGCGGCACGTCCGAGGCGAGTGGGATCTTGTAGGTGCTGGGGGCGTGGGTGCGGAGGCGCCCTTCGTCGTCCCACCACAGCTCCTCGGTCGTCAGCCACCCCATGCCCTGCACGAAGCCGCCCTCGATCTGGCCGAGATCGATCGCGGGGTTCAGCGACCGGCCGACATCATGGAGGATATCGACCCGCTCCACCTGGTATTCGCCAGTCAGCGTGTCGACCGCGACCTCAGACACCGCCGCGCCATAGGCGTAGTAATAGAACGGCTTGCCCTTGCCGGCGGCGCGGTCCCAGTGGATCTCGGGCGTTTTGTAAAAGCCCGCCGCCGAGAGCTGCACACGGGCGAGATAGGCCGCGTCGATCAAGGCGCCGAAGGCCATGCGCTCACTGCCGAGCCATACCTTGCCCCGCTCGAAGGCGACTTCATCCGCCGAGACGCCATAGTGTTCGACCGCGAACGCCCGAAGCCGGTCGATGATCTGGCGCGCCGCATCGGCCGCCGCCATGCCATTAAGATCCGAGCCCGAGGATGCCGCAGTGGCCGAGGTATTCGGCACCTTGCCCGTCGAGGTCGCGGTGATCTTCACCGCCTCGAGCCCCACACCGAACGCATCTGCCAGCACCCGCGCCACCTTGATATTGAGGCCCTGCCCCATCTCGGTGCCACCATGGTTCAGGTGGATCGAGCCGTCGCGATAGACATGCACCAGCGCGCCGGCCTGATTGTACCAGGTCGCGGTGAAGGAGATGCCGAACTTCACCGGGGTGAGCGCGATGCCCCGGCGGATGATGCGGCTTTCGCGGTTAGCTTCGATGATGGCCGTGCGGCGGGCCTGGTAGTCGGCGCTTTGTTCCAGCTCGGCGACGATCCGGGCGATCACGCAGTCCTCGACCCGCTGGTGATAGGGCGTCAGATCGCGGCCCGGCGCGTAGAAATTGGCCTTGCGCACCTCCAGCGGGTCGCGCCCAAGCGCATAGGCGATCTCTTCGATCATCCGCTCGGCCCCCAGCATGCCCTGCGGCCCGCCGAAACCGCGAAAGGCGGTGTTCGAGACCGTGTTGGTCCGCAGCGGGCGCGAGGAGAGCCGGACGGCCGGGTAGTGGTAGCAATTGTCGGCGTGGAACAGCGCGCGGTCGGTCACCGGCCCCGACAGGTCGGCCGAGAAGCCGCAGCGCGCGGCATAGGTCGCCTCGACACCGTGGATACGCCCGGTGTCGTCATAGCCGACGGCATAGCTGACCTGGAAATCATGCCGTTTGCCGGTGGCGATCATGTCGTCGTCGCGGTCGGGTCGGATCTTCACCGCCCTGCCCCACCGCTTGGCTGCAAGCGCGGCGACGGCGGCGAACAGGTTCGACTGGGTCTCCTTGCCGCCGAACGCCCCGCCCATGCGCCTGACCTCGACCGTCACGGCATTGGACGGCACGCCCAGGACATGGCCGACCATGTGCTGCACCTCGGACGGGTGCTGGGTGGAGGAGTGGACGGTGACATCGTCGTCCTCGCCCGGGATGGCGAGCGCGATGTGACCCTCGAGGTAGAAATGGTCCTGCCCCCCGATCGTCATCGTGCCGTCCAAACGCCGGGGCGCGGCAGCGATGGCGGCCGCCGCATCACCGCGCGACAGCGTCAGCGGATCGGTGACGAGGTCGCCGCCTGCGGCCTCGGCCGCGGCGATGTCGGTGATCGGATCGTGGTCGCGATATCCGATCTTGGCCTTGGCCACCGCGCGCCGCGCCGCTTCGCGCGTCTCGGCGATCACGGCGAACATGGGCTGGCCGTGGAACAGCACGCGGTCCTCGGCAAAGACCGGATCGTCATGCTTGCCCGTCGGTGAGACATCGTTCTCGCCGGGGATGTCCGTAGCCGTCAGCACGCCCACGACACCTGGGCTCGTCGCCACCGCATCCAGATCTATCGACAGGATTTCGGCATGGGCACGATCCGAGAGGCCGAGGCAGGCATGCAGGGTCCCCGCAGGCTCCGCCATGTCATCGATATAGACTGCCGTGCCGGTGACGTGTTTCTCAGCGCTGTCATGGGGCGTGGCGCGCCTGGCGCGGCCGAGCGGGATGGCCGGAGCGTCGGTCGGCTGCGGTGTCTCGCGGTTCATGCGGCGCCCCGATGAGGCAGACGAGTGGCGCGCGCGTCTTCATGTTCGAGATACACGCGGCGCAACATGTTACGGGCGATCTTATGCCGGTACTCGGCCGAGGCGCGCCAATCGGTGATCGGCGTTAAGTCCTCGGCGACGGCGTCGCCTGCCCTGGCCATCGCCGCCTCGCACCACCGCTGGCCGATCAGATAACGCTCGACCGCGCGCGCCCGCCGCGGGGTCGCCGCCATGCCACCATAGGCGATGCGCGCTGCGGTGATGACGCCGTCGGCCACCTTAAACCGGAAGGCGCCGCAGACCGCCGAGATGTCCTCATCGCGTCGCTTCGATACCTTGTAGGCCGCACAGATCACATCCGCGCCAGGCTTCGGGATGCGCAGCCGTTCGACAATCTCCCCTGCGCGGCGATCCTGCCGACCGTAACCGATGAAGAAGTCCTCGAGCGGCAGGCTGCGCCGCCCCTCGGCACTCAACAGATCGACCTCGGCGCCGAGAGCGATCAGCGGCGGCGGCGTGTCACCGATGGGTGAGCCGTTGGCGACGTTGCCGCCGACGGTCCCCATGTTGCGCACCTGCTGCCCGCCGATGCGCTGCCAATACTCGGCCAAGAAGGGGAAATGCGCCGCGATGATGCGCGCCATCACCGCATAGCTGACGCCGGCGCCGATGGTGATTTCGCGCTCGCCCTCCTCGATGGCTTGCAACGCGTCGAGATGACCGATGAAGATTGTCGGCGAGATCGGGCGCATCTCCTTGGTCACCCAAAGCCCGACATCCGTCGCCCCGGCGACGATGGTCGCCCCTGGCGTCTCGGCCAGCACATCGACCGCGTCGGTTAGACTGGCCGGCAGGAGTGCCCGCTGCCCGTCGCGCGTCAACGCCACCCGAGCGCCATCGCGCATGGCTTGCAGTCGCGCTGTCACGGCCGCGCGCCCGGCGATCAAAGGATCAGCGTCCTGGGTGCGATCCTCGGCGGCGGCGCGGGCCGCGCGCAGGATCGGCGCATATCCAGTGCAGCGACAGAGGTTGCCCTGCAGCGCAGTCTCGATCGCGTCGTCGTCGGGTTCGGGCGTGTCGAGCAACAGGCCATAGAGCGACATCACGATGCCCGGCGTGCAGAAGCCGCACTGCGCGCCGTGGTGGTCGACCATCGCCTGCTGCACGGCATGCAGTCTGCCGCCGCGCGCCAGATGCTCGATGGTCACCACGTGAGAGGCATCCAGCGACGCGAGCAGCCGGATACAGGCGTTCACCGTCTCATAGACAAGCCCCTGCGCCGACAGCCTGCCGACCAGCACGGTGCAGGCACCGCAATCACCCTCGGCGCAGCCCTCCTTAGTGCCGCGGAGGCGTGCCTGCAGTCTGAGGTAGTCGAGCAGCGTGTCCGAAGGCCCGACCGCCTCCAGCGTCACGGTCTCGTCATTCAACAGGAACGACATGCTGTGCCGTATCGCGACCACCGCTCAGCTCCCCCGATAGGTCGAGTAGCCATAGGGCGAGAGCAGCAGCGGCACGTGATAATGCCCCGCGGCGTCGTCGATGCCGAAGCGGATCGGCACGGTGTCGAGGAAGGGCATGGCGGGTAGGGCCATATCGATCCCGCGCAGGTAATCGCCCGCCCGGAAGACGAGCTCGTAGATGCCGCTCAACATGGCATCGCCGCTGAGCAAAGGGCCGTCGGTGCGACCATCGACGTTCGTGACCACGGCCGCCAGATGGGCCCGCCCCACGTCGCCCAGGCGATAGAGATCGATCGCCAGACCCGCCGCTGGCAGCCCGCGCGCGGTATCCAGCACATGGGTGGTCAATCGCCCGTTGCCGCTCATTTCACCTCTGCTCGCCTGCTGGCGCGAAACATGGCATCCAGAATGCCCACCAATGCTCTGCTTGCCCCTTGAGAATGCAAAGGCCTTGCGAGCACTGTCAAAACCTTCTTGCGCCATCTGGTCGTCGCACACCTCGGCAGGGTGACGCAGCACCATGACGGATCCTACCACGGAGCGGTCCATGCCCTATCCCCGCGACATGCACGGCTATGGCGCAACACCGCCCGATCCCCGCTGGCCGGGCGATGCGCGGATCGCGGTACAAATCGTCGTCAATTACGAGGAAGGTGGCGAGAACTGCCTGCTCCACGGTGATCCCGCGTCCGAGGCCTTCCTGTCTGAGATCGTCGGCGCAGCACCTTGGCCGGGACAGCGTCACTGGAACATGGAGACGATCTACGAGTACGGCGCGCGCGCGGGGTTCTGGCGGCTCCACCGCATCCTGACCGCGGCCGGTGTGCCGGTGACGGTGTTCGGCGTCGCCACCGCACTGGCCCGGGCGCCCGCCCAGGTCGCCGCGATGGTCGAGGCCGATTGGGAGATCGCCAGCCACGCGATGAAGTGGGTCGAATACAAGGACTACACGCCCGAGGCCGAGCGCGCCGAGATGGTCGAGACCATCCGCCTGCACAGCGCCGTGACTGGCACGCCACCACGCGGCTGGTATACCGGACGTTGCTCGATCAACACTGTCGACATCGCGGGCCAGATGGGCTGTTTCGCCTATCTCGCAGACAGTTACGCCGATGAGCTGCCCTATTGGCAGCCGCATGAGGGCGGGCATCAGCTGATCGTGCCCTACACGCTCGACGCCAACGACATGCGCTTTGTGACGCCGCAGGGCTTCAACTCGGGTGATCAGTTCTTTGCCTATCTGCGCGACAGCTTCGACATGCTCTATGCCGAGGGAGTCGCCGGTCAGCCGCGGATGATGAGCATCGGACTGCATTGCCGTCTGGCCGGTCGGCCGGGGCGCGCCGCCGCGCTCGCACGGTTTCTCGACTATGCGCAGGGGCATGAGGGTGTCTGGTTCGCGCGCCGGATCGACATCGCCGAGCACTGGCACCGCCATCACCCGCCGCCCGCAGGCGAGGCGCCCTCACGCCTGTCGCGCGACGCGTTTATGGCCCGGTTCGGCGGAGTGTTCGAGCATTCGCCATGGATCGCCGAGCGCGCCTATGAGGCGGCGCTGGGTGCGGCAAACGACAGGGCCGAGGGCCTGCTGTCTGCGCTGGCGCTGCAGTTCAGGCTGGCGGACGACGATGCGAGGCTCGGCGTTCTCCGCGCGCATCCCGACCTTGCGGGAAAGCTCGCCAGCGCCCGCCGGCTGACGAGCGAGAGCGCCGCAGAACAGGCAGGCGCCGGGCTCGACGCTCTGACCGATGCTGAGCGCGCCCGGTTCACCGAGCTGAATGAGCGCTACAGCACCCGCTTCGGCTTCCCCTTCATCATGGCGGTGACGGGCAAGACGAAGGCCGAGATCCTTGCGGCTTTCGAGGCTCGCATCGAGAACGACGCCAGCGCCGAGTTTGCGACAGCCTGTGCCGAGGTGGAGAAGATCGCCCGTGTCCGCATCGAGGCTTTGCTGCAGCGTTAGGGGCACCGGGCCCATCGACGCGCCCACCGACGGGGCCCGCTCAGTGGCGCGCTATCGTGATGCGTAGACCTGGTGGCATCTTGTGCGCAGTACGAAAACGGCACGACAGGAAGGGAGAGCCTCCTGCGGACAGAGCTTTCGGTCCAAACGCACTCCGACGGTGTGCGCTCATGCATGGCAAAAGCAGATGCTGGTGAACGACGCTTTCAAGGCTGTCGCCCGAGCACTCTGAGGCAGCTTTACCGGATCGGCGAAGGCCTTGGGAAAGGATGAGAAACAAGGCTACGTCATCGGGATCATGGCACCACGATAGGTGAGACCTCGATACGCCGATGCCCCCAACGCTTAGCCTACCCTCTGATCGTGGAAGTTTCTTCCATGGGTCCCCGGCTGACTGCGGATCCGGCGTCTCTGCACCGTGCGCGACACTAAGGAGCCGCGACGGTCGCAGCAGCCATTGCTGGCTCCTTACGCCCCTCGATGAATCGACAGGTCTGAGCCGCACAGTCGGTAGCGCGCATCTCTGGGACATCCCGCACTTCGTTGCCGACTGGAAGCGGATCCTGGGCGTGATGCGGATCGAGCCCTAAGCGCCTCAGTCCTCCGGCTCGGTCGTGAAGGTTAGGGGATAGCCCTGGCGCCGCCCGGCCTCGGTGCCTTGCTCGGCCTTGGTCTCGGCAACCTCGCGCGTGTAGACCGAGACGACGCAAACGCCTTGTTGGTGCGCGGTGATCATCACGCCATGCGCCTCGCCCTCGGACAGGCGAAACACACCCATCAGTACTTTGGTGACAAAGGCGCGCGGCGTGAAGTCGTCGTTCAGCAGCACGACCTTCCAGAGACGCGGCTTCTCCACCTTTGGCTTGGCCTTGGGCCGCGTCGGCGCGATCACACCGTCGTCCGTCATGGCGCGCCTCCGTGCGAAGTGTTCCCGTTCCGATGCTGCGCGGGCGCGTTATGGCAGATCGTGCCGCATCGCACTATGCGAAGTTTCGCCCGACCAGCGGCCGGTAGGGCGCGGCGCAATCCGACCCCGGCACCAACCCTGCTTGCGTCAGATGACGGGCCATGCCAGCCCTTAACGCAGAGGAAAGAGCCGATCACGGAGGCAGGAATGGCAGAGGGGCGTCATCCCATGGCGGGCGAGCACCTCCCGCATTTCATCGTGACGCCCGGCGAGAGCGATCAGCTTTTCATCCTGATGGTGATCTTTCTGATCTTGGTCATCGGCGGCGTCGGAGTGCTGTATTTTCGCCTTCACGCCCTGCCGGAAAAGATGGCCCACCGGGGTGAGAGCACGCAGTTCCAGCTCGTGGGTGTGCTCTCGCTGCTGGCGCTCTTCACCCATAACAACCTGTTCTGGGTCGCGGCACTGCTACTCGCGGCGCTCAAGATGCCGGATATCTCGACCCCGCTTTCCTCGATCGCCAGTTCCCTCGGGCGCGCGGCAGAGGCGCGCCGATCCGAGCCCAGGCCGGAGCCATCATCCGGGGTGCCGGCGCCCCACACCGCTGTGGAGAAGCCGGCGGACAACGGCAGCAGCCAAGCGATATCCCGTGCGACCGAGGCACCCGCTCAGACCGCCGAACCAGAGGAGCGGCGCGATGTTTGAGACGCTCTTCTGCTCGGTCCTCACCATTCTGCCCGACTATCTTTTCCGCCGTTATCGGCTGGGCAAACGATGGGGCCGCGAGCTCACCCTGTTCTCGGTCTGGTATGAGCTGCGTTGGGGGATCACCGGCTGCGCGATGCTGACGGTGATGCTCTTCACCACCATCTTCTTCTACCACCCAACGACGCGGGCGGTGGCCTCGGTGTTCCGCACGGTCACGATCCTGCCCGAGGCTGGCGGACGCGTGGACGAGGTCCTCGTGCGGGGCAATCAGCGTGTCGCGGCCGGTGACGTGCTTTTCACCCTCGACAGCAGCCAGCAGCAGAGCGCCGTCGCCACCGCCAGGGCGCGGATCGCCGAACTCGAGGCAGGGATCGAGGTGGCAGAAGCGGATGTGGCGGCGGCGGTCGGCATGACCGCGCAGGCGGAAGGCGCGCTGAAGGATGCCACGACCGAACTGGCGCGCACCGAAGACCTGGCCGAGCGCAATGCCAATGCCGTCGCACAGCGCGAACTGGATCGGTTGCGCGCCCTGGTAGAGACGCGGCGCGGTGCAGTCGACGCCGCCACGGCGCAGCGCGATGCGGCAGAGGCGCGGCGCGATGTGCAGATCCCGGCTCAGATCTCCAGCGCGCGCGCTCAGCTTGCCGAGGCGGAGGTCGCCTTATCCAAGACTCGGATCCTGGCCGGGACAGCGGGGGTGATCGAGCAGTTTGACCTGCGCCCCGGCGACTTTGTGAGCCCCGTCTTGCGCCCCGCCGGTATTCTGGTCCCCGACGGATCGGGCCATGGGCGGTTTTTCGCGGGTTTCGGCCAGATCGCGGCGCAGGTGATCAAGCCTGGCATGATCGCGGAGATTACATGCGCCTCGCTGCCCTTCACCGTGATCCCGATGGTGATCGTTTCGACCCAGGACGTGATCGCGACCGGGCAATTCCGACCGTCCGACCGCCTGCTCGATCTCGGCCGTATGGGTCAGCCCGGAACGATCACCGTGACGATGGAGCCGCTTTTCGAGGGAGCGACCGATGCGATCCCGCCGGGATCGAGCTGCATGGCCTCGGCGTATTCGACGTTCCACGATGCGCTGGAAGACCCCGACACTGATTTCGCCAGCTATCTCTTCTACCACGTGGTCGAGACGGTGGGCGTGGTCCACGCGGCCGGGCTGCGCATTCAGGCCCTGATCCTGCCGGTGCGCACGCTGGTGCTGTCGGGACATTGATCGCCACGCCCGAACGGCTGCCTCAGAGCGGCCAGATCATCGGGATGACCAGTGCCGCAATCACGCCCGTCATCAGGTTCATCGGCACGCCGAGGCGCATGTAATCGGTGAACCTGTAGCCCCCGGCGGCATAGACCAGCGTGTTCGTCTGATAACCGATGGGCGTGGCGAAAGACGCCGAGGCAGCGACCATGACCGCGACCACGAATGGCCGCGGATCGGCGCCGAGAGCGGCCGCGATGGCGATGGCCACGGGCGTCATCACCACCGCAACGGCATTGTTCGAGACAAGCTCGGTCAGGACCGAGGCCATCAGAAAGACAATCCAGAGCACGATGACCGCCGGCAGCGCCGCCATCAGCGGTACCATGGGCTCCACCAAGAGCTGGACGGCGCCCGTTCGCTCCAACGCCTGGCCGACACCCAGCATCGAGAAGATCAGGGAAAGAAGCCGCCAGTCGATGAGGGAAAAGGCTTCGTCCGCATCGATGCAGCGCGTGATCAGCACGCCCGCCACCGCCAGCAGTGCGAGCCCGGCCAGCGGCATCACCCCCAACGCCCCGCCAAGGACGAGCGCTGCGAGGATCGCCAGCACGATGGGCGCACGCTCGCGCCGATAGGGGCGATCCGTCGGCTGGGTGATATCGGCCAGGTTCTGTTCGGCCGAGAGGCGGGCGATATCGTCTGCATCTCCCTCCAACAGCAGCGTGTCACCGACACGGATCCGCACCTCGTCGAGCACCGAGCCCACGCGCTCGGCCCGACGATGCACCGCCAGCGGGTAGACACCGTAGCGCCTGCGGAAGCGAACATCGCCGATCTGCCGGCCGACCAGCTTGCAGTCCGGGGTAATCAGCGCCTCCACCGTGACGGTTGAGCGTTCGCCGAGCGTGTCGAGCTGACCCGTCATCTTGAGGGCGCGGTTGCCCCGCAGGCTCAGCAGTTCATTCACGCCCGATCGGATGACGATCAGATCGCCGGCCTGCAGGACCACGGCGCTCATATCGCGGCGAAGGGACAGATCGCCGCGGATCACATCGATCACCGTCATCCCCTCGCGCTTCAGGTAATCGACCTCCAGCACCGAGCTGCCGATGAGCTGCGAGCCTTCTGGCACGACGACTTCGGAGAAAAAGCGTAACTGTTTGCGATTGGTCAGAAAGTCGAGCATCGCGTCGCGTCGTGGCAGCAAGCGTGGCGCCCCGATGGTGATGAAAATCAGACCCGCCACGACGATGACCAGCGCCAGCGGTGTGACCTCGAACAGGGTGAAGGGCTCGAGCCCCTGGCTGCGGGCGACGCCATCGACCAGCAGATTGGTTGAGGTGCCGATCAAGGTGCAGAGACCGCCGAGGATCGCCGCATAGGACAGTGGGATAAGGACCTGGCTGGCCGAGATATTCAGCTTTTGCGCGATACGGGTCGCAACCGGGATGAGCATCACGACAACCGGCGTGTTGTTCATGAAGGCCGACGCGCCGACCGTGAGCCCGGCAAAGCCTGCGATACTCCGCCGGGGCCGACGCTCCACATCGCTGAACATCATCCGCGCAAAGGCATCGAGTGCACCTGTCCTCACCAGTGCACCCGACAGGACAAACATCCCCGCGATGGTCAGCGGTGCCGGGTTCGAGAACACCGACAGGGCGGCGTCGATGGGGAGCACGCCCGTTGCCACCAGCGCCGACAGCCCGAGGATCGCCACGACTTCGGGCGGGTAACGTTCCAGCACGAACAGCACGAACATGCCGATCACGATCACGATCGTGACGAATGCCGGCAGCACATCGAGTACTCCCGCCATCGGCGCGGCGTCCGTCAATCCCTGGCGCCGAGCGATGCCTCGGGGAGCGCCGTCACCGTGTCGGGGCCCGCCTTGGCGAGCTTGCCTCCGATGCGCACCGCCTGAACACGGGTGGCAAGCCCTGTTCGATCATCGGTTTCCAGATAGACGCCCGCAAGCGTGGCCTGGCCAAGGGACGGTTTGAAACGACCGGCCCCCATGCCGGTCACGAAGCGGCGCATGGGTTCGCCTTTGTCCATCCCGATCACGCTGTCATAGTCGCCGCACATGCCAGCATCGCTCTGATACGCAGTGCCCCGTGACATGATCATCGTGTCGGCAGTCGGGACATGGGTATGCGTGCCAACGACGAGGCTGGCGCGCCCATCGCACCAATGGCCGACGGCCATCTTCTCCGACGTGGCTTCAGCATGGATCTCCACGATCACGGCATCGACGCTCCCGCCCGGGCTGTACTGCTTCAACGCGGCGTCGAGCGCCGAGAAAGGATCGTCGTAGGGTCTACTCATGAACACGCGCCCAAGCGCCACCATCACGGCGAGACGGCGGCCGCGGCTGACCTCCACCACGGTGACGCCGCGCCCTGGCGCCTGGCGCGCGATATTCAACGGGCGCAAGATGGTGCGTGTCTCGTCGAGGTGCTTCAGCATGTCCTTCTGATCGAAGGCATGATCGCCGAGGGTCACCACATCGACCCCAGCCTGTAGCAGGCTGTCGGCGATGGGTTTGGTGAGGCCATAGCCCGATGCGGCGTTCTCGGCATTCACCACGATCGCATCGAGGCGCCATTCCGCGCGGAGACGGGGCACAGCCTCCATCACCGCCTGACGGCCGGCGCGCCCGACAATGTCACCGAGGAAGAGGACCCGCATCACAGTGTGGTCGCGGCTTGCGGCGGCGATGTCAAACCCGGCCACGCCACTCACGCACTTGGTCCGGCACAAGACACTCGCCAAGCCTTTGGCCTAGGTGGGCGTTGCTCGCACGATGCCTGCCTCTGTGACGACGGCATCCAAACGCTGGTCGGTTGGCTCGGCGGGGATCTCGCCGACCCGTTGCGCGGCGTAGGCGAGACCCATGGTCTTGAGGGCCGGGTTTGCGTCGCCGAGCTTCTCGATGGTGCGGTCGTAGAACCCGCCACCGTAGCCGAGCCGGATACAGCGCGCATCGAACGCCACGAGCGGCACGATCAACACAGCCGGGGTGACCATGGTCTCATCCGCTGGGATCGGCGCGCCAAAGGCGCCTTCGACCTCAGGCGCTCCGGGGTGCCATGGGCGAAAGGACAGCGGCTGGGATGGTCCCTCGACCACGGGCATCGCCAGCTTGACGCCTGCCTTATGCAGCTCCGCCAACAACCCGCTCGGATCGACCTCGGTCCTGATGGGTCGGTAGCCGGCGACCAGCACGCCCCTGGCGACCAGCCTCTCCACCTCGAGATAGCCAAGCGCCTGCGGGATGGCACGCGCTGCGCGCGCCGCCCCGTCCTTGTGGGCCTCGGCCCTCGCGGCGAGTACCTCACGGCGAAGGGCGGCCTTGGCTGCGATCATCCTGAGGGAACTCATTTGGGAAACGTCGTCAAAGAAGAGCGTCAATCAGCTTGGGTGGCGGGCCCGTCGCGACCGTGGAGGTTTCAGATCCTCGCGAGCCTGGATAACCAGGTGGGCACCAGATACCCTAGGCCACGGCCAGAGGCAGAGCCGGCTCCCGCGAAGATGCTTAGGCCACCAGGAAACTGTCCTCGCACGGGAAGGACAGCACCCGCCGCTGCTGTAGGTAAGTCATCGCCCCGCCGATGACCAGTGCACCCGGTCGCAGCGATCATTGGGCGGCGAGCTGCGTCAGCCGCGCCGCGGCCCGCTGCACACGGTCGGCGAGTTCTTGGCCATCGACGCCATTGTCCTCGAGCGATGCAAGACGCGCCTCAACCTCTGCGAGGCGATCGGCCAATGACAAGGCGCACATGACGAGCAGCCGGCCTTCCGGGACCGACATCGACCCGCCCGAGATTTTGCGCGCCTCCTCGTCCACGGCGGCGGCGAGTTCGCTCAGATGGGCTTCCTGCCCGTCCTCGCAGCCAAGGCGATAGGCCCGGCCTGCGATATCGACCCGAAGTTCAGCCATGGCGCATCTCCATCTGGCCAATGGATTTGAGGTCGGCGAGCGCATCCTTCACAGCCGCGGCCGCCTCTGCGCGGAGCGCCGCATCCTCGGCCGCTTGGGCCTCAAGCTCGGCAATGCGCAGGGCCAGCGCCTCCCTACCCTCGCCCGCGTCGATCGCCTCGCCAAGCGATGCCCTGAGATCATCCATCTCCGCCTGCATGGCGGTCAGCCGCGACGCCACAGCGTCGACCGCCCCATCCAGCGCCGCGAAGGCCTCGTCGATTGCCGTCATGCCACCTCTCCAGTCGACCGAGCCGCGACTCGTGTCGTTCTTGCGACATTCATTCCACAACAGGTTGTAGGATTCCACGCGAAGGATCGCGCTCTGCAACCTTAGAGAGGCTCTAACGGTGCCGCAGCGATCTTCTGTTGCCCGGCAGTTGCGGCCATGCCGAGGGCGCCGCGCCATGATGCCCCGGTTCGAGACGAGTCTGTGCCATTGGCCATCGGTGCGGGTGGACATGGGGCGCAGGCTTGATCACAAGCGCCGCAACCGCAGCGATGACAGGGACCGGCAGGTGCCGGCAGGGCGATGGGCGTGACGATCGACGAGATGAAAAAGGCCGATCCGCGGCGCTTCGGCATGGCGGCAGCGATCCGCGCGCTGGCGCTCGATGCCGTGAAGACCGCCAATTCCGGGCACACCGGCATGCCGATGGGCATGGCGGATGTCGCAACGGTTCTGTTCGACAAGGAGCTTCGTTTCGACCCCGAAGATCCCGCTTGGCCCGACCGCGACCGGTTCGTTCTGTCCGCTGGCCACGGCTCGATGCTGCTTTACGCGCTCCTGCATCTGACCGGCTATGCGGGCATGGGGATCGAAGCGCTCAAGGGGTTCCGGCAGCTGGGCCAGCCCACGGCGGGCCACCCCGAGCATGGCCACGCGCCCGGCATCGAGACGACCACTGGCCCGCTTGGTCAGGGGCTTGCCACAGCTGTCGGCATGGCGATCGCGGAGGAAAGCCTGCGCGCCCGCTTCGGCGCCAAGATCTGCAATCATCGCACCTGGGTCATCGCCGGCGACGGCTGTCTGATGGAGGGCATCAGCCAGGAGGCGATCACGCTAGCCGGGCGTCAGGCGCTCAAAAACCTGATCGTGCTCTGGGATGACAACGGCATCTCCATCGACGGCAAGGTCAGCCTGTCTGACGCCACCGACCAGGTGGCGCGGTTCGAGGCGTCGGGCTGGGTCACCCGGCGGGTAGACGGCCACGATACCGCCGATAACGAAGAGGCACTGGCCTGGGCGACCAAGCAGAAGGCGCCGGTCATGCTGGCCTGCAAGACGCATATCGGCCTTGGCGCGCCGACACTGCAGGACACGGCCAAGGCGCACGGCGCGATCACCGGCGATGACGAAGTGGCCGGCGCCAAGGCGGCTTATGGCTGGAAAGCCAAGCCCTTCGAGATCCCAGCCGACATCGCCAAGGCCTGGCGGGCGACGGGCCATCGCGGCGCCGAGGCGCGGGCCGAATGGGTCAAGGCGCATGCCGCTCTCGGCGATCGCAAGCGGGCGGATTATGACCGCATGATCGCAGGCGAGGTGCCGGCCAAGCTGACCTCCGCGCTCAACAAGCTCCGCCGGACGCTTGTCGACGAAAGGCCCGGCCACGCCACACGCAAGGCCTCGGAAATCGCGCTCGGCGTCATCAATCCGGTGATGCCCGAGACGATGGGTGGCTCTGCCGATCTGACGGGATCGAACAACACCAAGACAGCCGATCTCGGCGTGTTCGATGCGACCGACCGCAAGGGCCGCTACGTCTATTTCGGCATCCGCGAACATGGCATGGCGGCGGCCATGAACGGCATGGCACTTCATGGCGGCGTGGTGCCTTATGGCGGCACCTTCCTCGTCTTCACGGATTACGCCCGCGCGGCCATGCGACTGTCGGCACTGATGGGGCAGCGGGTCATCTACGTGATGACCCATGACAGCATCGGTCTTGGCGAGGATGGGCCGACCCACCAGCCGGTCGAACATCTCGCAGCCCTGCGGGCGATGCCCAACATGACCGTGCTGCGCCCAGCGGATGCGGTCGAGACGGCGGAGGCATGGGAAGTCGCGCTGACCAACACCACAGGCCCGACCGTGCTGGCGCTGTCACGCCAGAACCTGCCAACGCTCCGTGAGAAATACACCGCGAAGAACCCCACCGCGCAAGGCGCCTACGTGTTGGCGGAGGCCGAGCACAAGCGCGTGGCGATCCTGATGGCCACGGGGTCGGAGGTGTCGATCGCCATGGAGGCCAAAGCCCTGCTTGAGCGCGACGGTCTCGGCGTCCGCGTCGTGTCGATGCCCTCGACCGATCTTTTCGCCGCGCAGGATGAGGCCTATCGCAGGCGCGTCTTGCCGGCGGGGCCCGTCCGCGTGGCGGTGGAGGCGGGCGTGCAACAGGGCTGGGATCGTTGGCTTTTGGGTGAGCGCGGGCGCGAGGCAAAGGCCGGGTTCGTCGGCATGTCCGGCTTCGGCGCCTCGGCACCGTACAAAGATCTCTATGCCCATTTCGGCATCACGGCCGAGGCGATCGCAGAAAAAACGCGCGCGCTTTTGTAAAGCGCGCGCGTGGGCCTCGGGATGCTGCCGGGCAGTTGGCCCGGCAGAGTAACGATCTAGGCCTTGCGCCGACCGACCAGCGCGATGCCACCGAGCCCGGCGAGCAGCAGCGGCAACGCTCCCGGAAGGGGCACCACGGTGACCGAGGGGTCATCGACCGTGGTGAAGCCGCTGATGCCACCAGACCCGTTGATGCTGACATCAAAGCTCTGACCGACGCCAACGCTCAGGAAGGGTGAGAAGGCCAGACCACCGACACAGTTATCACCATTTCCGCTGCAGCCGGGCGCACCGTCGATCATCAGGCTCGCGAACAGGTTGCCATTGGTGTCGAAGATCGTCGCGGAGAGATCGTCGATGAAGCTGAAAGTGTCGATCGTCACTTCGCCAGCAGAAGTATTGGTGAACGTAAAAGTACCACCAGAACCAGCCTGATCGTTGACGCGCTGACCGTTGCGGTTGCCGATCACCAGCGCCTTGTTGGTCGCCAGAACGCCCGGACCCTCCGGCTGCCCAAACACCGTCGGGTTGACCAGTGCCAGACCGGCGCCGGGACCGCCGAGAGTGAGGGTCGTGTCAATGCCCTCGAAAACAAGATCGGGATCGGCCGCGCGGTCTTCCACGTCGGTGAACGGTTGCGTTTCACCGGCGTCGAACAACAGCACTTGCGCATCGTCTTGGTTCTGGCCGCTGTTAAACGACGCCTCGACGGAGAACGACACCGTCCCGCTCGAGATGGTCGTGACGATCCCGTTGCCGATGTTTTGCGGGTTTGTCACCCCGGTTGAGAAATCGAACGTCGCAGCACTCGCGACGCCCGAAACCATGGTGGCGGCCATCAGGCCACCGAGAATGCTGCGCATCACGCCACCTCGCTCTTGCACGCTATAGTTGAAAACGCTGTAGCATACACACGGATGACGCGATACTCGAAATCGAGGCTAATGCCGCGTCAGTCCCAGACTCCGACAGTCTCCGGTGCGCTCAGTCCCTCCAAACATCAGTCCTTTCGGCAGCAAGTGGGATGGCCGACAGCTGCGGCGGCCCCTTGAGCGAGACCGCCGGGCGCGCTCCGCCCGGCAAGAATCATGCAGCCGGCACGCAGGCGAAACCTGGATCTCCGCCACAAAGAGGCGTTGCGTCTCGCCACTGACGCGAGATGACCACCGCTGATTGCAGCATTGGCCGTTTTCCGGACGACCTCTCCGTCAGTCGGTCGAATTATCGCCACCGATCAGAGGTTAAGTATCGGCGTGTTCAGAGAGCGTTCGGCCCTTGCTTCGGGCTACAAGTACTCGTGTTCCCCCGGTAACTGCGAAACCGCGAGGACAGGTTCATGCAGAAGCGTCGCTTCATCAGCGCCGACGAAGGTGCTGTCACGGTCGATTGGGTGGCGCTTGCCGCCGGTTTGATGATCTTGAGCGCTGGGCTCGTCGGCCTCTTCACCACGGAAGTCCAAGCCGTGGTCGACGAGATCGAGGAACAGATCGTGCTCGCCGGGAGTTTCGATCCCGGCTTCCTGAACAGTGATCCGAGCGCTGGTGGTGGCGGCAACGGCTTGCTGGAAGGCGCGACCTACGAAACAGGCGCCGAGGGCTGGACGGCGGGGCCCGGCGACTACTGGGCGGATTTCAATGGCGATGGTGTGCCAAATCAAGGCGACCTGTTCCTGATCGACGGCAACAACGACGGCGATTTCACCGACGGTGTGGATGCCGAGATCGATGGCGTCGGCTCCTCGGCAGGGGAGGCAAATGTCGTGCAGGTCGACGGTCTGGATGTGGCAAGCGGGACTTACACCGACTCTGACAAAGGCCAGTTCACCAGCGATGGCAGCGACACCTTCGCCGTGGTGCAGCTTCAGTAGAGTAGCAATTGCGACGGGCTGCCGAGCGCCCCTCGCCTCCCTGTGCCGGAATTGTATCTGGCACGCGCGCTGGCGTTGCACTGCCGCTCAGGCTGCTTATACCCCGCGGACAACAGGCGCCGAGAGGCGCCGCTGACCAAGCGGGAGAAGCGAAATGGCCGTGAAAGTCGCCATCAACGGGTTTGGGCGGATCGGGCGCAACGTGCTCCGCGCCATCATCGAAAGCGGACGCACCGATGTCGAGGTGGTCGCGATCAACGATCTTGGCCCCGTCGAGACCAACGCTCACCTGCTGCGTTATGACAGCGTCCATGGGCGTTTCCCCGCCACCGTGACAGTCGCTGGCGACACAATCGATGTCGGTCGAGGGCCGATCCGCGTCACCGCCATCCGCAACCCGGCAGAACTGCCGTGGAGCGATGTAGACATCGCGCTGGAATGCACCGGCATCTTCACCAGCAAAGAGAAGGCGGCGACGCATCTTGAGAACGGCTCGAAGCGTGTCTTGGTCTCGGCGCCTGCGTCGGGTGCGGACAAAACCATCGTCTATGGCGTCAATCATCAGAGCCTGACCGGCGACGACAAGGTCGTCTCAAACGCCTCCTGCACCACAAATTGCCTCGGCCCGGTCGCCCATGTGCTGCATCAGGCAATCGGCATCGAGCAGGGCTTCATGACGACCATCCATAGCTATACCGGCGATCAGCCGACGCTCGACACGATGCACAAGGATCTCTACCGGGCGCGGGCGGCTGCGATGTCGATGATCCCCACCTCGACCGGCGCCGCCAAGGCGGTGGGCCTGGTGCTGCCCGAGCTGAACGGCAAGCTCGACGGTGTGGCGATCCGGGTACCGACACCCAATGTGTCAGTGGTCGATTTCCAGTTCAATGCCGCGCGTGAGACCAGCGTCGACGAGATCAACGACGCGATCCGCTCGGCAGCCGGGCAAGCGCTGAAGGGTGTGCTCGGCTTCACCGACGAGCCGCTGGTGTCGATGGATCTCAATCACGACCCGCATTCCTCGGTGTTCCATACCGATCAGACCAAGGTGATGCACGGCAAGTTCGTCCGCGTTTTGAGCTGGTATGATAATGAATGGGGGTTCTCGAACCGCATGGCCGACACGGCCGTGGCGATGGCCTCGCATCTCTAAGACAGACCAGGCGCCCCTTCGTGACCGAACGAGGCGCCGATCAGGCACCGAAACGCACGCTTTCCGGATAGCGTCCCGGCGCTTTCTTCGACCGGACGTACCCGCTCCACCCAGGACCTGCGCATGGCTCACGGCGCCGGGGGTGTCGCCGGTCACTCTGCGCGTGAGGCGGTGACGGGGCAGGTAGTCTACACTCTGACGGAGGGCCGTGACTTGGATACCTCGTTCCGGATCTTCCTTGCGGTCTCCACAGTCTTGGCGCTGCTTGCCCTCGATCACTATGCGCTCGGCGGGAGTGTCTCGGCGCTGGTGGGTGGGATCACTGCTTCTCTTTTCTGAGCATCGGGCAAGAGACATCGTCTGGCGGGCGCGCGGCCTTGACCGGCGCCGCCTCTCTGACGACAGAGGAGGATGCCGAAGGAGGACGTGCGGATGCCGATCAGGACGCTCGACGATATCGACCTTGCCGGAAGGCGGGTTCTCGTGCGCGTCGATCTGAACGTGCCGATGCAGTCAGGCCATGTCAGCGACGACACCCGCATCCGCGCCCATGTGCCGACAATCGGAGAGATCATTTCCAAGGGCGGTCTGCCGATCCTGATGGCGCATTTTGGCCGACCCAAGGGGAGGCCTGTGGCCGAAATGTCGCTCGGACAGGTGGCCGATGCACTGAAAGCGGCGCTGAGCGGGGTGGGCGCGCCCAATGTTCTGATGGCGCCTGACTGTATCGGCCCGATGGCCGAGGAAGCGGTCGAGCGGCTGACCGCTGGGCAAGTGCTGTTGCTGGAGAATACGCGCTTTCATGCGGGTGAAGAGACCAATGATCCGGGCTTTGCGGAGCAGTTGGCCGGTCTCGGCGATATCTACGTCAACGACGCGTTTTCGGCTGCGCACCGCGCCCATGCCTCGACCGAGGGGGTTGCGCGACACCTGCCGGCTGTCGCCGGTCGCCTGATGCAGGCCGAGATCGAGGCCCTGGAACGGGCGCTGACCAGCCCGGAGCGACCGGTCGTGGCGGTGGTTGGCGGGGCCAAGGTGTCGACCAAGCTCGATCTTCTGTCCAACCTGATCGGGCGCGTCGATGCGCTGGTGATCGGGGGCGGCATGGCCAACACCTTTCTCGCCTCACAGGGCATGCCGGTGGGAAAGTCGCTTTGTGAGCATGATCTTGCCGATACCGCCCGCGCGGTGTTGGCCAAGGCCGATGCCGCGGGCTGCCGTGTGATGCTGCCCGTCGATCTGGTGGTCGCGCGTGCTTTCGAGGCCCATGCCCCGCATGAGGTCGTGCCCGCCGATGGCTGTCCTGTCGATGCGATGATCCTGGATGCCGGCCCAGCGAGCATCGCCGAGATCAACGCGGCCTTTGACGCCGCCAAGACGCTGGTCTGGAACGGCCCGCTCGGCGCGTTCGAGATCGAGCCTTTCAATGCTGCGACCGATGCAACGGCGGCGCATGCCGCGGCGCTGAGCCAAGCCGGGTCGCTGGTGTCGGTGGCCGGTGGCGGAGATACCGTGGCAGCGCTCAACCGTTCCGGTGCCGCAGCCTCCTTCAGCTATCTCTCGACGGCCGGCGGCGCGTTCCTCGAATGGCTCGAGGGCAAGACGCTGCCCGGCGTCGCCATGCTGTCGGCAGACTGACGGCCCGTCTATGCTGGCGGCCAACCGTCCTACGCCCCGTCGCCCATCTATCATACAGCGCCCGTGCCAGCCGCGTCACCGCCGTGCTAGCCTCAGCGCCGATCCCAGCCCAGGAGCCCTGACGATGACCAAAAAGCCAATCCTGACTGCGCTTGTCGCAAGCACCCTGATCGCAGGCCCGGCCCTGGCGCATGATCCGTTCCGGACCCCTGCCCTCGATCAGGTCACGCGGGTGATCGTCCAGACCGGGCTTGGCTTTCTGCGCAGCTTTATCGACCTGACCTATGATGCGATCAGCGTCGATGCCCGCAGCGGCGCCGTCACGATATCGGGTCTGACACTGCAGCCCGAGCTTCCCTGGGACGCGGCCGGTGCCTGCCGGGTCAGCATCGATCGGCTGACCCTTGCCGATGCGGGCGATCTTGTCCGGCTCGATGGCACGGCATCGCTGAGCGGTGTCACCGTGCCTGCCGACTGTTTGGAGCCCGAGCCTGCCGGCATGATAGCGAGCTTTGGCTTCAACGAGATCGTGGCCGATAGCGTTGGCATCACGGCGTCTTACGACGCGCCGTCGGCGGGCATGTCGCTTTTGGTCGAGGCGAGCGTGGCCGACGCCGTCGCCCTCACCGTCTCAGCCGATTTCGACTATCTTGCCCCGCGCGCTGGCGGCGGCGGTAACTTCGACGATCCGGAAGCTGTCGTCGAGGACGCGATCCCCTCGGCGGTGCTCGGCGCCGCGGAGGTGGTGATCGAGAACCGTGGCCTGTTCGAGACCCTGCGCCCGATGCTCGAGGCGCAGATGGGTGATCTTCAGGCGATCCCGGCGCTGGCTCAGGCCGGTGCGTTGCAAGCGTTTGGAGAGGGCGGCACGCGCGACGTCACCTTTGCCGAACGCGCCTTTGCCGATGCCCTGGCCGAGGCACTCACAGCGTTCATCGAGGAGCCGACGCTCTTGGTACTGGCGAGTGACCCGGAGCCGGGCGTGAGGCTGACCGAGGCGATGTTCGAGAGCCCGGCAAGCATCATCGGCGCGCTGCAACCGACGATCGGCAACCGCCCGCTCGCAAGGGGCGCGATCCTCGACCCCAGCCTCATCACCGCTGCGATGAAGGCCCCCGACACGCTGTCGCCCGAGGACAGGCGCAGTCTCGGCATCGCGCTTGTGACCGGCGCCGGCGCGCCGCGTGACCCGGCCCTCGGGATCCAGATGCTGGAGCCGCTGGCGCTGGAGGGCGATGCCGCCGCGGCGGAGGCGATGGCGCTGGCGCTGTCCGCCGACGGGCGCATTGACGACGCTTACGCGGCGGCGCTGGCCGCTTTGGCTGCCGGCAACACGGCGGTGATCGGTCTCGCGGATCGGCTGGAGGGTGCCCTGCCCCTCGACACAGTGCTGAATGTGCAGGCCTCAGCCGGCTTTGACGAGGCGTTACGCGCGGACATCCTCGCGGCGGTGACAACGGGCGATGTCTCGGCCCTGCGCCGGTTTGCCGAAGCGCATGACACCGGGATCGGTGCGCCGCGCAACGTGGTTGCGGCACTGACGCTGGCAACCGCTGCGGCGGCGGGCGGGGATCGCGCGGCGGCGAGCCTGATGCGCCGGATCGAGAACCGCTATCGCGCCCGCCCGGAAGACGCCGATGCCTATGCTCGCCTGCGCACCGAGGCGAGCGCCGGGGCCATGGCCTTTTGGGTGGACGGCGGGCTCGCCAACGCCATGCGCTGACACCGCCTTGGGCCGGCGTATCGATCGACGCCGCGCCCGCTCGCAGGGCGCAGGACTACCACGATGCGAGTAGCGAGGCTGCTGGCATGGTGAGACTGGCATCCTGCGCGCTACGGTCGTAGAGATCCGCGCAGTATCCCATGCGGCCGATCTGGCCGAGCCTTCCAAACCGCGGCCGTTTATGCCGCTTCCGATGCCGCCGCCTGTTCTCTCAGGCGTCGCGGCGCCGCGCCCTCAGATGGCGCGACTGACCTGACAGGGGAGACATCCGCCGATGAAAGCGACACGCGCCGTCCAGCGTATCCTAGCCAACTACGAAGGCGACACGCCGGGCGTGAAGGGCAACCTCTGCCGCATGATGATGACGGGAAAGCTCGGTGGCACGGGCAAGATGATCATCCTTCCCGTCGATCAGGGCTTTGAGCATGGGCCGGCGCGCAGTTTTGCGCCGAACCCGCCCGCCTATGATCCGCATTACCACTACCAGCTTGCCATCGACGCCGGGCTGAACGCCTATGCCGCCCCGCTCGGCATGCTGGAGGCGGGTGCCGATACCTTCGCCGGCCAGATCCCGACGATCCTGAAGGTCAATTCGGCCAATTCGCTGATCCCCTCCGAGGCACCGAAGGACCAGTCGGTCACTGCCTCGGTCGAGGATGCGCTGCGCCTCGGCTGTGCGGCGATCGGTTTCACCATCTACCCGGGGTCTTCGGCAGGCCTAGACATGTTCGAAGAGATCGCTGAGATGCGCGCCGAAGCGGCGGCTGTCGGCGTTGCCACGGTGATCTGGTCGTATCCGCGCGGCGAGACACTCAGCAGGGACGGCGAGACCGCGATCGACGTCGGCGCCTATGCGACGCAGATCGCAGCGCTCCTCGGTGCCCATATCATCAAGGTGAAGCTGTCGAGCGATCATCTTGAGCAGGGCGAGGCCAAGAAGGCTTATGAGACCAATGGCATCCCCATCGCGACCATGGCCGACCGCGTGGCCGACTGCGTCAAGGCGGCCTTCAACGGCCGGCGGCTGATCGTGTTCTCGGGCGGCGCCAAGTCATCGTCGGACTCGGTCTACGACAATGCCCGCGCGATCCGCGACGGCGGAGGCAACGGCTCGATCATCGGGCGCAACACCTTCCAGCGTCCGCGCGAAGAGGCACTCGATATGCTGGGCAAGCTTGTGGACATCTACCGCGGCAAGGCCTGACCGCGGGGTGTTGGCCTGAACGCTGAAAACCGCGGTGGCGCGCTAGGCCGTCTGGATGGCGCGCGGTGGCATGGGTCTGGCGCCCTGAGTCAAGCACGACAACGTAGGTGTCGTGCCAAGGTCGGTACCGGCCACGACGTAACGCGAGGGCCTAAATGGCCCTTTCCGTCACCGGTGATCCCGGGGGCGCCTCAGTCGGCGAGCTCGGCCACGCCGACCTTCTCGATCCCGGCCTCCAGATGATCACCCAGCATCGGCGAGCCGAGCAGGTAATCCTCGGTCGGGGTCGAGCGGGCGCGCGCCGCCTCGGCAATCAGTTCCGGCAGGTCAGACGGCTCGCCGTCGCCCCGACCGATCCAGAAGATCGCCACCAGCTCGGCCTGTTGGCGCTCATCCAGATCTGCGATCCAGCTCCTCAGCTCACCTTCCGCCGTATCGTCGGGTCGCGCCTCCAGCACCGAAAGCGGATCCGAGCCATCGGTCTCGCCGCTCTCTTCCAGGGTATCGATATCCTTGCCGTCGAACTCCCGCGCGCGCTGCACGATCCACTCGAGCGTATCCATGGGCAGGCTGAGCATCACTCTCTCCTCCTTGCGATCGAAACAGAGGCAGCATGCGGGCGTGGGCGCAGGGTTGCTTTGACATCGCGCAACGCACCGGCGCCTCCGAATGGCCGCATTTTGCCCCGCAATGACACGAGGGTTTTCGGGGGAGGCCATGCAACGACGTCGTTTTTGCCTGCTGCTTGGCCTGGGCTTGGGTTTGGGTCTGATCTCCGGTTGTGCCGAGGTCACAACATCTGGCGAGAGCGCGGAAGCCCCCGCCATTCCGGTGCGGCAGGCGCAGGCGGGCCTTACCGCGCTTGGCTACCGCGTGGGACCGGTGGATGGCGTGCTCGGCCCCATGACCGAGGCCGCAATCCAGCGCTTTCGCAATCGCGAGGGCCTGGATGGGTCTGCCACGGTGGTCGCGCCCGCCATCGACGACGCGTTCGCAGATCGCCTCGCCGAGCGGCTGGCCTTTGACGGGTTGAAATGGCGCCAGCGGGCGCGTGCCGTGCGGGCCCGCCAGACCGCCGCGCCCGAGCCACCTGCCGATGGTCAGCAAGATGAGGCACTGGAAGAACTGCTCTCGCGTTGGGAGAACGGCGCCCAGGGCGAGTAGTCCCCGCGGCCTTGTCTCGCGCCGCTGGCTGTCGCAGGAGGAGGCGTGAAGGGCACGGCCACGCGGCGCCGATGGCCTCAGCGCAAGGCACTCTCCATGAGCATGACAGCCCGCGAGATCATCGACCGCCTCGGCCTGCAGCCGCACCCCGAGGGTGGCTGGTTCCGTGAGACCTGGCGCAGCGATGCGGCCGACGGCGCGCGCAGCCCCGGCACGGCGATCTACTTCCTGCTGGACGCCGGAGAATTCAGCCACTGGCACCGGGTCGATGCCGACGAGACCTGGCACCATTACGCCGGTGCTCCGCTGTCGCTGAGCGTCTCGCGTGACGGTCATGACGCAGAAGCCCGCGTGCTGGGCGCCGAGATCCTCGCCGGGCAGGCGCCGCAACTTACCGTGCCCGCCGGCTGGTGGCAGGCCGCCACCTCGCTTGGTGCCTGGACACTCTGCGGCTGCACCGTGGCGCCCGGTTTCGAGTTCTCGGGTTTCGAGCTCGCCCCGCCGGATTGGCGTCCGACCCCGCGCGCCGCGGGCACCTAGACCTGTGCCGTACCGCCGAACCGCGTCGTTTCGCTCCTTCGCCGAAAGACCCCCATGACCGTCACAGACGCGCCCCGTCTCTACCTGACAACGCCACCGCTTGAGGCAGGGCGCACCAAGGCCGCGGTGGATATCGTCGGCTCGGCGCTCGCCACCGGTCTTGTCGCCTGTCTGCGCCTCGATATGGCCGACGGCACCGGCGATGCGGGCTGGAACGCGGCGATCAACGCGTTGCTGCCGCTGTGCCATGCGGCCGATGTGCCGCTGGTCGTCACCGACCGGCCGGGCATGGTGGCGCCGCATGGGCTCGACGGAGTGCATCTCTCGACCTCCGATGCCTCGATCGCGCGCCTTCGCAAGACGCTTGGCAGCGAGATCATCATCGGAGCAAGCGGCGGGGCCGAGCGTCACCGCGCCATGGTGCTGGCCGAGGCAGGCGCAGACTATGTCACCATCGGGCCGGCCGATGCGGCCGGGGATGATCTCTACCGCTGGTGGTCAGAGATGATCGAGGTCCCGGTCGTCGCGGAGGGGGAGATCGATCTCGAGACCGCGCGCCGGATCGGCCCGTTGGTAGACTTCGCGACACCCGATACGGCCGCGTGGTGGGAGGCGCCAGCGCGCATCCTCCCTGCCTTTGCCGAAGCACTCGGCCCGCTGGCATGAACCGGCCGGGCGCTGCGGAGGGGGCGAGCAGCCTCACCGTCACGCTGGCGCTCACCGCGACTGCCATGACGGCCTTCGCCGCAAATTCGGTCCTGACCAGGCTCGCCCTCGCGCCCGAACTGATCGCCGCCGATAACTTCGCGACGCTGCGGGTGCTCTCGGGGGCGGCGATGCTTTGGGCGATCATCGCGTTTCAGCGCCACCAGACCCCGCCGGCAGCGCAACAAGCAGCCGGTTCGCGCACGCCTCGAACGCGTGCAGATTGGCGCACCGCGGCGGGGCTTTTCGTCTACCTAGCGGGGTTCTCCTTCGCCTATGAAAGCCTCGATACCGGCACTGGCGCGCTGATCCTGTTCGGCACGGTGCAGGTAACCATGCTGGGCTGGGGTCTCGTGAAGGGCGAGCGGTTGGCGCCGCTCGGATGGCTGGGCTTTGCGGTCGCGATCATCGGCCTCGTGGTCCTCGTCTCGCCGGGCGAAAGCGCGCCGGATCTCATGGGGGCATTGCTGATGCTCGCGGCGGGCCTTGGCTGGGGCATCTACTCGGTGCTCGGACGGGGCGTCGCCGATCCGCTCGGGGCGACGGGCTGGAACTTCCTGCTCGCAGCGCCCGTGATCGTTCTACTGGATCTTGCCGCAGCAAGCGGCGATGGCGGGATCGGCGGTGCATCGCCCATGGGGATCGCGCTCGCCCTCGCCTCGGGCGCCATCGCTTCGGGTCTCGGCTATGTCGTCTGGTTCGCGGCCCTGCCCCATCTCAGCGCCACGCGCGCAGCCGCAGTGCAGCTGACCGTACCAGCGATCGCTGCGCTCGGCGGCGTCATCCTGCTCGCCGAGCCCATCAGCATCAGGCTGATCGCAGCATCGCTCGCGACACTCGGCGGTGTCGGCATCGTCCTCCTCGCCCGCACACGCCACTAAGGGCTGCGACCCGCAGCAACAGACCCATGTGGATCAGCTTCCAGGCCACTCTGAGATCAATGCGGCGATCTTTGGCTTCGCGCGAAGACGCCGAGCGACAGTGCCCCCGCAAGACGCATCGCGGCGACCAGCCGCGATTCCGCTTCATTCGGCAGGCGCTCAGACGTTCAGCAGCAGGTGCTCGCGCTCCCAGGGCGAGATCACGCGCATGAACTCCTCATACTCATGCAGCTTGACCGCCGAGTAGAGGTTGCAGAAGCCCTCACCCAGCAGCAGGCGTAGCGGCTGGCAGACCCGCAGCTCCTCCACCGCCTCCAACAGACCATAAGGCAGGCCCCGGGCGCGGGTGTAGCTGTCGGTGCGCACCTCGGCGCGGGGCTCGATCCTCTCCACCATGCCGAGATACCCGGCCGCCAGGGTCGCGGCGATGGCGAGATAGGGATTGGCATCGGCGCCCACGACACGGTTTTCCACGCGACGCTCTTCGGGATCGCTGATCGGCACGCGCAGGCCCGTGGTCCGGTTGTCGCGCCCCCAATCCAGGTTGATGGGCGCGGTCATGTCCGGGACCAGCCGGCGATAGCTGTTCACATAGGGCGCCATCAGCGAAGTGGCGGGGCGCAGATAGGTCTGCTGACCGCCGATGAAGTGACGGAACAGATCAGAAGGCGCTCCCTCGGCCGAGGAGAACAGCGACTGCCCGGTCTGGCTGTCCACCACGCTTTGATGGATATGCATCGCACTGCCGGGCTGGCCCTCATGCGGCTTCGCCATGAAGGTCGCATAAAGCCCGCATCGGAGCGCCGCCTCGCGGATCAGGCGCTTGAAAAGAAACACCTGATCGGCCAGCGCCATGGGATCGCCATGGCGCATGTTGATCTCAAGCTGGGCAGCGCCGGCCTCCTGGATGATCGTGTCGATCTCCAGTCCCTGCGCCTCGGCATAGTCGTAGATGTGCTCGATCACGGTGTCGTACTCATCGACGGCCGAGATCGAATAGGCCTGCGCCTTCTGTGGCGCGCGGCCCGAGCGACCGACCGGTGCCTCCAGCGGGTAATCGGCGTCGGTGTTCGGTCGGGTCAGGTAGAATTCGATCTCCGGCGCCACGATGGGCCGCCAGCCGCGCGCGGCATAGGCCGCCAGCACCCGGTGCAGCACGGAGCGCGGCGCGAAGTCGATTAGACTGCCCTCACGGTCGCAGACATCGTGGACCACCATGACCGAGCGGTCGTTCGCCCAGGGCACGGCTCGGGCAGTCGCCAGATCGGGGCGCAGCCACAGATCGGCGTCGGTCTCGTACTCGGTGAAGTTCTCGATGTCCGGATAGCCGCCGGTGATGGTCAGGAAGAACAGCGAGGTCGGCAGGAAGATCGGTGCGAACTTCACGAACTTCGCCACCGGCATCACTTTGCCCCGGGCGATCCCGGCGAAATCGGGCGTGACGCATTCCGCCTCCTCCACCACGTGATCACGTAGCCAGACCGGCAGCGTTTCAGACGTGCGCTCTTCGTCTGAGGGCGACACGCCGAGACTGATGCGCGGTGTCACGGGTCCGCGCGCACCGGGGGCTGCGGTATGATCGGACATGGGGAGGACTCTCGATGGCACCAGCGGCCGTGCCGGCAGGCGACGATGCCTCGCGCTGGCACGGACTGGCAACCGACGACCCCGCCCCGCGGGATGAGGCTTTAGCGCCGTCTAAAGCCGAGCGTGACCTTCAGCCACCGCTCTGCCCGCATGTTGAGCCAACGCCTTGCGGTCGCCGATTTCAGCCGGGCGGAGCGGTTCATGGAAGATGACTCGGGCCTCGCCGCGCCGCGAGCGGGCAAAGACGTCGAGGATGTGCGCGTAGAACGGCATATCGCCCCACCAGGCGTAGAAACTGTCTGGAAGGTCGGACGCCGGGTCGGGGTGATAGCGCAGGCTCACCGGCTGGATCAGCAGATCGGCGCCCTCGCCCTCCTCGTAGAAGGCCGAGAAGAGCGAGGATTTGAACGGCAGCACCTGCATGCCGTCGGTCGATGTGCCCTCTGGAAAGAACATCAGCAGCTGATCGGCCGCGATGCGCGAGCGGAGCACCGCCTCCTGCGCCTTGGCCTGGCTGCGGCGGCGTTCGATGAAGATCGTGCCGGCGACCTTGGTTACAAAGCCTACACCCGGCCAGTCCGCCACCTCGGCCTTGGAGACGAAATACATCAGCGCGCAGGCGCGCAGGGTGAAGATATCGAGCCAGGAACAATGGTTGGCGACCAGCGCGCCGCCTTTGACCGGCCGCCCCTCTACCCGGTGGCGTAAGCCTGCAAGCCAAAGCCCGCCACGCGACCAGAGGCGTGCCACCCAGAAATGGTAGCTGATCGCATGCCCCAGCCAGTGGCGGAGATATCGCCCTGAGACGAACAGGGCGAGTGCGATCAGCGTCATGACGATGAAGGCCGCGAGCCGGGTATAGCCGCGCAGCTTCTGGCTCTTGGTAAGCGGGGGGAGCGTCGGTGGCTCTGCCCCCCGCCAGGTGCCGGTCTGCGCGGTCGGCGGCCTGGCATCACCCTCGATCTCTGTCCGGGCTGGCGCCACCGTTTCAGGCGCTGCAGGCGGGATCTTCGGTGCCTCGCCCTCGCGCACCGCCGTCATCCAGGCGGCCCATCGCCGCGGGTGTGGCGTTGGTAGAAGGTGCGATAGCGCTGTACCATGCGGGCGGTGTCCATGATCAGGCACACATCGACGGTGTTGAACTCACGATCAACAAAGGCGCCCTCGCCGACGAAACCGCCGAGGCGGATATAGGCCTTGATCAGCGCCGGGATCTGACGAAGGGCTTCGGCCCGCTCGACCCCGTCCGCTGGCAGGATGTCCATCGGCGCGAAGGAGGTATCGAGGGCACGCACGCGTAGATCCTCGGGCGCCAGATGGTTGTGGTGCAGGTAACTCAGCGCCTGGGCGAGGCCCGAGGTATCGGTGCCATGGAAGCTTGCCACCCCGAAGAGGATCGAGATGTCGAACTCATCGACAAAGCGACCAAGCCCGGTCCAGAGCAGATGCATCCCCGATCCGCCGCGGTATTCGGCATCGACGCAGGAACGCCCAAGTTCCAGTGTCTCACCGTCGAAAGCATAGAGTGCTGCGAGGTCGTACTCACCCTCGCCATAGAAGCCGATGCCCGCCCTTGCCGATGCCTCGCGCATGAGCCGGTAGACCCCCACGACACCGAGAAGCACATCGTCATTCGTGCACTCGTTGTCGATCAGCAGCAGGTGGTCGAAATGGGGATCGAAACGGTCACGCTCGATCCGGTCGGCCGCGTCTTCGGGCGAGACGCTGGCGCCCATCTCCTCGACGAACACGCGATAGCGCAGGCGTTGTGCCGCGCGCACCTCATCCGGCGTCCTCGCAAGACGGACGGTGAAACGACCGGCGTCTACCTGCATCTGCGGACGGCCCCTTCCGCGCTCGCCACCGCGCTGAGTGGCCCCTGGCGCCGCCCACACGGACCGCCACCGCGCCCTGTGGCGCGCGCGGACACTATGACCAACCGCAGGGT
Organism: Pseudomonadota bacterium; assembly: GCA_039027855.1. Taxonomy (GTDB): domain Bacteria; phylum Pseudomonadota; class Alphaproteobacteria; order Rhodobacterales; family Rhodobacteraceae; genus Thermohalobaculum. The sequence continues at coordinate 64,793 of JBCCJI010000005.1, read as the reverse complement.
GGCGCAACTGCACCTGCCGCTTCGGAAACGTCGTTGCGAGACGGCGCGCTGCTCCTTGGTATCCATCGACCACCAAAGACGTGGCTCTTCGCGCTTCATTTACCGATGCTGCCGCAGGTGTTGCGTTCGTGAGCGGCGCGGCATGGCGTGGGCGCGTGCTGTCGCCGCGGCACTGGCTTCTGCGGTAGCGCTTCTGCGAGGCGGGCAAGAAGGCCATGCCAGGGTCGAAATGCATTGACTAGCGGTGCCCCACAACGCAGTCGGACGAACGAGCATGGCGCCTCGACGCGCGGACGATGACAAAGGGATGTAGCATGGCCCCCCAGATCGCACGCCGCGACGACAGACGGCATGCCGATGAGACGCGCCCTGGATTGGTCGCCGATGCCTCGGGCGCGGTGTTGAGCGGTCTGGTCACGGCGCGCTTTACCCATGACCTTGCGGGGCCGATGAGCGCGATCACCAATGGTGTCGATTTGCTGAGCGAGCTTGGCGATCAGGCGACGCCCGACGATCTCGCGCTGGTCACCTCCAGCGCCGCGCGCTCGGCGGCGCTGATGAAGGGACTGCGGCTGGCCTTTGGCGACGCGGCACCCGATGGCACACCGCGCGCGCGGCGCGATGTCCTTGCCACGCTGCAGCCAATCATCGCCGGGCGACGGATCCATCTCGCCTGTCTCGGTGAGGACGGCCCAGCGCTATCGCAGCCGGCGGCGCGTCTCGCGGCGCTGATGGTCTTCGCCGGCAAGCTGACGCTCGGGCTGGAGGGCGCGCTGGAACTCGTCCTGTCACAGGCCACGGATTTGCCGATCCGCGTCATCGCCCGTGGGCCGCGCGCGACCCTCAAACCGGAAGCGGCGGCCTGGCTGCGGGGCAGTCTGTCACCTGCCCCCCGATCGGGGGAAGTGGAGTTCGCCATGCTCGCACCGGCTGCCACGCTGGCAGGATGTCAGGTCGAGGTAAAGCAAGACGACGGGGCCGTGTCGTTCGTCGCAGCCGCCCGTGGGGGTTGAGTATCACGCCTCGCTGCTGAGCCCTTTGGCGTATCGCATCAACCGTGCGCGATATCCCGCCGCGGTCTCGGCCAGCGCCGCACGCCCTGCGTCGTCGAGGGTTCGGATCACCTTGCCGGGCTGACCCATCACGACGGCTCCGTCGGGGATGGTTTTCCCTTCGGTCACCAGCGCGCCGGCACCAATCAGGGCCCCGACGCCGACAACAGCACCGTTCAGCACCGTCGCGCCCATGCCGATCAGCGCCCCGTCGCCGATCGTGCAGCCATGCAGGATCGCGCCATGCCCGACCGTCACGTCTTCGCCAAGTGTGAGCGGGAAGCCTGGATCGACGTGGAAGACACAGCCGTCCTGGACGTTTGAGCCGTCGCCGATGGTAATAGGCTCGCTGTCCGCGCGAAGCACCGCATTGAACCAGACGCTGACCATCTCGCCAAGGCGCACATCGCCGATCAGATGCGCACCTGGGGCAACATAGAAGCGGCCCTCGGCCGGTAGACGCGGTGAGATCGCGTCGAGGCTGTGGATCGGCATGAGGTCCTCCGGCCAGGGCTAAGCTGCGTGCCTGCCTAAGCCGGGATAGGCCGGGTGGGAAGATCGTGTAAGCCCCCGCGGCGCGAAGATGCAGGCCCCGCCGAGGCGCCGGCTTAACCAGGGCTCACCCCGAGCGACGGGCCTCAAACTCGGCATTCAGACGTGCGACGAGGGACTGCAGCTTGAGCTGTCGGGGAAAGCGCTGACGTTCGGCGTCGATGATTGTCTCGATCTGGGAAAAACAGGCGTCGAGATCGTCGTTTATCAGGACATACTGATACTCCGCCCAGTGGCTGATCTCGTCACGCGCCTTGTCCATCCGCCGCTTGATCACGGCATCGCTGTCTTGCGCTCGGCTGCGAAGGCGTGCTTCCAAGGCGGCGATCGAGGGGGGAAGGATGAAGATCGTCACCAGCGAATTGTGGAGCGGCGAACTGCGAAGCTGCTGGGCACCCTGCCAGTCGACGTCGAACAGCACGTCGCGCCCCGCCTCGATCGCCTTTTCGACCGGTGCGCGCGGGGTGCCATAGCGATTGTCGAAAACCGTCGCGTGTTCGAGCATATCCTCATCTTCGACCATCCGCTGAAAGGCGGCGTCATCAACGAAAAAGTAATGCTTTCCATCGACTTCGCCGTCGCGTGGTGGCCGCGTCGTCGCCGAGACCGACAGCTCGAAGGCGCCATCGCTCTCCAGCAGCCGCCGAGACAGCGTCGATTTTCCCGCGCCCGAGGGCGAGGATAACACCACCATCAGGCCCTTGCGCGTGGTCGCAGGCATCAGTTCCTTCGTCATGAGCATGTGCCGTCCCCTCCGACAGGTGCCCGTCGGGGAGCGCGACACTGTCGCGCCGCCCCGCCGCGGTCAACCACTCCCGTTTACCAAGGGCCCGCGCGCGCTGAGGCGCCGCGTGGCTTCATGGTTATCGAGCCCTCAACCCGTGGCACACCGCTTGCTGAGTGATGAACGAGAAGAGCCAGCGCCCCAGAACGGAGCATCACTGCGCAAACCTGCCCTTCAAAGACGCGATGACCGCCCGATTGATCGATTAGCACACTTAAGGTCGTCGCCGTTGATTGAAGAAGCGTGAAAGACATGAGATCATTATGAGCACTTACGACGACGAGAGAACGGGTTTGACGATGATCGGGCCGGACGGCATCAACCCCACGGGTGGCGACCTGGTACGCCACGCCGATAATCGTGCGCTGCTGCGCTATTGGCATGGCCTGCGCGGTGGCAGGCTGTGCCCCGATCGCGCCGAAGTCGACCCGCGTCACATGCTGTGCGACATCGGTCATATCTTCATCCTCGAGGATCTGGGACAGGGCAATATCCGCTTTCGCCTCGCCGGCAGCGCGCTGGTGGACGTGTTCTGGATGGATCTGCGCGGGATGCCGGCACGGGCGATCATGGCGCCCGAGGCGCGCGAGAGCCTGCGGGCGCTGATTGCCGAGACGCTTGCCGAACCCGGCATCGGTCATGCGCTGCTGCACCGTGTTGCTGCCCAGCATGACGGGATGGCGGGGGAGTGGGAGATCCTGCTGCTGCCTCTCCGCTCCGACAGCGGCGCTGTCGACCGTCTCATCGGTGCCATTCACGCGCTTGACCCGGCCGATGCAGAGGCCGCCCATCCGCCCGTCAGCTTCACCATCGCCGAGATGGATATCAGCCCGATCAACATCGATGGTTCGTTGGCAGTTGCGGAACATGCCGGCATGGCGGAAGCGCCGGCGCCCTGGGCGAGTGCCGATCAGCGTGCCGCGATCCTTGGCCTGAAAAGCATCGAAGGCGGGCTAAAGCGGACGGAGGCCGAGGCGACGCCCCGGGCGCTCTCGAGGGCCGATCTAAAGATCATCGACGGTTCGTGATCACACCCGCCTTCGTTAATCGTCGCAGGCGGATCGACCGCCTGCGCGCGACAAGGCCGCCCCGAGCCCGCCATAACCGGTGAAACGGCGCAGGTAACCAAGGCCAAGACGCCCAGCCGCCACCTTGGCGGCGGCGTCCAGGTCTGGGTCGTCGGTCTGTGCGAGATAGACCACTCGATCATAGTTGCCGAAATACATATCCCTGAGATCGGGATGACGGTCGAGCCCGAGGCCGCGCCAAACGATGGCATCGAACTGGCGCACCAAGAAATCCGTCAGGTAGAAGGCGCCGATCTCTTCATCGGCACGTGCCTCGAAGTCTTCGAGCCCTTCGAAAAACGCATAGCAATGCGGGCCCGGAATACGCGCGACCCCCTCTTCGTCGCAGACCCGGTCGAGGCCGCCGCCCGTTCCGCAATCGGCATAGAGCACGGCAATGCGGTGATACCCTTTGGCGCGGCCCTCGTGGATGCGCTGGCGCACGGCGTCGGCGATCTGATCGGGGCGGTTGTGCAAAAGGGCCGGCAGGCAGGTGAGGTCCATCGACGAGAGGCCCGACTGCCGTATGAGCGCCAGCACCTCGCGGGCCAAGGCGCCGCAGGCGATCAGCAGCACACGATCCGCGAGGCCAGCACCGGCGCTGCCAGCGAGGTCGAGCCCATCAGCGGTCAGACTGTCGTCGACCGGCAGCATGATCGGGCTGGTCACGGCACCGGAACTGACGCAGGCCTCAGCCTGCGGCAGCAAGCTGGTTGTGCTTGCGGGCCATGAACTCCTTGGCCGTCTCGACCGCCACGGCGGCATCGCGGCAATAGGCATCGGCGCCGATCGCCTTGCCGAACTCCTCGTTCAGCGGTGCGCCGCCGACCAGCACGACGTAATCGTCGCGGATGCCGTCGGCGATCATCTTGTCGATCACCACCTTCATGTACGGCATCGTCGTGGTCAGCAGCGCCGACATGCCGAGGATATCGGCGCCCTCACGCTCGATCGCTTCCAGGTAGTTCTCGACCGGGTTGTTGATGCCGATATCGACGACCTCGAAGCCCGCGCCCTCCATCATCATCGCGACGAGGTTCTTGCCGATGTCGTGGATGTCACCCTTGACGGTGCCGATCACCATCTTGCCGAGGCGCGGTGCCCCGGTCTCGGCCAGCAGTGGCTTGAGGATCGTCATGCCGGCCTTCATCGAATTGGCCGCCAGCAGCACCTCGGGCACGAACAGGATCCCATCGCGAAAGTCGATGCCGACGATGCGCATCCCCTCGACCAAGGCCTTGGTGAGCACGTCATAGGGCATCCAGCCGCGTTCAAGCAGGATGTTGACGCCCTCCACGACCTCGTCCCTCAGCCCGTCATAGAGGTCGTCGTGCATCTGCTGGACCAATTCGTCATCCGGCAGATCGGCCAGGATCAGGTCTTCGGCATCGTCGCTCATCGCACCCTCGCTTGGCTTAGACTCCTACGAGGTTGGGCACAGCGGCAGGATCTCGGCTTGAGCAAACGCGTCACAACTGAGTGCGAAATCGACGTTTGCCGCGATGCGAGCCCGGTTCTGAAATCTCCCGCAGCACGGAAAGGTCCGGTTGATGCGATTTGAGTAACGTCCCGGAACGATGTAAATTGACAAATGGCAATCCATCCTGCGTTCATACAACCTAAAGGCGAGTGGAGTCGAGTGAGCGAGGGTTACGCGATGGCCAAGGATGTTGAACAGTACATCATATCGGGAACACCCGATCTGTCTGTCGTAATCCCGCATTTCGAGGACCATGCTGGCCTGGAACGGTGTCTGCGCGCGCTCAGCAATCAGCGCACCTCAAGCCTCGTGGAAGTGATTGTCGTCGATAACGGCTCGAGGGACCTGCCGAGGGATATCTGCCGTCGCTTTGGCGCGACGCTTCTCAGCCAGTCGAAGAAGGGTCCGGGGCCTGCCCGCTCGACCGGAGCGCGAGCAGCGCAGGGCGATGTGCTCGCCTTCGTGGATGCGGACTGTCTGCCGGCGCCGGACTGGGTGAGCACCATCCTGCAGCGCTTCGGTGACGACCCGTCGCTGCAGATCCTTGGCGGCGCGATCGATATCGAGGTTGACGGTGGGCGCCTGCCTACGCCGCTTGAGCGCTATGAAGCGCTCTTCTCCTATCGCCAGCGTCTGTTCGTTGAGCGGGACAACTATGCGGCCACCTGCAACATGGCGGTTCGGTCAAGTGCCTTCAGACTGGTGGGTGATTTTGCCGGCATCGATACCGCCGAAGACATGGACTGGGGCCAGCGCGCCACTGCGGTGAGGCTACCCATCGGCTATGTCGAGGATATGCGGATCGCGACCACCGCACGGGCAAGCTTTGCGGATCTGGCAAAGAAGCTCGACCGGCAGATGGCGCACGACTATCAGCGGGTGACGGGGCTTAAGGGGCATCTGTTGTGGCTGTTGAAAGCCTGCGCGATGCCGCTCTCGCCGCTGTTGGAGTTGCGGACTGTGATGCAAGACGCCGAGATGCCCGGCGTCGCTGATCGCCTCAAGGTGTTCGGGCTGCTTGTCCGGGCGCGGCTGTGGCGGGCGAAATGCATGCTGCTGCTGCCGTTCAGCCTGAACGGGCGCAGTGCTGCGGCGGCATGGCGGACGCCCACCAGCACTTCCTGAAACCTTAGCTGGCCGGGCGACGCCTGCGTCTTTTGACAGTCGTCGCTTCGCCGGTGCCGTCCGATGCTGAACTAAAGCCGCCGAGGCGCGCGGCAATGGTCTCCAGAGCCGGCTTCGAGTTTGGCACGCGGGTTTCAAGCGCCTCGCGCATGGCGCGAATATGGGCCGGCGTTGTGCCGCAGCATCCACCGATGAGCCGCGCACCGGCATCGCGCGCCATGATGGCGTAATCGGCCATCAGGGCCGGCGTGCCGTCGTAATGGATCTGCCCGTCCACGTATTTCGGGATCCCGGCATTGCCCTTGGCGATGATCGGCAGCCCCGGGTCCTTGGCCGTGATGCCGAGCACCGTGCGCAAAAGATCGGACGCACCGACCCCGCAATTCGCACCGATGGCCACGGGCCTGCGGGCCAGTCCCTTGGCGATCGACGCATAGGCCTCCGAGGTGATGCCCATCATCGTGCGCCCGGCCGTGTCGAAGCTCAGTGTTGCGCAGAAAGGCGCGTCTTCCGCATCCGCCGCCTCGGCAACAGCTTCGAGCTCTTCGACGGCACTCAGCGTCTCGGTCCAGATGACGTCGACACCGCCATCCATCAGACCGCGGATCTGAGCGCGGAAGGCGGCAACCGCATCGGCGCGCGGCAGCTGGCCCACCGGCTCGAGGATCTCGCCTGTCGGTCCGACGGAGCCTGCGACAATGACCTTACGGCCGGCATTATCGGCGATCTCGCGCGCCAGCCTGGCGGCGGCGGCGTTCAGTTCATGCACCCGATCCTCGGCATTGTGCAGCTTGAGACGATAGGCCGAGCCGCCGAAGGAGTTGGTGAGGATGACGTCCGAGCCCGCCTCGACAAAACCACGGTGCAGCGCGCGCACATTATCGGGTGCATCGGTGTTCCAGAGCTCTGGCGCCTCGCCAGCCTCGAGGCCCATGGCGAACAGCATCGTTCCCGTCGCACCGTCCAGCAACAACCAGTCCCGCTCGGCAAGCAGCGCGCTCAGCGCGTCGGACATCTCGCACTCTCCCACTCACGACAGCGTGAGAGGCATGCGCCCGGTTTTTCCACGTTGCAAGAGGGAACGAACGCCATGCAAAGCCGGCTGCGATCAGGCGGCACGATCACCGGCGGCCAGGGTGTCGAGCCGTTGGATCATCGCCTTCAGCCCATTGGAGCGCTGCGCAGAGAGATGGCTCTCCAGGCCGAGCCGGCGGAGCTCGCCAGCCGCGTCTATACCGCGGATATCGGCGATCCTTTCGCCCGAATAGAGTGCATGCAACAGGGCGATCAGGCCACGGACGATCATGGCATCGCTGTCGCCTCGGAAGTGCAGGCGAGCATCCCCGCCCTCGCCCTCGACCATAGGGACGAGCCAGACCTGGCTGGCGCAGCCGTCCACTTTGTGTGGGGCGATCCGCTCACCATCGTCCAGCGGCGCCATGGCTTTGCCAAGGTCGATGACATAGCGATAGCGATCCTCCCAATCGTCGAAGAGCTCGAAGTTCTCCGCGATTTCCTCGAATCGTGCGCTGGCCATGGTCCTCTCCCGCATTGCTGCCGCTGGATCTATGGCGCTGCGCAGGCGCCGTAAAGCGGGCCGATGGCGCGAGATCTGCGACACACGGGGACAGGACCGGCTGGGGCTTCCTATCCTCGCCGCGTTGTGGTCAATCGAACGCAGCCACCGGGCGGCGCCCCGGGCGAGACGAGACCATGTGCGAGGTAAGCCGATGCGTCCTGTGCCAGCCCCCGTCAGTCCCGTCTCAGAGGGCCCATGGCCAGCCCCCCTCGGCCGCCTCGTGCCGGTGCTGGCGCTCGTCGTCTCGATGTTGCTGCTCACGGGCTGCTCGAGCTGGTTCACCGACGAGGAAGCGGAGGCCGAGGCCGCCCGAGCCGCCGCCGAGGCTGAGGGCACTGCGGGCCCCGACCGGCCGGTGCCTGTCGATGGGGTCACCGGTATCGAGATCGGGCGGCTGACCGACGGGATCGTCATCACGGCCTTTGGCGTGGCGCCCAATGCAGGCTTTGCCACGCCGCAACTCGCGCCGCGGCGCAACGGTGTGCCCGGGCCGGACGGGTTCATCGAATTCGATCTGCTCGGCGTGCCCCCCGATCCAAGTTTCGAGATGCCCCAGGGGTCGCTCCGTGCCCGCGAGATCCGCGCCGACCGCCTGCTCCGCATCGCGACCCTGCAGGGGATCGCGGGCATTCGCATCCACGCGCTCAGAAACTTCCGCGAACTGAGGTTTTGAGCCGACCTCTCAGCCGTATCGCGCGGTGACCGCCTCGTTGAGCCTTGGATGGCGGTCGAACATGTGCACCACCGGGATCACGGCCCCGTCGCTCTCGCGCGTCAGCACCTGCCCGTCGACCGCGACCTCGGCGGCGATGGCATCATTGCCAAGCGTTGCGACCGAACTGAGATCGTTGGGAAAAACGGAGACTTCTCCGGGCAGCTGTCCGGTCAGGTAGAGCCGGTTGAAGATCGCCTGTTCGATCTTTCCGAAGGGCGACCGAGCGATCTCTGCGCAGAAGCCATCGAGCAGACGGTCCATCACGGCGTGTTCACCGCCGATGGTGCCGATGCAAAGCGGCGTCCGACCCACGACGTCACGATAGGCGGCCTCGCCATGGGCGGTGCGGTACCATCGGTCGTTCCAGTTGTCCGGGTCGCCATAGGGCGCCTCGTCCTCAAAGGCACAGATCGCACCCGGTGTCAGCTTATCGAAGAAGCGGTCCTGGAACACCACGTCCTTGACGTCGGCAAAGAACACGCGATCGTAGCGTGGCATTACCTTCATGACGCGCCGATAGGCGAACCAGCGCGCGAAATGCGGATGGTGGTACGCCTCGATCAGCGCGAAATGCGATGCCTCGACGGCCATCGATCTGAACGGCGGTACCCGGTGGAGGAATGACGCGCCACGAAGCAGCGCTTTCAGCGCTTGTGGCATGGTTCGGCTGTAGCAGCTCGGCGTGCTTTGAAACTGCACGGCGGTGGGCTCGAAGCCGGCATCGGGATCTACGGCGTTGGTGATGATCACGACATCCGCCTCATCCGGCCCGTAGACCGCACGGAAGCTGTCGACAAAAACCCGGATGTGCCGCGCCGGCAGGTTGGTTGAAAAACCCATGAGGAGGTGCTTCTTGGGGCGTGTCTCGACCATGGTAGTCCACCCCTCAGAGCAGTTGACCTTGCTTGCACGACGCGCACTGAAGCCGGCCTGATGAAGGGCAGGCGTGCACCGCCATCAGTCGGCTATCGCGCTGGCAAGCGCAGGGTCAACCTATGACCAACGTCACCGGATCGCGCCGTTGGCTCTTCCTTTCCCCGCTAGCGACAACATCCCGTGTCGACCCAGGCGCAGGACCGCCGACCCTGTCGAGGCTCCTGTCGGCTCGAGGACAGCATGCAAAGTGGAATTAACTTTGAGATCGCGGGCCTTTCTGGAACCTTTCTCAGGACGCGTTGGTGACGCTTTGTCGGAGTAGGCCATGAGAGTTCTGTTCGCAGCCGCCACCGCTGCGCTTTTCGGCAGTGCCCTTGCAGCAAGCGCGCAGTCCGAGTCCGAGACCACCTTTGAGGACATGACCGAGGCGCGCGGGCTTTTCGGTCTCTGGGTGTGCGAGGCGGACAGCGATGCGCCGATCTGCGCCGATGACGCGGTACAGGCGGCGCGGAACGATCTCATCTTCACCGTGGCCGAGCGGATTGCGGCGCTGCCTCAACCCCGCACATGGCTTGTCGTGGATCCGACGCGCGCCGCGGCGAGGCTGGAAGAGCAGGCGCGTTTTAAGTGCGGCGCGGATTTGGACTGCATTGCCGAGCTGCTGATCGCGACGGCCGAGACATGGTCGCAGGTCGATCTGACGGAGGCGAAACCCGCGCTTGCCTCGCGCCCCAGCTTCCCCTGCCCCGACACCGCAAGCCGGACAGCCATCGCAATCTGTAGCGATCGCGACCTCGGCACGGTTGAGAAAAGCCTGGCGAACACAATCCGCAAGATCGCGCCCGATCTGCAGAGCCTCGGCATCTACCACGAGCTGGAACAGGAACGCTGGGAGGTCGACCTCGAGCGTCGTTGCGGCGCCGACACGCTTTGCCTGACGACGGCGTTCATGGAGCGGAGCGAGGAGATCAGCGTCTGGGAACAGACCAACAAAAGGCGCCTCGAGGATCTGCGCCGCCAGCAGAAGCAGGCCAAGCGCGAGGCCCAGCGTCTCGCCCAGTTGGCCGAGGAGGAGCGGCGTGCCGCCCTGCCCGTCGTCGACCCGGCGCCCGGTTTCGACGACGCGACACTCGACAGCTTTCTGAGGCATGTCTACCGCGGCGATTTTGAAACCGCGCGGGCCGAGCGGCCGCAGCGTACATTCGGTGGCATACGCCGGATCTTCATCGAGGTCGTGGCATCGCACGCCAAGCAATGCGAGGGCCGGATTGCCAATGCGCCGGTCAAGTTTCGGACCTTCGGCATCGAGACGGGAGAGACGCTCGGCTTCACCACATACATCGTGCCCGAACGCTTTGCGGAGGCCTTCAAGCACTCGATCCTGAAGCTCTACCGGCGCACCCCGGGCGCGATGCCGGGCGCGACGGCGCTGGGATCGAGTTGGCGCGACGCCTTGGCGCCGGTTGGCTGTGACACGCCGCAGTCCTGGATCCTGATGAACAATTTCTTCGCCTTCGTGCGGCGCCACGAGTCGCTGCAGGCCCAGGGGATTGTCCCCTCGGCCTTTGCCCTGTCCTGCCTGCGCGGCCTGCCAGCCAGCATCTCAGACCAACCGGGTAGCGCCTGCAAGTGCTTGGAGACAGAGCTGCCGGCGAGCGAGACCGCGCTCCGCTTTGCGCTTGCGGACACCTTTACGGAGAGCAGTCTGCGCGACGCCCTCGCCGTCAACCCAGCCCTCGCCGACGCCTATGGCCGCTGCGATCTGCCCTGATCATCGGCAGGCGGTGCCGCCCCGATCCTCTCAGCGTCGTTTCAGCGTGGAGACTGCAGAGGCCGAGCGTGGCGGTCTCGCCCGCTGCACCTAGTCGGCTTCCTGCCAGTCAAGCACCTCAACGCCCTTTGCACCTGCCTTCAGCGCCAGAGTGCCATCCTTCAGCTTGAGCGCATCACGCCCAAAGGCATCGAGGCGCCAGCCATGCAGCGCGGGGACATCCGGTGTGTCCTCGCCCGCGAGAGCGTCGAGATCGGAGGAAGAGGCGATCAGCTTTGGCGCGATGCCGAGCTGCTCTGCGCGGGCCTTGAGAAAGACGCGCATCAGGTCGGCCACCGCTGCCGACCCCTCACGCCGCCGCGGCGGTGGCGGTACGCTGGGCCGTTCGTCCGGTGGCACCGCGAGACCGGTCTGAATGGCGGCGAGGATGGCTTCCGCCGTCTCGGGCTTGCGCGCCTCGCGCTGCAAGAGCCGCATTTTCGAGAGCCCCTCGATGTCGCGCGGCCGGGCCGCGGCAAGCTCCACGAGTGCATCGTCCTTCATCAGGCGCGATCGGGGCACGTCGCGCGCCTGCGCCGTGGCCTCGCGCCAGCGAGCCAGTTCGCGCACCACGGCGAGCATCTGGCCGTTGCCGCTGCGTGCTTTGACGCGGCGCCAGGCCTCATCGGGGTCCGAGACATAGGTCGCCGGGTCGCGCAGGATCGCCATTTCCTCGGCCACCCATTCCGCCCTGCCCGACCGGTTCAACCGCTCCGCCAGGGCCTCGTAGACGACGCGGAGATGGGTTACGTCACCTATGGCATAGCTCAACTGCTTGTCGCTAAGCGGCCGGCGCGCCCAGTCGGTGAAACGGGAAGACTTGTCGAGCTCGGCCTTTGCGACACGCCGGACGAGCGTTTCGTAGCCGACCTGTTCGCCGTAGCCGAGCACCATGGCCGCGACCTGCGTGTCGACCAGCGGCTCGGGGATAACGGCGCCCTGGTGATAGAAGATCTCAAGGTCCTGACGCGCCGCGTGGAAAACCTTGACGACCGAGGTATCGGCCATCAACCGCCAGAGCGGCGCGAGATCGAGATCCTCGGCCAGCGGATCGACGAGGACCGCCTCGCCACTTTCCGGGCCCTCCGAGCCGGCGATTGCAAGTTGGACAAGGCAGAGCTGCGAGTAATAGGTTCGCTCGCGCATGAACTCCGTATCGACCGTGACATAAGGTGCTTCGGCGAAAGTCGTGCAGATACGGTCGAGATCGGCTGTTCTGGTTATCATGTCCATGGGCCACCGATTAACCGCGTTTACCGGACCTGTCGCCCGCTTTCTTGCGCCGCTGCGACCCTCTGGCCTAGGCAGGGTGGTGTGGCAAGGCGAAGACGGGACGCGCGATGCAGACGCTGCTAGTGGCCAATCGCAAAGGTGGCGTCGGCAAGACCATGGTCTCTGTCACGCTCGCAGCTGCCTTGGCGCATCGCGGGCACCGCGTGGCGATTGCCGATGCCGATGCCCAGCAGTCGGCGCTTGGCTGGCTCTCGCTCAGACCAGGTGACCGTCCGGCGATCCGCGGGCTGGCCTGGGAGAAGTCCGGGCAGATCGGCGATGTGCCGAAAAAGCTCGACTGGCTGGTGATCGACGCGCCAGGGGCGCTGAAAGGGAGCCGGGCCGAGAAACTGGTGGCCGAAGCCAAGGCGGTGTTTGTGCCGGTGCAGCCGGGCCTGTTCGACCGTGCTTCGACCGAACGTTTCCTGTCAGAGATCGATGAGATCAAGCGGGTCGCCAAGGGCAAGGTGGGCGTGCATCTGATCGCCAACCGGCTGCGCCCCGGCCGCAAGGGCGCCGAGGCCATCGATGCCTTGTCCGAGAGTCTCGCCCGCCCCGTCGCTGGCCGCATCCCCGAGCGCACCGCCTATGGCGACATGGCAGCCGAGGGGTTGAGCATCTTCGACAGCAGCCGTGTCGCTTTCCGCCGGCTTCAAGAAGACTGGCTGCCGGCGCTTTCTCTTCTCGATGGGTAAACTCGGGGGCTGAACTCGGCGGGTGAACACGTTCGCTGGAGGGCGCGTTCAAATCCGGCCCGTTTCGCAACGGATCGTAGGGGCCGTGCGTATCACGCGTGGGGCGTCCGCACCGCGCGGTCGCCCGCCCCCACAACGAGAACGAGGCAGCAGCGATATGACCCCGAGAACGATCGACCTCCCTCCTGAACGCCGCCCCGCCCGTGCGCGCCGGACAGCCAAGTTGATTGCCCGCGCCGGCATCACCGCCAGCTTAGCCGCCGCATTGGTCGCCTGCGCACCGGTTCAGAACAATCCGCGCACCGCCACCGGGGCCGCGGTGGGCGCCGGTACGGGCGCCCTGCTCGGCACGCTCGCCGGCGGGAACGACCGCCGCAATGCGCTGGTCGGCGCGGGCATCGGCCTGCTGGCGGGCGCCGCCGTCGGCCAGTATCTCGATCAGCGCCAGCGCGCGCTCGAAGCCGATCTCGCCGGCACCGGGGCCGAGGTGGTGCGCGATGGAAACAGCCTCCGCGTCACCCTGCCCCAGTCGATCACCTTCGCCGTCGACAGCGCGCGGCTCGATCCGTCCTTTGCCCCCGTGGTCCAGGATATGGCGCGCAGTCTCAGCGAGGACCCGCGCAGCTATATCGACGTGATCGGCCATACCGACAGCACCGGCAGTGCCGCGTACAACCAGGGCCTGTCGGAACGTCGCGCCGATACCGTCGCCAGCACATTGGCGCGAAGCGGCGTCAATGGCGCGCGGATCGCCGCCTATGGCCGTGGCGAGGAGTCCCCGGTTACCACCAACGACACCGATTTCGGCCGCCAGCAGAACCGACGCGTCGAGATCGTGATCCTGCCCGCGACCGGCTGATCGGCGGTCAGCCCTTGACCCGCGCCCTCGCCTCGCCACTTGCCTCGGAGCGAGGAGCGCGGGAGATCACGCATGCAGAGTAGCACCGAACTGGCGGTTGAGACGCCGTCGCGCGGCAGGCTTTGGGCCGAGATGTTGGCGCTTTTCGTCGGTGTGCCCCTCGTGATGCTGGCGACTTTCGGCCTTTACCCGCTGTTTCCCGTTCTGCTGACGCTCGCGGGTGTCTCGGCGGTGTTGCTGACCATCACACCGGGCTTTCACTGGCGCCAGCTGGTCGAAGGCGGGCTTCTCCGACATTGGCGGCTGATTGCGGTCTTCACCGTGCTCGCGGCGCTCGCCGCCGGTGCCTTGGCGCTGTGGCTCAGGCCTTCGGCATTCCTGTCGATGCCGCTGCATCGCACGGGTCTGTGGCTGACGATCATGCTCGCCTATCCCATCGCCTCCGCCCTGCCGCAGGAGGTGATCTTCCGGGCGTTGTTCTTCCACCGCTATGGGCAGCTGTTTCCGAACAGCGCCACGCTGATCGCGGCCAACGCCTTCGTGTTCGGCATCGGGCACCTGTTCTACCAGAACTGGGTCGCCATCACGCTGTCAGCGGCCGCGGGGGCGGTGATTGCCTGGGCTTACGGACGGACCGGCTCATTCCCGCTGGCTTGGGCGCTGCACGCCATCGGGGGCATGCTGATGTTCACGGCGGGACTGGGTGTCTTTTTCTACCACGGCGCCGTGCCGCAGTGAGGCGGGGCGACTGCCACAGTTACTGCCAACGGCGCTTGGACGGTGATAAGAAGCAATGCGCAACGCATGCTGTCCCTAATGAGGACAGTTTTGCGCTCCGACGAATGTTTTAACCGCCCTTTTCCAAATGCTGGGGGCGCGGTCCTTGGGCGTCTTACTGGTGTCTGTCTGGTACCGTCGTCGACCACCCCCCAAGGGTCGACGTCGCCCGGTCGCGCCGTACCCCCCAAAGCGCGGCGCGGCCGGGATCCCCACATCACTGCCGTCACGCCATCGCCGCCACCGGATCGCCGCCACCCGATCGCCGGCCGCCACTGCTACGCACCCTCACGCCTTGACATCGCTCGCCCGGCGCGCCCAATGCCGCCCTCGACGGGGCGCCGCCCCGTTGCCCAGCCGCGGCGGGCCGCCCCGTTGCCCAGCCGCACCGACCTCCGGGGGATGACCCATGCACGCCTATCGCAGCCACAAGTGCAACGCGCTCCGCGCCAGTGATGTGGGCCATGATGTCCGCCTCTCGGGCTGGGTGCATCGGGTGCGCGACCATGGCGGCGTGCTGTTCATCGACCTGCGCGATCACTACGGCATCACCCAGGTGATCTGCGACCCCGACAGCGCCGCCTTCGCGACGGCCGAGAGCGTGCGCGCCGAATGGGTGATCCGCGTCGACGGCAGCGTGAAGGCGCGGGACGACGACCTGCGGAACCCGAAGCTGGAGACGGGCGATATCGAGGTCTATGCCCGCGGGATCGAGGTTCTGTCGGCTGCCGAGGAACTGCCCCTGCCGGTGTTCGGCGAGGTGGAGTACCCGGAGGACACGCGCCTTAAGTACCGCTTCATCGACCTCCGCCGCGAGAAGCTGCACGCCAACATCATGCTGCGCTCCGCCGTGATCGCCTCGATCCGCCGGCGCATGACCGATCAGGGGTTCTTCGAGTTTCAGACACCGATCCTGACCGCCTCCAGCCCCGAGGGGGCGCGCGATTTCCTGGTGCCCTCGCGGCTCCACAAGGGCAAGTTTTATGCCCTGCCCCAGGCACCGCAGCAGTTCAAACAGCTTTGCATGGTCGCGGGCTTCGACCGTTACTTCCAGGTCGCGCCCTGTTTCCGCGATGAGGACCCGCGCGCTGACCGGAGCCCGGGCGAGTTCTACCAGCTCGACATCGAGATGAGTTTCGTCGAGCAGGAGGACGTCTTTCAGGCCATCGAACCCGTCATGCGCGGATTATTCGAGGAGTTCGGCGGCGGCCGGCCGGTGACGCCGGAATTCCCGCGTATCGCCTACCGAGATGCCATGCTGAAATACGGGTCAGACAAACCGGACCTCCGCAACCCCATCGAGATGCAAATCGTCAGCGAGCATTTCGCCGGCAGCGGCTTCAAGATCTTTGCGAAGATGCTGGAAGACCCGGTCAACGAGATCCGCGCTATCCCCGCGCCGACGGGTGGCAGCCGCGCCTTCTGCGACCGCATGAACAGCTGGGCGCAGCGCGAGGGCCTGCCCGGCATGGGCTACATCTTCTGGCGCGAAGATGGTGGTGAGACCCTGGGCGCAGGCCCTCTCGCCAAGAACATCGGGCCCGAGCGGACCGAGGCGATCCGTCAGGAGCTTGGCCTGAAGGCCGGCGATGCGGCGTTCTTCCTGGCCGGCAAGCCCTCGGCCTTTGTCGATGTGGCGGGCCGGGCGCGGAACGTCATCGGCGAGGAGCTGGGCCTGACGGCAAAGGACCGGTTCGATTTCTGCTGGATCGTCGACTTTCCGATGTACGAGTTCGATGAAGAGACCAAGACCCTCGACTTCAGCCACAACCCCTTCTCGATGCCGCAAGGGGGGCTCGAGGCGCTGGAGAGCCAGGATCCGCTCGACGTGCTCGGCTACCAGTACGACATCGTCTGCAACGGGGTGGAGCTCTCCTCAGGCGCGATCCGGAACCACAAGCCCGAGATCATGTTCAAGGCCTTCGAGATCG
This sequence comes from Pseudomonadota bacterium, assembly GCA_039027855.1. Lineage (GTDB taxonomy): Bacteria > Pseudomonadota > Alphaproteobacteria > Rhodobacterales > Rhodobacteraceae > Thermohalobaculum. The sequence continues at coordinate 48,219 of JBCCJI010000005.1, read as the reverse complement.
TGGGCCACGGCCAGAACGTGGTGGAGGAGCGCTTTGGCGGCATGCTGAACGCCTTCCGCTACGGCGCGCCGCCGCATGGTGGCATCGCGCCCGGTATCGACCGGATCGTCATGCTTCTGGCAGATGCCGAGAACATCCGCGAGGTCATCATGTTCCCGATGAACCAGCGGGCCGAGGACCCGATGATGGGCGCCCCCTCCGAGGTCGATACCCAGCAGCTGAAAGACCTCGGCATCCGGCTTGCGCCAAAGGACTGACCGACCCCTCCAGGCCGGCGCGCGGTCGGCTCCGCCGAGAACCGACCGCGCCGGGAGCGCGGCGGACTGGCATCAACGCTCGCACCGCGCGACACTGCACCCTGATTTCAATCGGAGGGTGTTGAGATGACGGGTCTTGTTCTGGTCGATGTTGCAATCGCGATCCTGTTTCTGATCCTCGTGCTGTCCATCGTCACCTCGGCGATCGTCGAGGCGTTTTCGTCGTTTCTGAATTGGCGCGGTGAAACCCTTGTTTTGGGGATGAAAAAACTGATCGGCGAGGGCTTCGACGACTTCTGGAAGCAACCGTTGATCGAGGATCAGAAGGGGCTCGCCGGCAACCTCCTTCAACGGCTCACCGGCCGTGTGAAGGCCACAGCCCCGGGACGCGCGCCGAGCTACCTCGCACCGGATCTGGTGGCGAAGGAGCTGATTTCCTGGCTTGGGCTGTCGGGCAAACCGCCGGGCGAGATTAAAACCACCCTCGCAGACCTCGCCGAGGGGAACGGCGGCTCGCATGAGGACAAAATCCGCCAGCATGTGGCGCAGCGCCTGCTCCGCGTCGTCACCGGCGCCGAGGAGGGCATCGAGAGCATCGAGACCGCCTTCGCCGAATGGTACGATGCCTCGATCACCCGCATCAGCGGCGTGTTCAGGCGCCATACCCGGCTGGCGCTGTTCTGGTCCGGGTTTGTCCTGTCCGCCGCGCTCAACCTGAACGTCATGAGTTATGCACAGCTTCTGTTGGAGGACGAGGCCCTGCGGAATGCGCAGGTCGCCGCGGCCATTGAGGCCAGTGAAGCCACGGACATCGCCACCCTCCGCGAGCAATTGAACCTCGACCTGACGGTCGGCGAGACGCCGGATGCCGAGGCCATCGCGTCGCTGGGTGAGGACCTGGCGGCGTTGCGCACCGCGCTCGATGCTGTCCTGCAGCCGGAAGGGCACGCGACGTCCTTCGGTTGGGAGGAGGAGGACCTGACACTCACAGCGCTGTCGACGTCAGTCCTATCCTGGCTGCTGCTCGGCTTTGCCACGACGCTTGGTGCGCAATTCTGGTTCGATCTGCTCAAATCTTTCGTGAAGGTGCGCGCGACCGGCCGACGCCTGCTGCCGGGCGGCAGGGACGCCGACGCCTCGAACAGCTAAGGCTAGGCAGGTGGGGGGGCTCGACAAAGGCCGGGCGATGCACGAGGTGAAGGCGGATGCAACAGGGGAGAGTGCGATGACCGTGCAGTTTCCGGGGGGCGATGCGCTGCCGACGACGCCCGAGCCGCTGGCAGCGCGCCAGGATGTGCTGCGCTTCCTGTCGTCCCGCCGCTCGCGCCCGGCAAAGACACTGACCACCGAAGCCCCAAGCGCCGACGAGATCCGGGCCATGCTGAAGATTGCCGCGCGCACCCCCGATCATGGCAAGCTGGAGCCCTGGCGTTTCATCGTCATCGCCCGCGATACGATGGCGACGCTGGCCGAAACTGCGGAACGCCATGGGCTCGTCGAGGGCATGGCCGGGCCGCAGGCCGCGAAGGCAGCGGCGAACTTCACTTTTGGCGGGGTGATCGTCGCCGTCGTCTCCAGCGCCAAACCGGCGAAAATTCCGGAATGGGAGCAGCATCTTTCGGCCGGAGCGGTCTGCATGGCGCTGCTGAATGCCGCGCTGGCGGCGGGCTGGGGGGCGAACTGGCTGACGGGTCCGTTCTCGCGCGATCCGGGCTTTCTGGGCCCGCAGCTGGGTCTGAAGAGCCATGAATTCGTGGCCGGTTTTGTTCATATGGGGCGCGAGACCTCGACCCCGCCGGACCGGCCGCGCCCGGATGTCGAGGCGCTGACCGAGTGGCGCTGAACCTGTGACGCCACCGGTCTCGACGCTCAGCAAGGGCCTCGCAGGGGACGCCCGGCGGGCTGTTGCGCAGATACTCGACCGCCGGTTCCTCGGCGTGCTGATCACCGCCATCGGTCTGACCATCGGCCTGCTCGCCATCCTGGCTGCCATACTTGGTCTGCTTGCAGGTCTGATCCCCGCATCCGTCGATCTGCCCTTGCTCGGCGAGGTGCCGACACCCGTGGGCCTGTTCCAGGGGCTTGCCGTGCTCGGCGTGCTGCTCGGGTCGGCCTTTCTGATGATCCCGGTCTCGGCGGCCTTCGTGACGCTATTCGTCGACCGGATCGTGGTTGCCGTGGATCTTCGCCACTATCCAGACCGGCGCGGCGCGGCCCGGCGGCGCGTGCTGGAGCAAGTCGGCGAGGCAGCGCGCACGATGGTGATCATCGTACTCGTGAACCTGCTGGCGCTGATCCTGTTGCTGCTGACGGGCCCGCTGGCGCCATTCCTGTTCTACGCGCTCAACGGCTATATCTTGGGGCGGGAGACCTTCGAGACGGTGGCCGCGCATTACATGTCGGCGACCGAGGCACGGGTACTGCGCCGGCGCAATCGTTTCACGGTCTGGTTCGGCGGCATCCTGATGGCGGTACCGCTGACGATCCCGATCATGAACCTGCTGATCCCGGTGCTCGGCACGGCGGCGTTTACGCACACGGTTCAGCGGCTGCGTGCGGCCACGCCTTAGTGCGTTGGCCCGGCCCCTGTCATCTGATCGCCGTGGCCTTCAGCGCAGAACCCTCGAGACGGTGCCTTTGATCATGGCATCCATCGGTGCCGAGAGCTCAGCCGCGAGCTTCTTCTCGAGCGAGGCCATCTGAGCGTCCTTGAAGATGCCCTTTAAGCGTTGGGGATCGCCCGGTCCCCAGTCCAGATACTCGGTGGCTGTGGGAGAGACCGGGAAGCGGACAAAGGCCTTTAGCACAGAGAGCTTGCGCCGATGCCTCATACACTTGCCGCCGTCTCTGCTGCCCTTGATGTTCGTGTTGCCTTCGATGGTCTCTACGTAATCCTCGAGTGGCGAGGCTCTGGTGACCACGCCGATATGGCTCACGGTGCGCATGGTGAAAATATCGCCGGGGGCGGGCTTGTAGATCGCGTGGTTCGGCGGGAAGATCAGGCACTCGTTACGTGTCGCCCAGACGTTCAGATAGGTCATCACCGCCGCCGTGCTCGGCCAACTGAGATGACCGTACATCTTCGGATAGCTGAGGATGACGTCCTGCGTGCAGCAGGTGACGAGTGAGCAGCACCAAGGGTAACCGTCCGTCGTGGACTGATACTTGCCCTTCTTGTCTTTGTACCAATGCCTGTGATTGTCGCGCGTGAAGATCTCCTGCAAGCGGGGATCTGCGCCCATTCGGTTGCTGCCCGTCTCGGTGACCCCGAGAAACCGCTCGATCGCCCGCATCATGGGCATCTGAGCCGCAGCGGGGTAGATGTAACGCCCCGGCAGCGTCGGCATGTAGCAGTCTTCCAGCCGATTGAGCGCCCTGATCGTCCGGCCGGTTCGCGAGACAACGCCATCGGCGTAGCGGCCTGGGAATTTGACCTCTTGGAAACGTCGGATGGCGCGCGCGGTGGTGCGGTCAAAGCGACTGTTCAGCCGCGGCGGCGGCAGGGGCGCGAAGACCTTTGCATGTCCGTTAAGCAAGTTCTGCACGACATAGACATCGTCAGGCTTGTTGGGCTTGCCGGGTCCGACATCCTTCACGACGTTTCGAAGCACCATCGCTTAATCATCCACGCACAATGTGTCCTAGCGTCAGGCTGCGACGCAGTGCGGGTGTTTACAAGTGGTGTTTCGTCTCGGTGGCGGCGCCGCTATTCCTGCGCTGAAGGGGGCGAGATGTATTGCAGATCGTCCAGCGTGATCACCCTGAACTCGATCACCACATAAAGGATGGCGAACACGACCGCCGCAATGGCCGTGGTCACGATGGCCTTGCGCCCCACCCGTGCGTCGATCGGCGCGGAGGCAGGTGTGCCGGGTTCAACCTCGCCCGCCTCTTGCTGACTGGTCTGACCGAGCGGCATGATCATGTAGAAGATCAGGGCCCAAATCACGGCGAAGAAGACGAGGGCGGAGGTGAGTGACATGGCGCGCCTCAGACCTGCTCGAGCTCGACCAAGGCGCCGTTGAAGTCCTTGGGGTGCAGGAAGAGGACCGGTTTGCCGTGGGCACCGATTTTAGGCTCGCCGTCGCCCAAAACCCGCGCGCCGCCGGCTTTTAGCCGGTCGCGCGCGGCGAGGATATCGTCGACCTCGTAGCAGACGTGATGGATACCGCCGGCCGGGCTACGCTCGAGAAACGCCGTGATGGGCGATCCCTCGCCGAGGGGTTCGAGCAGCTCGATCTTGGTGTTCGGCAGTTCGATGAAGACCACCGTCACGCCATGGGCAGGTTCGGCCTGAGCCGGCGACACCGTCGCGCCGAGTGTGTCGCGGTATAGCGCCGTGGCTGCCGCAAGATCAGGCACAGCGATGGCCACATGGTTCAATCTGCCGATCATGCTCACTCTCCCGCTGGTATCGGCGGGATGGCTAGCGCGCCCGGCAGGCTGCCGGCAAGGGCGGGATCAGCGATTGATGACGCGGATGCCGTCAACGCGTTGTTTGTCGCGCTGGTCGTCATCGCGCAGACCGAAGCGCTGGCCGCCAACGGCGACCTCGGTCTCCCCCGCCGTGATCGTGAAGCCGCGGCCGAAGAAGCCCGGCTTTTCGCGCTCGATGAAGGGCTGATCCTCATCGCCCTCGTTCACGCTGGCCAGAGCCCGCTGCAGGGCTGAACGCTCGGTGGCGTCGTCCTGTGCTGCCGCGGGGACCGCGAGCGCCATGAGAGCTACCGCACCGACCATCACCGTGTACCGCATTGTCGCCTCCCGCGTTGCTCCATGACCATGACATGGGGCCTACAAATCGCGGCGCCATCATGGTTAGCCATCACGCTTTCGCGCTTGGCTGTCACATCGCTGCATCGCAATCGCTTGGCCGCATGCAAAAAGTCACGCTTTGACAATGGCTTCGGACGGCACGAAAAAAGCAACCCTTGGCCGGGCGGCACCCGTCACAGTGCCTAGAAGGGCGTGGTTCGTTTCAATTCGGGCGGATCTGGCGGGCGATGATCAGCTTTTGGATATCATTGGTGCCCTCATAGATCTGGCAGACCTTCTGATCGCGGTACATCCGCTCGATCTCGTAATCCGCGAGATAGCCATAACCACCCAGCACCTGGATCGCCTCGGAGGTCACGCGCTCGGCCATCTGGGCGGCGTGCAGCTTGGCCATGCAGGCCTCCTTCAGGCAGGGTTCCCCCCGGTCCTTCATGGTCGCGGCGTTCAGCACGAGCTGTCGGCTCGCCTCGAGATCGGTGGCCATTTCAGCCAGCCGGAACTGCACGGCCTGCAGGTCGAAGATGGGGCCGCCAAAAGCGCTGCGGTCGCCTGCGTAGGCCAGCGCCCGCTCATAGGCGGCCTGGGCGAGACCGACCGCTTGCGCCGCGATGCCGATGCGCCCGGCCTCCAGCGAAGAGAGCGCAATCATATAGCCCTGCCCTTCGTCGCCGATCAGCTGGTCGATCGGGATATCGAGATCGGTAAACGCAAGCGCGCAGCTGTCGGACGCCTTCTGCCCGAGCTTCTGCTCGATGCGGACCACGTCATAGCCCGAGGCGGCGTTGGCGGTGACGAAGCAGCTGATGCCCTTCTTGCCCTTGTCGGGATCCGTCACGGCGAAAAGGACCGTCGTCTGCCCGATCCGCGCCGATGAGATGAACTGCTTCGCGCCGTTCACCCGCCACCCGGCATTGGTCCGCGCGGCCCGTGTCTTGAGGGCTGAGGCGTCCGAGCCTGCCTGCGGCTCGGTCAGCGCAAAGGAGCCCACGGCGCCCTCGGTCAGCGGGCGCAACCAGCGTTCGCGCTGATCGTCGGTGCCAAAGCGCTCCAGCACGGTGCAGACCGGGGCGTTGTGCACGCTGACGAGCGTAGAGACCGAGCCGTCGCCGGCCGCGATCTCCATCAGCGCGAGCGCATAGGCCACGTAGTCGGCGCCGGCGCCGCCCCAATCGGGGCTGACAGTCATGCCCAGGAACCCCAATTCGGCCAGCTCGCTGACCACCTCAGGCTCGATCTCGCCGGCTTTCTCGCGCGCGGCGGCCGATGGCGCGAGACGCGTGGTGGCATAATCACGCGCCATGTCACGGATCATGATCTGCTCTTCGGTCAGCATGCCCGTCCTCCCTTATCGCTTTGCGCGGACGCTAACCGAGACGCCGGGCCACGTCACGATATCCGCCCACCACCCTGCGAAAGGACAAGACCGACGATGAAGGACCGTTGCCCGCCGCGACATTGCGCGCCGCCGGGTCGATCACCACATCTTTCCGTAAAGATAATAGGGAGTTCGCATTGATCCTGTCCGTCGGTGCCGCTGTCGTTTTCACATTGGTCTGGTTGGCTGTGTTGCCGGACCTCAGACATCCAAAGTCATGGCTGAACGAACGCCTTGCCGCACTCGGCGTCCGCGCGACCACGGGGGCGGTGATCGCCTTTGGCGTGGTGCTGCTGATGCTCTCGCCGGTCGGACGGGCCATCGGCCTCGGCGCGCTGCAGAAGTTGCGCCTGGTGGTCATGGCGCTTGGCCTGGGCGCGAGCGTTATGGCGCTGGCTGCCATGCAGGTCGTGCGGCAGATGCTTGAGCGGGCGCGGCGTCAGTCCCCACCGCCGGCACCCTCGCTCACCGACTGATCGGGGGTGACTTCATCCCAGCGTCCAGCGCATCGTGGTGGCGCTGCGAAAGCCGATCAAGGGCGCGAAGATCCCGGCATGCTGTGCGCCGACTGCGCGGAAGCCGAGCCTTTCATACAGCGCGCGCGCCCGGGTGTTGGCGTCGACAACATCGAGCTGTATTGCCGTCAAGGCACGGGAGCGCGCCTCGCCGGCAAGTGCCTGCATGAGACGGCTGCCAAGACCCACGCCGCGCGCCCAAGGCGCCACGGCGATCCCATCCATCTGCAGCAAGCCCTCGACCGGCGCCCGCTCCATCACCGAGAGCACGGCTGAACGCCAGAGGGCACCGAACCGCCCGTAATGCGCTGTGATATCACAGAGCGCGCCGCCGATGAGCGCGCCCTCGGTCGTGCGGAAACCGGCCACGCCCATCAGGCGGCCATCCTCACCCGTCGCGACAATGGCAAAGCGCGGATCGAGAATATCCGCGAGAAACCGAACAGCGCGCTGACGAGGTCCCAGCGCCAAGCTCAGCTTGTCGCGAAACGCCTGCCAGTAGAGATCGGCAACCGCCAGCCGCTGTGCGTCCTCAAAGCCGAGAGTCAGTGTCGCGGGCGGCGACATCTCGCCAGACAACGATGCGTGAAAGGTCGGACGGGTCATTTCTTCTCGACCGGCTCCACCGGCAGATCGGCGCGACACCAGCCTGCAAACCCATCGTCGATATGGCTGATCTGCTGCAGCCCCATGTCTTGCGCCGCCTTGGCCGCCAGCGCCGAGCGTTGGCCGCCCGCGCAATAAAAGACGAAGCGTTTGCCCGACTGGAAGATCGGCTTTGCGTAAGGCGAGGCGGGGTCGATCCAGAACTCAAGCATCCCGCGGGGGCAGTGATACGAGCCCGGCACCCGGCCCTCGCGCCACAGTTCGCGGATATCGCGGATATCGACGAAAACGACATCCTCGTGACCGTGCAGCGCCACCGCATCGCTGGCCGGCATATGCGCGACCTCGGTGTTGGCGGCGGCGACCATGTCTTTCACGCTCTTCATCGTCTCTCCAGATCGGTGTTAGGCGGCGGCGCGTGTTGTGCCAGGTGTCGCGGTAAGATGGGTCTCGGCCCAGGCTTGGAACATCAGCACGTTCCAAAGTTGCAGGCGATACTCCGCGCGTCCCGATTGATGCGCTTCCCACATCGCACGGATCGGCCCGGGCTCGAAGATCCCCTCGCGCGACAGCCGATCGGGGACGATCAGCGCCTCGGCCCAGTCTCGGAGCGGGCCGCGCAGCCAGGCGCCGGTCGGTGTCTCGAAACCCTGCTTGGGGCGGTCGACAAGATCGCGGGGCACATGGCGGTAGAGCACCTCGCGCAGCACGCGCTTTGCGCTTCGACCATCGGCCATATCGCCGATGCGAAACGACAGCGGTAACGACCAGGCGAATTCGGCGATGCGGTGATCGAGAAGCGGTGCGCGGCTCTCCAGCGAGACCGCCATGGTAGCCCGATCCACCTTGGTCAGGATGTCGTCAACCATGTAGGCGCCGGTGTCGAGCGCCATCATCCGCTCGGCCGGGCTGAGCCCGTCGAGGTCTGGATGGACGTCGGTCAGCCGGTGCGACGCCTCCTCATCGACACCCTTCACCGCGCCAAGAGGCGCTGCCCAGAACGACAGGAGCCGGCGGTGCAGGGCATCGACATCGCTGGCGCGGGCGTAATCGGCCATGCGGCGCAGCCATTGGCCGCCCGCCTCCTCGCCCTCGCGCGGGTGTCGGATGAGACCCAGCGCACGGTCCATCATGGCCGCCGGCATGGCGTCGATGGCCGTGGCGCCGAGTTGGCGAAGGACAAGCGGCAGCCGGGCCATCGCCGCCGCAAGGCGCGCGCCCTTGCGATAGCGGTCATAGCCGCCGAACAGCTCGTCACCGCCATCACCGGACAAGGCCACCGTCACCTGCTCCCGGGCGAGCTTGGCGACGAGATAGGTCGGGATCTGTGAGGGGTCGGCGAAGGGCTCGGCGAAGATCTGCGGCAGTTCGGGGACAACGTCGAGCAGCTCGCTCTCGCCGACGTAGAGTTCGGTATGATCCGTCCCGAGGTGCGCCGCGACAGCCTTGGCATGGGTCGCCTCATCGTAGCGGGCGCTGTGAAACCCGATCGCGAAGGTCTTCACCGGTGCCGTCCGCCCCCGCTGCATCAGCGCCGTGATCACCGAGCTGTCTATGCCGCCCGAGAGGAACGCACCGAGGGGCACGTCAGACAGCATCTGACGCCCCACCGCATCGCCAAGGAGCGTCTCGAGCTGATCCACGGCATCGGCGAGCGTCAGGTCCGCGCCGACGCGCTGAGCGCGGGCCGCGGCAAGTCGGTCGATGGACCAATAGATCGTAGGCTCGACCGCCTCTTGACCGGGTGAGAGCGCGACCATCTGGCCGGGGAGCACCTTGTGCATGCCCCGCCAGATACATCGGTCGCCGCCGACCGCGCTGTGGCGCAACATCTCCACCACGGCCTGCCGGTCGATCTCGCGCTGAAAGCCGGGATGCACGGTCAATGACTTGAGGTCCGAGCCGAACAGCAGCATCCGGCCCGCCCCGCTGCCGTGCCAGCCGTAGTAGAGCGGTTTCTCGCCCATGCGGTCGCGGATCAGGGTCAGACGGCGCCGCTCCCGATCCCAGAGGGCGATGGCGAACATACCGATGGTTCGCTCGATGGTCGGGACGATCCCCCAGGCGTCAAAGCCAGCCAGCAGGGTCTCGCTGTCGCTGCTGCCACGCCAGGCGGGCGCTCTCTCTTCCTGTTCCAGAGCTGCCCGGAGATCGAGGTGGTTATAGATCTCCCCGTTGTAGACCATGACGTAGCGCCCGCTCGCGCTCAGCATCGGCTGGTGGCCGGCCGGGCTCAGATCGAGGATCGAGAGACGGCGGTGGCCGAGCCCGACCCCGGCCACGGCATCGTACCAGTGACCGGTATCGTCCGGCCCCCGTGTCGCGATGGCGCCGGTCATGGCCGCGAGATCGGCGGTGACGCTTTCCCCGTCCCGCTCTCCCGGCTGCCAGAGCATGCCGGCCAGTCCGCACATTGCCTGTCTCCTGACGGTCGCACCCGAGCTGAAACATCCCTTAGCGCGTGCCGCCATCCGCCGCCACGGACAACCGCAGTTGACCGGGGCCGAACTGGTACGGATGAGAGCGCAGGACGGCCCATGGTCGAGAGGTGGGGTGAAATCAGACGCATGCGCATCGCCTATTTTCTCAACACCTATCCAAGCACCAGCCAGACCTTTATCCGCACCGAGATCCGCGCCATCGAAGCCGAAGGCGTCGAGGTTGTTCGCTTCGCGCTCCGCAGATCGGCCGACCCGTTGGTCACCGACGGCGACCGTGATGAACAGGCCGCGACGGATTACCTGCTGGACGGGCGCGCCGGCCTGATCGCCGGGTTCTTCGGCGAACTCGCGCGAAATCCTGGGGGGATGGCGCGGGCCCTCTCCACATGGGCCCGGCTTTTGACCAACGCCGGTGGCGGGCTTATCCGGCATGGGGCGTATCTGCTTGAGGCGATCCGCCTGAAACAACGGGCCAATGCCGCTGGGGTCGCGCATCTGCACACGCATTTCTCGACCAACTCGGCCGCCGTTGCCTTGCTCTGTCAGCGTTTGGGCGGTCCTGGCTACAGCTTCACCGCCCATGGTCCGAACGAGTTCTATGACCGGGAGAAGGGTTCCATCGGGCTGAAGGTGGCGGCCGCGCGCTTTGTCGTCGCGATCACCCATCACTGCCGCGCCACCTTGGCCGAACCCGCCGGCATGGCGGCATGGGACAAGATCCACGTGGTGCGCTGCGGCGTCACCATCGAGGATTTCGCAGTCCGTCCCGTCCCTGCGGATGGACCCTTGGTCGCCGTCGGGCGCCTGTGCACCGAGAAAGCGCAGGAGCTCATCCCGGCCGCGATCGCACCGCTGGTCGACCGCTTTCCCGAATTGCGGGTGGAGATCATCGGCGATGGCCCTTCGCGCCCACGGGTGCAGGCTGCCATCGCAGCACAGGGTCTTGAGGACAGGATCACCTTGCTCGGCTGGCAAAGCCACGATGCTGTGCGCGCGCGGCTCGACAATGGCCGCGCTCTGTTGCTGCCGAGCTTTGCCGAAGGGCTGCCGATCGTGCTGATGGAGGCCTTCGCGCTCGGCCGTCCGGTGATCACCACCTGGATTGCCGGCCATCCCGAGCTTGTCACGCCCGAGACGGGTTGGGCCTGCGCCGCCGGCGATGTGGAAGGTCTGACCAGTGCTATCGCCGCCGCGATGACGGCCAGCAAAGAGGCGCTGACAGCCATGGGTGCCGAGGGAAGAGAGAGGGTCGAGAGGCAGCACGACCAAAGGGCCAACGCGCGAGAATTGCTGACGCTCATTCGCACGGTGGCAGATCGGCCCAACTAGGCTTGCGCCGACACCTCCCCTGCGTTGCCGCCGCCGGCGATGCACTCCGTCGATCAGCGAAAGCGCTGGCAGCGCCCTTCGCCGATCAGCGTCACGGTCAAGCGGGCCTCAGGCCTCTAGAACGCCATCCTCGTCATGATCACTGGGTCCCATGTCGAAATCGAGACCATGGGCCGCGCGGATCTTGTCCTCGATCGCCAGGGCGATGTCGGTGTTATCCTTCAGGAATTGGCGCGCATTCTCCTTGCCCTGTCCGATCCGCTGGTCGCCGTAGGAGTACCAGGCGCCCGACTTGTCGACGACACCTGCTTTGACGCCGAGATCGATCAGCTCGCCCATCTTCGACACACCCTCACCATAGAGGATGTCGAACTCCACCTGCTTGAAGGGCGGCGCGACCTTGTTCTTCACCACCTTGACGCGGGTCTGGTTGCCGATGATCTCATCGCGATCCTTGATGGCGCCGATGCGGCGGATATCGAGGCGGACCGAGGCGTAGAATTTCAGCGCGTTGCCGCCCGTCGTCGTCTCGGGGCTGCCGAACATCACGCCGATCTTCATGCGGATCTGGTTGATGAAAACCACTGTGCATTTCGAGCGGTTGATCGAGCCGGTCAGCTTGCGCATCGCCTGGCTCATCAGGCGGGCCTGGGCCCCGACCTGGGCGTCGCCCATATCGCCCTCGAGCTCGGCGCGAGGGGTCAGCGCCGCGACCGAGTCGACCACGACCATCGAGACCGCGCCGGAGCGCACCAGCGTATCGGTGATCTCCAGCGCCTGCTCACCCGCATCGGGCTGCGAGATCAGCAGGTTGTCGACATCAACGCCGAGTTTCTTCGCATAGACCGGATCCAGCGCATGCTCGGCATCGACGAAGGCGCAGATGCCGCCCTTTTTCTGCTCCTCAGCCACGGTCTGCAGCGCGAGCGTCGTCTTGCCCGAGCTTTCGGGGCCATAGATCTCGATGATCCGCCCCTTGGGCACGCCGCCGATACCGAGCGCGATATCGAGGCCGAGCGAGCCGGTCGAGGTTGCCTCGATATCCATCGCGGTCTGCTGGCCGAGCTTCATAATCGAGCCCTTGCCAAAGCTCCGCTCGATCTGGGCGAGGGCGCTGTCGAGCGCCTTTTGTCTGTCGGCCTGGCGCTTTTCGTCGAGTTTCATAATTGTCTGGTCCACTGCTCGTACTCCTTGCCTCATCTGCACCAAACCGGCGCGCGGGTCGATTCAAGTCGCCCTTGTTCAGCAAATGTTCGCACATCCGCAGGCAGGAAGACAGAACAAAACGCACACACGACCCGCCCCTGTGACATCGGGGCCAACGGCGTGAGGCTGTCGCGGGCGTGGTGAAAGCAGGGTTAAGGAGATCGGATCGGTTGCAGATCAGTCTGTCTGCTGCAGCACTTCTTTGATCTTAGCGGTCAGCTCGCTCAGCGAGAACGGTTTTGCCAGGAAGGCGTAGTCCGGCCGCTCAATCTGCTTGCGAAAGGCTTCTTCGGCGTAACCCGAGACGAACAGCACCCGGACATCGGGCATCATCTCACGCGCACGGCCCACGAAGGTCGGGCCGTCCATGCCAGGCATCATGACGTCCGAGACGATGAGATCGAAGGCCGTGTCGCCATCCTCGAGGATCGAGAGCGCCTCTTCCGCCTCCTCCGCCATGGTGACGTCGTAGCCGCGCAGGCGAAGCGCGCGGGCCGCAAAGGACCGTACGGCGGCTTCGTCCTCGACCAGCAGGACACGGCCGGCGCCGGTCAGATCGACGGCCGGAGGTGCCGCAGCGCGCTCAGGCTTTACCTCGGCGGCGATCTCGGGCTCGATCCGCGGCAGCAGCATGCGGAACAGCGCGCCACCCTCGGGCCGGTTCTCGGCAAAGATCATGCCGCCCGACTGTTTGACGATACCGTAGACGGTGGAGAGGCCAAGGCCCGTCCCCTCGCCCTGCGCCTTGGTGGTGAAGAATGGGTCAAAGACCTTGCCAATGGTCGCATCATCGAGACCCGCCCCTTCGTCGGTGACGACCATCTCGACATAATCGCCTGCAGGGATAAGCCCGCCGGAGCGCTGTTCATCCACGCGAAACAGGCGGCGACGGGTCGAGATGGTGACGGTGCCACCCTTGGGCATCGCATCGCGGGCATTGACCACAAGGTTGATCAGGGCCTGCTCAAGCTGGCGTTGATCGGCGCGCACCTGCCCCACGGGGCCGGAGGGGTCGGGATCGAGGCGGAGCTTGACCCGGGCACCCATTAGCCGGTCCAGCAGGTACAGCGTATCTGAGATGACATCCGAGAGCGACAGCGCCTCGGGCTTCAGCGTCTGCTTGCGGCTGAAGGCGAGCAACTGGCGCACAAGTGCTGCGGCACGGTTCGCGTTCTGCCGGATCTGCATGAGATCGGAGTACTCGGGCTGTGTCGCATCCTTGCCGAGCAGCAGCAGATCGCAATGGCCATTGATCGCGGTGATCAGGTTGTTGAAGTCATGCGCCACGCCACCGGCGAGCTGGCCCACCGCCTCCATCTTCTGGGACTGGGTGTATTTGTCCTGCAAGGCATGCAGCTCGGTCGCGTCGGTCAGCACGGCTGCGAGCCGCCCGCCACCCAGACGCTTGGCGGGGTTCAGGCTGAGCTGCAGGGCCCGGTCAGACAGCGCGCCGGTGGCGAAGACGGTGCCAACCGTGGTGCCAAGGGTCGCGCGCTCGACCAGCGCCTCCAGCCGTTCGCCCCGGCAGGTCAGGTACTCGGCCAGCATCCGACCCGGCATGGCCTTGCCGCCAAGCGTCCGCACGGCCGCGGCGTTCAGCCATTCGAGCCTGCCATCGCGCGCAAGATACATGACCGCCACCGGCAGGTCGTCTGAGCCGCGGGTCTGCTGTGCGCGTCGCCCGCCGACGATGCCGTCGAGCTCGAATAGAAAGATCTCGGCCCCGCGCGGCAGCAAGACGCCGACCTCGCGCACGCCGATCGGCACGGCGAAGAAATCCCGCTCGGCCCCGTCGCGGCAGGCAAGACGGCATTCCCCGGCAACCAGCTCTCCGTTTGCTGTCTTCAGGTTCTCGATCAGCTTACCGACATCGCCGCCGAAAAGATCGCGGCAGCGTGGGTTCATGCGCACTTCGCCCAACGCGTCTAGGCCGAGATGCGCATAGGCAGCCTTGTCGTGGGGCGTCCCCTCACTCGGCAAGGCCAATTGGCTCGCCATGTGCTGGGGCAGCACGCGCCAGCTGAGATGGCTGTTGTCGAGCTGGGTGACCGACAGGAAGCAGGGACCCTGGTCTACCAGGCAGCGCGTCTTCTCGATGGCAAGCCCCGTGCGCATGGCCGAGCGGCTGAGACGGTAGACGATGCCGGGCTCAAGCTCGGCAACGGCGCTGACGGCCTCGTCGATGGTGGCGGCGTCGGCGGCCTCGGCCTCCATCGCGGCATTCATGGCGACGATCTGGCCCGACAACCGGGTGACGGCGGCAGGGGCATCGGTCTTGCGCAGGCTGTCTGGCATGGCGCCAAAGCCGACCCGGCCAAGCGCTGCGCGCATCGCGGGGGAGAAGGCGATCACGGCCAGCGGCATCTCGCCAGCGTCACCGACACCTCCACCGAGAGCGGCCACAATGAGAGCGACGAGCCCGACGGCGGCGACAGCCGCTATGCCTTTCATCCGCGCCGCCATCCCTGCCCCATCAGTTCTTGAACCGGCCCCCTCCTTGGTTGGCGCGAGGCATTAAGAAAGAATGAAGGTCAACGCGCAGACCTGTCGAGACGGGCTGCGAAAAAGCCGTCTGGCCCCCCTTTTGTAGGGATGCATCGGAACCGCGAGGCAGCGCTCACCATCCTGGCAAGGTCGGGCCGGCGGCTGATGAGCGCCTGTAGCCGTGCCTCTCCTTCGTCCGGCAGAAACGAGCAGGTGGCGAACAGGACACTCCCGCTCGGCGCGACGAGATCGAGGGCCTGGTCGATCAGCCTGTCCTGCGTCTCGACAAGCTTGGCGCGCCTTGCGGCGTCGAAGCACCATTTTCCGCCTGGATCGCGACGCCAGGATCCGCTGCCAGAACAGGGCGCATCGACGAAGACGATGTCGGGGCGGCCGCGCAGGCCGGCAAGATCGGCGCTCGCCACCTGCGTGACAGCAAGGCCAGCGCGCCGTGCCCTGGCTGGCAGATCGGTCATCCGCCGGGGCGCAGTGTCATGGGCGAAAAGACGACCGCGCCCACCAAGTGCTGCACCGAGGGCCAAGGTCTTGCCACCACCGCCCGCGCAGAGATCAAGCACCCACATACCCGGTAGGACCCCGGCGAGGGTCACGCTGGCCTGGCTGGCGGCATCCTGTAGCTCGACAAGCCCGTCGCGGTAGGCGCGGCTCCCTGCGATCCGGCGGGTGCCCTCACGCACGTGCAGAGCGGCGGGCGCCTGCGCGCCGGTGACGGCTTGGCCGGCTTCTGGCAGCGCTGCCGCGTCGATCCCGTCCTCGGCGAGGGCGCTGATGGCTTCGGACGGCGTGGCACGGAGCGTGTTGGTGCGGAGATAGACTGGCGCGCGGTTTCTCAGCGCCTCGGCGATGGCCGCGAGCGCGGGCTCGCCCGCGTCTGCCACACAGTCCGGTAGGTCGAGGCAAGCGCCACGGGGGGCCGATGCGAGGCGCGCGGGGCCCTCCACGCCCATCCTGGCGAAACGGGCACTCTCGCCGGTGGTCAGCGCGGCGGGGGCGTGGGCGCTCCCATCGGCCACGGCGGACAGATCCTCGCCCGCCGCCACTCGGCTCGCCAGGACGGCGCATCGTGGGTCGAGGGCAGCGAGGCCGTCATCCGGATCGGCGCCGCCCGCCATCACCTGCAGACTGCGCGCCGAACGCAGCGTATCGTAGACGATGTTGGCAATCGCGTGTCGGTCGCCCGAGCCCGCGAACCGATGCGCCCTACCCCAGTCGGCCAGTATGCGGTCAATGGGGCTGTGACTGCCATGCCATCGTTCGAGGATATCGATGGCGGCTTGAACGCGGGCGCCCGGTCTCATGCAGCACCTCTCATCGGGCATCGTGATCGGCCAGAGTGGTCCATCTCACGCAGCGGTGATGCGATGGGGTCACCACACCGGGGCGGCGACACTAGGTGCCTCTCAATTGGCGGGCGCATCCCGTGCCATTCCTGACAGAACGGAGGCCACCATGGGCCAGAGCGATACCAATCCCCATACCCCGACCGTCCACACCATCGACACCGCGCCCGAGCGCTCGAAGCCGCTGTTGAAGAACTCGATCGCGGGGTTTGGCATGATCCCCAATCTGCACGGCGTGATGGCGGAGAGCCCGGCCATGTTGGAGGCCTACCAGCGGGTGCATGGACTGGTTGGCCAAAGCGCCTTCGATGCGGCAGAGCGCACGGTTGTTTGGCAGGCGATCAATGTGGCGCATAACTGCCTCTACTGCGTGCCGGCCCATACCGCCATCGCCCATCGCGAGAAGGTTGACCCGGAATTGATCGTGGCGCTGCGGGCCGGGAGCGTGCTGCACGACACGAAGCTGGAGGCGCTGCGCGTCTTCACGCTGTCCGTCCTGCGAGGGCGCGGTCATGTCGATGCCACGACGCGCGCGGCGTTCCACGCCGCCGGCTACGGCAAGCGCCATGTGCTGGAGGTCGTGCTGATCCTGTCGCAGAAGGTGATGTCGAATTACGTCAACCACCTCTTCGACACGCCGCTCGATACCGCCTTCCAGCCGTTTGCCTGGCTCCCGGCGGAGGTGACCGACGCCGCCTAAAGACCGCACACCCGGCCGAAACAGAAACCCTTCGGACAGGTCCCAGGCGGTTTCGTGTTCTCACCCAAGGTCTGCTCAGACGTCATTCCGAGCGGTAGTTCGGGCTCTCGCGGGTGATCTGCACGTCGTGTACATGGCTCTCTTTCAGGCCGGCGCCGGTGATGCGGACGAACTGGCAGGCGCCCTTCATCGCCTCGATGGTGCGGTGGCCGGTATAGCCCATGGAGGCGCGCAGCCCGCCGGTCATCTGGTGCAGCACGGCGCCGACCGGGCCCTTGTACGGGACCTGGCCCTCGATACCCTCGGGCACCAGTTTCTGGGTGTCCTGGATGTCCTTCTGGAAATAGCGGTCGGCCGAGCCGCGGGCCATGGCGCCGACGCTGCCCATGCCGCGGTAAGCCTTGTAGCTTCGGCCCTGAAACAGAAAGACCTCGCCCGGGCTCTCATCGGTGCCGGCCAGCATCGAGCCCACCATGGCGCAGTCGGCACCAGCGGCGATGGCCTTGGCCAGATCGCCCGAGAACTTGATCCCGCCATCCGCGATCACCGGTGTGGCGGTCGCCGCCGCCGCCTCGGCACAGTCCATCACGGCGGTCAGCTGCGGCACGCCAACGCCTGCGACCACGCGGGTGGTGCAGATCGAGCCGGGACCGATGCCGATCTTCACCGCATCGGCCCCGGCATCGATCAGCGCGCGCGTCGCCTCGGCCGTTGCGACATTGCCCGCAACCACCTGCACGGCGTTGGAGAGCTTTTTCACGCGCGTCACGGCCTCGGCCACAGCCTTTGAGTGGCCATGGGCGGTATCGATGACCACAAGGTCGACGCCCGCATCGATCAGCGCCTCGGAGCGCGAGAAGCCGGCATCGCCTACCGTGGAGGCGGCGGCGACACGCAGGCGGCCCATAGCATCCTTGCAGGCATAGGGGTTGAGCACGGCCTTCTGGATATCCTTGACCGTCAGCAGGCCGGTGCAGTGCCCCTCACCATTGACGACCAACAGCTTTTCGATACGCCGGGCCTGCATCACACGCTTGGCCTCGTCCAGATCGACGGGCTCGCTGACGGTGGCGAGGTTCGATGACGTCATCAGCTCGCGGACCGGGATTGTCGGGTCCTCGGAGAAACGCATGTCGCGGTTGGTCAGGATGCCGGCAAGGCGGCCACCGGGCTCCACGACCGGGAAGCCGGTGATCCGGTAGCGCTCCTGCAGGGCCTGCGCATCGGCCAGCGTCTGGTCGGGGCCAAGCGTGATCGGTTCATAGACGATCCCGCTCTCGAAACGTTTGACCTGCCGGACAGCGGCTGCCTGCGCCTCGAGGTCGAGGTTGCGGTGGATCACGCCAAGCCCGCCTGCCTGCGCCATGGCGATGGCCATGGCCCCCTCGGTCACGGTGTCCATCGCCGAGGAGACCAGCGGGATGTTCAGGTCGATCTCGCGCGTGATGCGGGTGCGGAGATCGGCGTCTGCCGGTATCACTTCGGACGCGCCGGGCACCAACAAGACATCGTCAAAGGTGAGCGCTTCGCGGATCTGCACTGCCCCGGTCTCCTACTGCCCATCGGGTTGAGTGCGCCGCTCTATTGCATGCCGCTCCGCCGTTGGAAAGGCGTGTCTCCAGCGTAGCAAGGGTCGTGATCGGTGGCGGATCGGAACGACAACCCTGACGATGTTGCGAGGCTGCGCGATGCGCTCCTAGATGGGCGCGGCAGTACAGGAGGGCGCAGTACAGGAGGGCGCAGGGCGATGGCGGGTCACGGCTATGATGGGGGGCGGCTCGACCTGCCGTTCACGGGGATCTGCACCTTTGGCAAGCGGCCCTTCGTCAGCGACTGGGCGGCGCTGAAAGCCGATGTGGCCGTGCTGGGTGCGCCCTTCGATGCGGGCACTCAGTGGCGGGCGGGCGCCCGGTTTGGGCCACGCGCGGTGCGCGAGGCGTCGACCCTGTTTTCCTTCGGACATGCAGGGGCTTACGACCACGAGGACGATGCTGTCTATCTGCCGGAAAGCGTGCGGATCGTCGATATGGGCGACGCGGATATCGTGCATACCGACACCGTCACGAGCCACGCGAACATCGAGGCCGGCGTGCGCGCGGCGCTCGGCGCGGGGGCAATGCCAGTGGTGATTGGGGGCGATCACTCGATCAATATCCCGGCCATTGCGGCGTTCGACGGGCAAGGGCCGATCCACGTGGTGCAGATCGATGCGCATCTGGATTTCGTCGATGTGCGTCATGGGGTCAAATACGGGCACGGCAACCCGATGCGCCGGGCCGCCGAGCGCGACTATGTCACTGGCCTGACTCAGATCGGCATTCGCAACGTCAGCTCCACCGCGCGGGAGGGCTATGACGATGCCCGAGCGATGGGTTCGGACATCCTGAGTGTGCGCCAGGCGCGGCGGCTGGGGGCAGACGGCGTGATCGCGCGGGTGCCGAAGGGCGCAAGCGTGTATGTGACGATCGATATCGACGCCTTTTGCCCCTCCATCGCCGCCGGGACCGGCACACCGAGCCATGGCGGTTTTCTCTACTATGACGTGCTGGAGATGCTGCAAGCGTTGGCAAAGCGCCACGAGATCGTGGGCGTCGACCTTGTCGAGGTGGCGCCGGACTACGACCAGACGGGCTCCACGGCGATCCTGGCGGCGCAGGTGCTGCTGAACCTGTTGGGCTTCATCTTCCACGCCAGAGGCCACCGGGGATGATTGCCGTGCTGGAGCGGGGTGCACTCCGGTGCGCCTAGGATCGTCTTTCGTGCGCAAAATGCTGAAGATCGTCGGGCGCAGATCGGGGATTCGCTTCTCAAAGCTCACGGAAGCAGAGTGGTGCTCCGGAGAACCTAAGGGGCCTGACCGCATTGCAGGGGGTGCGTGGCCGGACAGATGGCGTCACGGCGTGTCGTCCGTGGCGACCGGATCGGCCGGGCGGAAACCGGTCGCGACCACATACATCTCGGCGGAGTCCTTGCGGCTGGCCGGCGGCTTGAAATGCTGGACCTTGGCGAAACACTGTTTGAGGCGCTTCAGCAGATCGCCCTCCGTGCCGCCCTGCAGGACCTTGGCAACATACGTCCCGCCTGGCTCAAGCACGTCGATCGCGAACTCGGCCGCGGCCTCGGCGAGGGCAACGATGCGCAGATGATCCGTCGGACGGTGGCCAGAGGAGGCGGCGGCCATGTCGGAGAGCACCACGTCGGCTGGGCCGTCGAGACGGGCGCGCACGGCGTCCTCCGCGCCCTCGTCGAGAAAGTCCAGCACCATGAGATCGGTGCCGGCGATGGGCTCGACCTCCTGGATGTCGACGCCGAGAATATGACCCCGTGGTCGCCCCTTTCGGCTGCCGTCCGCGTTCACGCGAGCGACGGCGACCTGGCACCAGCCGCCCGGCGCGCAGCCTAGGTCGACGACGCGTTTGCCGGCTGCGAGGAAACGGAACTTGTCGTCGATCTCGATCAGCTTGTAGGCGGCGCGGCCGCGATAGCCGTCGGCCCGGGCACGGCGCACGTAAGGATCGTTCAGCTGGCGTTCGAGCCAGAGCGTCGACGACAGCTTTCGCCCCTTGGCGGTCTTGACCTTCTCGTGCAGCGCCCTCTGGCCGCGACCCGAGGCACCCGGTTGCGGGCCGGCTTTGCCCCCAGGCTTTGCGCCGGTTCTTGCGCCGGATTTGCGTGGCCGTGCGCCGCCATCGGCGCCGCCTGCGCCGCTACCTGTCCGTCCCCGCGCCATCAGCCAGCGATCAGTTTCTGATGGTGCAAAAGACCGTACAGCATCCCTTCGCAAAGGCCCCGATCGGCGATGCGCAGGCGCCGTGTCGGCCAGGTATCGAGCACCGTCGACAGGATCGCGGCGCCCGAGATGACCAATTCAGACCGGTTACGCCCGATGCCGGGGCAGCGTGCGCGCCCGCCCGTACCGAGACCGAGCAGTCTTTCGGTGACGGCGCGGGCATCGCTGCAATCGAGCCAGAGACCGTCAACCTTGGTGCGATCATAGACGCGCAGGCCGAGATGGAGGGCACCGAACGTCGTTGCCGTGCCCGAGACGCCGATGATCTGTAGCTTACGGCACTGGCCGGCACGATCGCAGGTCTCGAGCGGTCTGAAACCGGCAAGTGCCTCGGCAAAGCTTGCCGCCATGGCGTCATAGCGTGCGCGGTCATCGGTGATGCCAGCGAAACGGTCATGCAGCGTCGACACGCCGAATGGCACCGAGCGCCAGTCGGACACATGGGTTTCAGCCGCGCGGCAATTCTCGCAATCATCGCCCGGCAGCAGAGGCGCGAGCGCTTTGACGAGGGCGCGCCGCTTAGCAGCCGTCGTCGCGGAGAGGTCGACCCAAATAAGTTCGGTCGACCCGCCGCCGATATCGATGACCAGCAGTTGCTCGGCCTCGGGATCGACCAGTGGCGCGCAACCCGCGACGGCAAAGCGGGCTTCTTCCTCGGCCGAGACGATGCGCAGCGTGAGCCCGGTCTCGCGCCTGACGCGGCGCGCGAAACTGCGGCCGTTCTCGGCGCGGCGACAGGCCTCGGTCGCGATCAGCCGACAGCCGGCAACCCGGTGCTGGCGAAGCTTACCCGCGCAGATGCGTAGCGCCTTGATCGCGCGATCCTGCGCCACACGGGAGAGGACACGGTGCTGTTCCATCCCCTCGCCCAAGCGGACGGGTCGCGAGAACGCGTCGATGACGCGGAAATCCTCGCCCTGAGGCTGTGCGATCAGAAGACGGCAGTTGTTGGTGCCGAGATCGAGGGCAGCGATGGGACCGCGTGCCTTGCAAGCGCTTGCCCCATCGCGACCATTCCCCGTGGCGCTAGCCGTCGCATCACTGCTGATTTCTGCGCCGTCCATGCTGCGCGGTCCCTTCCTTGTCCCCTGAACATAGGGACTGCCGGGCATGGGCTGCAAGCGAAGCAGCTCGCCAGGACCGACGCATCAACCTCCGGCTTCAGCGAGGCGGGCGGCCTGCGGCTCCACACCGATCGCGCGGCAAAGCTGGAAGGGCATGTCGGGCTTGTTGAGGGTGTAGATGTGGATGTGGTCCACCCCCTCGCGCATCAGGCCATCGCACTGCTCCGCCGCGATGGCGAGAGAGAGCAGGTCGTGCGCCTCGTCATCCTCGGCATTGGCATAGGCGTCATGCATCCAGCCCGGTACGCTCGTGCCGCAACGCGCTGCGAAACTGACCATCTTATCAAAATCGTCGACAGGCAGGATTCCCGGTAGGATCGGCACGTCGATGCCGGCTTTGACGCAAGCATCGCGGAAGCGCAGGAACGTCTCGTTCTCGAAGAAGAACTGCGTGATCGCCGAGGTGGCCCCGGCATCCACCTTGCGCTTCAGATAAGCGATGTCGGCGGCATGATCGGCCGCCTCGGGATGTTTCTCGGGATAGGCGCCGACGGTGATCTCGAACTGCCCATCCGCGGCGAGCGCTTCGATCAGCTCCACCGAGCTGGCGAAACCATCGGGCTCGGGCGTGAAAGGGCCGTGACCGGCCGGCGGATCACCGCGAAGCGCAACAATGCGGCGGCAGCCGAGGCGTGCATAATTCTGGGCAACCCGCAGCACGTCATCGCGGCTGGCACCCACGCATGTCAGGTGACCGGCGACCGTCAGCTGTGCCCGCTGCACCATGGCAAGGATCGCAGACATCGTCCGGTCGCGTGTCGTGCCGCCTGCCCCGTAAGTCACCGAGACGAAAGACGGGCCAAGCGGGGCCAGCCGCTCAACCGACTGCCAGAGTGCTGCCGCTGACTTAGGTGTCTTCGGCGGAAAAAACTCGAAGCTGATCGTGGGCGCTGTGCCGGCCATCATGTCCACCTTTCGCTGGCGCGAAAAGTACTGCAGCGCGCGCGTGGCTTCAAGCGGCGGATCCGGCTTCCGCGTCTTAGGCACTTTACGACGACTTTCTCGGCGGTGTCGCAGATCGAGCTTTTCTGGTCGAAATCACCACATCGCCGCAGCGCTCGGCGCCCTATCGCTGGAACGAAGGCGGAGGGCATCATGGCGAAGCTCAGCATCGTATTCTGGCGGGATATTCCCGCACAGGTGGTCGTGAAAGCGGGTCGGAAGGCCGCGAAGCGCGTTCTGCCCGAGCGCTTCGAGCAGGCCATTGACAGATGCGCGATGAAGGTCGGCGCGCGCGACAGCGATACCTATCTTGCAGAATGGCGTCGCGGCGACCCGGTCGATGTCGACGGCGATATCGAAACGGTCGCGGAACAGACGGCCGCGCGGCTCGATGCGGAATACGATGCCGCGAAGATCAAGGAACTGATCGCCCAAGGCGGCTGGTCGGCGAACACCTGAAGGGAGAACCCATGGCCAGCATCCTAAGCTTTGCCAGCCATCGAAAGAACCGCGGCGATGGTGGCGTCGCGGCCTTCACGCGCGGTTTTTCCATCGAGGTGATGCCGCGCACCGCCGCCAAGATCGACCGGTTTGACGCGATCTTGCCAGCAGGCACGCGCGTCTATGTGGCCCATCTCGACGGCACCCCCTTCGAGGACATGCTGGCGACCGCCAAGCGGATCTCGGCCGAGGGGTTTGAGGTCATGCCGCATTTCCCGGCGCGTGTGATCCGCGACCAAGCCGAACTGGAGAGGATGATCGGCCGCTACGCCGACGAGGCCGGTATCGAGAGTGCTTTGGTGCTGGGAGGCGGGCTAACAACGCCGAAGGGCCACTACGACAACGCCCTACAGCTGATGGACAGCGGGCTCTTTGACCGCCATGGCTATCGGCGCATCCACGTGGCCGGCCATCCAGAAGGCAACCGTGATATCGACACCGACGGCGGTGAGCGCGTCGTCATGGAAGCGCTGCGCCTGAAACAGGCCTGGCGTGACAGCACCGATGCCGAGATGGCGGTGGTGACGCAGTTCTGCTTCGAGGCTGATCCGGTCATTGCGTGGACGCGGCGTTTGGCCGAGGCGGGGGTCACCCTGCCGGTGCATATCGGGCTCGCGGGCCCGGCCAAACTGCAGACGCTCATCAAGTTCGCGATGGCCTGCGGCGTCGGCCCGTCACTCCGCGTGCTGCAGCGCCGAGCGGCCGACGTGACCAAGCTGCTGCTGCCCTTCGCGCCAGACGAGGTGATCCGCGGCTTGGCGGCGGAGCGATCGAATAACCCGGCCTTCCCGATAGCGCAGGTTCATTTGTTCCCGCTTGGCGGGATCAAGGCATCGGCTGACTGGGCACGTGAACTGGATGCCGGCGCAGCCAGGGCCGCTACCGCGCGCTCCTGACACTCGCACGACAACGCCACCCCGCATCGTAAGGGACCCTGATGACCCGCACCGTGATCGAATCGAAGACCAAGACCGTGGTGATGGGCTTCGATCAGCCCTTCTGCGTCATCGGGGAGCGTATCAACCCGACAGGTCGGGCGAAGCTCAATCTCGAGCTTGAGGCAGGCGACTTCTCGATTGTCGAAAAAGATGCGCTGGAACAGACACGCTGCGGCGCGAGCGTGCTCGACATCAACTCGGGCGCGGTCTTCTCGAACAAGATGGCCGAAGATCCGCGCTACGCCGACAACAACTTTGTCGAACCGCCGTTGATGAAGAGACTGGTGGAGACGGTGCAAGCCGTGACGGACACACCGCTCTGTATCGACAGCTCGGTCCCCGGCGCGCTGGAGGCTGGTTTGCAGACCGCCGAGGGTCGGCCCCTCCTGAATTCAGTGACGGGCGAAGAGGATCGGCTGGAAGCGGTGCTGCCGCTGGTGAAGAAGTACAACGTGCCGGTCGTCGCCATCTCCAACGACGATACCGGCATCTCGGAAGACCCCGAGATCCGCTTCGCGGTGGCCAAGAAAATCGTCGAGCGCGCTGCCGATTTCGGCATCCCGGCCCACGACATCGTGGTCGATCCGCTGGTTATGCCGATCGGTGCGATGGCGACGGCCGGCCAGCAGGTTTTCACCTTGGTGCGCCGCCTGCGCGAAGATCTTGGTGTCAACACCACCTGTGGCGCGTCCAACATCTCGTTCCGGATGCCGAACCGGCACGGCATCAACAACGCCTTTCTCCCAATGGCGATCGGCGCCGGTATGACATCGGCCATCATGAACCCGGTTCAACTCGGCGCGTCGGATAAAAAGATCGCCGAGCGGGTGGCGGCCTTGGCCGCGCTCGGTATCACGGTGCCCGACGGTATCGACCCCGCAGCGCTCGCTCCGCTTCTCGGGCTCGGCTCGCAGACGGCAAGCCCGTCCAAGGAGCAGGAGGCGATCATGGCCGCCGATCTCCTGATGGCGAGCGATCCAAATGGCGCAAACTGGATCCGCTTCAACCGCGCCGCCGAAGCCGCTTCGAGAGGCGGTGAAGCTGAGACAGGCGCCCGCGGCCGTCGCGAGGGACGCCGCAGGCGGGCAACCGTCTGACCGCCTCAGCAGTCGGGGACGATGTCCTCGGCAGCCATCAGATGGTGATCCATCATCTGTGACGGGCGCGAGCATCCCGCCTCGCCCACGGGCCGTGC
This sequence comes from Pseudomonadota bacterium, assembly GCA_039027855.1. Taxonomy (GTDB): domain Bacteria; phylum Pseudomonadota; class Alphaproteobacteria; order Rhodobacterales; family Rhodobacteraceae; genus Thermohalobaculum. The sequence goes on along the minus strand of JBCCJI010000005.1, from coordinate 22,679 downwards.
CGGCACACCAGCGACCGTCGTGTTGGGCGGCACGTCTTTCAGCACCACACTGCCCGCGGCAACGCGCGAGCAGGCGCCGACGTGGATGTTGCCCAGCACCTTGGCGCCCGCACCGATGAGCACGCCGGCGCCGATCTTTGGATGACGATCGCCGCCGACCTTGCCGGTACCACCGAGCGTGACGCCGTGCAGCATCGAGACATCGTCACCAACGACTGCCGTCTCCCCGATTACCATGGAATGGGCATGGTCGATCATGATCCCCTGCCCGATCCGCGCATTCGGATGGATATCGATGGAGAACATCTCCGACACCCGCATCTGCAGATACAACGCGACGTCCCGCCGGCCGGTCACCCAGAGCTGATGGGCGATGCGATGCGACTGCAGTGCGAGATAGCCTTTGAAATAGAGCAGCGGCTGCACCAGGCGCTCGCAGGCCGGGTCACGATCATAGACAGCGGACAAATCCGCTCGCGCCGCGGATCCTATCCGCGGATCCTCTTCAATAGCCCGGTCGACCAACTCCCTCAGCAGCATCGGTGGCATCTCGTCGGTCGAGAGCTTCACTGTGATCCGATGCGACAGCGCCGCCTCGAAACTCTGATGATGCAGCACCGCCGAATGCGCGAGACCCGCCATCAGCGGCTCGTCACGCGTGATCCCCTCCGCCTCCCGCCTGATCTCGGCCCAGGTCGGATCGAGGCTCGAAACAGGTCCATCGTGGACGGCATCGGTCATTGGTGGCTCTCCCGCCGGCTCGCGATCCTTACTACAAGGCGACTGGCGGGAAGATTTCAATGAGATGAACGCAGAGAGTTACGCGTCCGCTACTAAACGGGGCGTCGCCCGAGGTCATGACCAGCGGCGTCTCTGCGTAATAGGCCAAGGGTGATCCGGTATAGCCGAGCGCGTAAGACCCAGCGCCCGCGCCGAGACCACTGCCATAGCGATCATCGGCGCCGGCTACGCCCAGCATCCAGCTCGTCGCACCGCCAAGAGCTTCGGTCACGCGTCCGGTCACACCGATCACCAAGGATCCGGCCGGGATTACCGCCGCCGTCACATGGCTCGCGCCAGGAGTAAGCGTCTCATCAACCTCAAGCACGCGCATGGCGGTGTAGGCCCCGCTCGCCGCCCCTGCCACGAAGCCCCGGCGCCATGCTTGGCCGTCATAGACGTACTCGTCGCCGCCAAGTCCAGTGCTGACGCGCCTTCCAGCGCCAGGGGTAACGAACGCCCAGCCCCCACCGATGCCATAGGCAATGTCTCCCGCATGGCCGGACCAGTCACCCGTCGGCGCAACGCCTACAATGTAGACGGCGCCGTCCACAACGCTCGGCGGGGCGTCGATACCGACACCGTCCACCGTGACCGCCATACCGGCATCGAGGCGCAGCAGTGCCTCATTCACGGTCACATGCTTCTGTGCCTGCGCGGCCTCGAGCAGTGTCAGCCCCAGTCTCATCGTCTCAGTCATCGACCTCGATGCTCCTCCACTCACCCGCACCCATCAGGACCGACAGCTGCGCGACCCTCACGGAATAGGGTCCCGTAATCCCGTCCTCGGCACGCATCATCGCGTCATAGACAAAGCGCGGCTCGCTCACGCTCAGCGAGCGCCTCAGCCCGCCGCCCTCGCGCACCTCGACCGCGTAGCGCTCAGCTTCTTCTCCCAGCGGGACATCCGTGCCGAACCAGCTGTCTCCGCCGATCCGCGTTCTCCTGATCCAAAAGAACACGGTGTCATCGCCTTGATGGCTTAGCCGCAGATGCGCCGGCGAATAGGGCACCAATCCCCTGCCCGCGGGTGTGGCCACGGATCGCGTGTAGGCAGGATCATCGGGAGACAGCCGACTGTCCCCAAAGGCATAGGTCACGTTGATGCCAAGGTCTTCGATACCGATCGGCGGCGCCAGCACCGCATCGTCCAGCACAACGACCCGCGCCCCTGGCGCAATCTCCGCCCCGGCCGCACTTTCCGTGCCACGTTGTCCACGCAGCAGATGTGACAGGCGATAGCGATGCGGGCCAACCAGCAGCGCCTCCCTGAACTGCAGGATCTCCCAGAGACCGGGGGCTGTCTCCACGGCTAGGGCATTGGCCCCTGCCAGGACGTCGAGCCGGGAGACCGAGAACACCCTCTCCTCAATCATCTCGACCTCAAACGAGACCCGCTGCCAGTATCCCGCCACGCCGGGCTGCAGCGTGGTCGCCACGACCCCCGTCAACCCCGGCCGTCGCTGTTGCCCAACGACCGAGAATGAGCCGCCTTCGCTGATCCGGTACAGGTCGATGGCACCCGGCCATGGTGCGGCGGAGGCAACCACGCGCGCACCCGTATCCTCACCATCGCTCGCCAGGGGAAGATCGAGAAAGATGCCCTCCACCGGACCGGGAACGAGGATGCCGTCTACACTGGTACTGCTCTCCTCGCTCGCCGAAGGCAGATATTGCGCAGCATTGATCCGCGTCAGCTCCAGCGACGATGCTTCGCCGCGCTCGACCCGCTCCACCCGCCATTGCCGGCTGGTATCATCGATGACCACGACATCGCCCGCTTCCAAGGAAAGCATCGATGGCGGCAACGCCAGGGTCGCTTCGTCGCGTGCACCCGTGACCTCGGCCAGCCAGCGATTGGCGACACCCTGTGCCTGGCTCCGGGGCATCGCAATCAGCGCGCTGCTGTCCTCGACCCCGATGCCCGCGCTGCCTGTGAGCAGCGCCTCGACCGTGGCGGTCTCGTAGCTGCTTTCGGCATCCAGAAACGTGTACCGGACACCGTCCACACTCTCCCCCTCGGCCTCGCGCGTCAGCTCAACCGCATAGCCGTGGTCCGACACCTCGATCAGCCGATCAGTGTTGATCACCGCATCGGGGCCCGTGCCTCGCATACGAAAGACGATGCGACCGCCGCTCTCGAATGCATCGAAACCAAAGGCCGTCATCAGGGGCTGAAGCGCCTCGCGCACCGTCGCCGGCCGGTCCACCAGATACCCGGTCAGCGCACCGTGCAGATCGTTAACATCACAGTCCGCAACACCGCCTCGCGCACAGATGGACGCCACCGTTTCAGCGAGGCTCGAGGCCGTCACGCGCCCCGTGATCCAATGGCCCCGTCGATGGTTCGGCCCATCCGCCCAGGTCGCCGTCCGGTTGGGAAAGGCCGGCCAGGGCCGCGCATCCCAGGTCCAGACATAGATCCCATCGGCCTCCAGCATCGGACCGCCATAGACCGACGACACCCGGCTCCCGTGGTCGCGCCAATACCCGATCTTGGCCTGCAGGAACCGCCGCTGCATCTCATCATCGCGCACCCCGCGCGAGAAATGCGGCAGGGCACTCTCCGAGCTTTTCGGATCGAGGAACACATTCGGCTGGTTAGCACCCAAATCGATCGCCGAGCAGCCGGTTTCGGTCAGGCGCACCGGCTTCATCTCCGGCAGCCAGGCCGTCGGCGTCGTTTGCCTCACCCCGCCGACGCGGTTGTAATGCGCATTCTCCCACCACCCCTCGATGTCCTTGGGACGGAAGATCCAGTCCTCGCCGTGCTGTGTATCGACGATCGGCGTCCGGACCTGGGCGAGGCGATCCGCGTCACTGGCGTAATACCAGTCGAAGTTCTCCCCGCCCGCCACGTTCGAGGTGAGATAGTCGAGCGCATAGACCGACTTCACGCCGGATGCCGCGTCGAGGTGCGCCGGATAATAGCGCCAGTCCGAACACGACATATAATCGTCGATCCCAACGAAATCGATTGCGGGATCCGCCCAAAGCGGGTCGAGATGGAAAAGGTGATCACCCGATCCACCGGCGGGATGATGGCCGAAGTACTCGCTCCAGTCCGCCGCATAAGTCAGCTTGGCACCCGGCAACAGCAACTTGACGTCGCCCGCCAGTTGCCTGAACGCCTCCACCGCGGGATAGCTCGTCCGCCCATCGCGGATCTGGGTCAGCCCGCGCATTTCGCTGCCAATGCAAAAGGCGTCGACCCCGCCCGCGATCTCCGCCAAGGCCGCCAGATGCAGCACGAAGCGGCGCAGACCCCAGTCGCCCGCCGCGCCGTGAAACACCGGCAGCGTGCCGGTGAGATCGAAGTCCGATGGCGCGGCAGTGCCGAAGAAGGCCGCCACGTCTGCCGCGGCCGCAGCCGTTTGATCACTACTCCCGGGCTGCCCGGGCGCCTTGTCCAAGGTGATCCGCCCGCGCCAGGGCAGCGCCGACTGCTCGGCAGCCTCGTCATAGGGATCCGGCCGTCCATTGCCCGACGGCACGTCCATCAGGATGAAGGGATAGACCATCACCTCGAGGCCGCGCGCTTTCAGCGCCTCGATTGCCGCAATGATCGACGCATCCGACGGCGACCCGCCATAGATCGGGGTCCCGTCAGCGTCCTGGCTAATCAGTCCCGCCGTGTCTGTCGTCAGCCCGGATGCCGTCCACGAGGTTGGAATGCTTCTGCGCCCGGCCTTCTCGATCTTCGGCCGGATCGTGCAGCGCCCGCATCGCAAATCATCGCCAAACCACGACACGACGAGAGAGACGCACTTGCAGGCCGGCAGATCCGCCTGCAACTGATCCAGCGCGACCTCTAGATCAGCCTTGCCCGAGGTCGTCGCGACATTCGCCGCAGAGGTGCTGCCCCCCGGCCCCACATAGCGATGCACCGCGTCGTGCAGCGCGAACTCACCGGTCCCGGGAGAGAGCGCAACGGCTTCGATCAGCTCGGTGAGCGGCTCACCTTGTGCGGCCGGGTCCAGTCCCCCGGCAAGTCCCCCGGCATCCCGGCCCGGCGCACGGAACACCTCAAACGAAAACTGCGGTATCCGGTTGCCGTAGGCGCCAAGGGCCAGGTCTTCGAACACCACATAAGCCGTGCCACGATAGTGCGGCACATTCCCCGACCCCTCGACGGCCTCGATCTTTGGATCTGGCCCCTGCGCATCGTCGCCGGTGTAGACGCGGTACGTAACCGAGCGAACATCGATCTCTTTGCCGTCGGCCCAGATGCGTCCCACCCGGTCGATCGGGCCCTCACAGACAGCGATCGCAAGGCTGATGGAATAGCTGTATTCCCGAACCTTGGTGCTGCTGCCGCCACCGCCTTTGCCGCCTTCACGCCGCTCGGTGACGCGCTCGAGGAACCGCGTCGACCAGATCACCGTGCCGCTCAGACGCATCCGACCATAGACCCGCGGCACCGGCGTCCCCTCGGTCGAGGTCTGCAGTCTGAGCGAGCGCGCGCGACCAACATCGACCGAGCGCGAGCCGCGCCCCAGGAGCTTCTGGTCCAGCAGACCACCCACAACCGCGCCGGCCGCCTGCCCGATTGTTGCGGCCCCGACCCCGAGGATCGAACCACCGATGGCACCACCAACGGCACTGCCCGCAGCGGCGAGAAGAAGCGTCGCCATCAAGTCTCTCCAACAGGAAATCGAAAGGCGCCGGCGATCCGTCGCGACCACGCCTTACCAAGCGCGGTCTCGCAGACCGCGTGACCCTCATAGGCATGCACGATCCGCCCCGCCTGCACATCGCCCTCGACCAGCACAGCGAGATGCTTGGCAAGACCGCCGCGCCGCATGCGAAACGCCAACACGTCGCCCGGCGCAGCCGCCTCACGAGACAGCGGCCGCATTTGGCGTCGCGCCGCGTCCAGCAGCGTCTCTGCGCCCCCACTCTCAGCCCAGTGAGGCGAGTAGCTCGGGATCTCTTCCGGCTCCGGGCCGATCATCTCGCGCCAGATACCGCGTACAAGGCCCAGACAATCCGATCCAACACCCTCAAGACTGGCCTGATGGTGGTAGGGCGTACCGATCCACCGACGTGCCACACTGACGATGGCGTCACCCTCAGCGGTCATTGAAGAGCGATCCACCGTCATGCTTGCCCCCTTCGTCGGGATAGCCGGCCGCCCAGTCGTCGCCCGGCATGTGCGGAAATCCCCTGAAGTTCGAGAGGTTGCCGAACTTACCAGCACAGGTTTCAATGCGCTTGTCGCAACCGGCACGGATCGAGAACGCCGAGCCGGCGTCGACACCGGCCGGCAGATCGCCCCAGGTCTCGATCACCGCGGCACCGTCGGTCAGACCGTGATAGCGCACCGCACCGGTCAGGCCTGCGGCCGCCCCCTCGGTCCAGGAAACGATGCCACCCTCGAACCAACCGGCATCAAAGGCGGCCAGGCCCGTCACCCGCACCCGTGCCGGTGTCTCAACCGCTTCGACCACGCCGGTGCCGCGAAATGACGGATCATCGAGGTCGACGCCGCAGCGACTATCACCCAGCACCTGCGAGCACCGCCGCATGAAGGTACGCCCGACGGGTTGGTTGAGCGCGGCCGAAAGCCCCAAGACCTCCGCCTCGAACGCCGCCCCCCGCCGCGTGATCGCCCCAAGCGTGCCCACCGACTGCAGCAGGCGGATATCGACACTCTGCCAGTCCACCAAGAACTGCCGGATCACCGCTCCATCGTAGCGCCCCGCCTCGATATCGGCATCGTCGATGGCATCGCCCTGCAAGGCGCCCTCAACCGATTGCGTGTCGATGCTGAGACCGAGCGAGGCCGTGGCCGCGGATGCCGTCAGGCCCGACGCGGCCCGGTGCACCAACCCGTCGAAGGTGAGATCGCGGTCGTGATCGGTGAAACCGAGGCGCACACCGTCCTGCCGCTCGAGCTGCCAACAACGACAGAGCGTCGTGCATCCGGTATCGAGACGCGCCTGCAGGGCGGGAGGAACCGCGCGCATCAGCCCAAGACCTCAATGACGGGGATCGATGGCACCTCACCGGCCTCAAAGGCCGAAAGGTTCGCCTCCAGCGTGTCGCTGTCGAAGCGGACGGGCACATCGAATCGGAAACCGGCCGAGACCACCGCGCCAGCCGCCGGCGCCACCGCCAGCGTCACAATACCGGTCAACGTCTCGACGCTTGCAGCGACCTCGACGCCGTCGACGGCCACTCGCACACTACCATCGATCGGTTTCGTGATGGTGCGCGTAACCGCGTGTGCGCCGGGCTCATAACTCTTGATCAGCTGAAAGGCCGCCTCCACCCCATCACCGGTCCCGATCACCTGGTCCGTTGGCGCCACGGTCTGAGACGGCATCCCCGATCGGTCATCGAGAAAATCGCGCCAGCGAAAGGCGTGAAGGCGACCGCGGCGCGCCTCGAAGAACGCAGCGACACCGTGCAGATCATCCAGCGAACGCACCCCAAGCCCGGCCTCGAAACGCCGCCGTGACCCAGCCCAAGGCGTGTTTCGCTCTTCGTATCCGTTGACCAGCCGCACGACCTCGGTGCGTCGCTCGATCCCGCCGGTCGATCCGAAACTGATCGCCGTCGGGAAAAGCACGTCATGAAAACTCATTCCGTCCGCCTTTCACACTCAGTCACAACCGCCGCTCGCCCAGTCCCGCAAGCCGTGCGACCTGCGCCGCGACCTGTGGGCGCGACCGGCGAAACCCCTCGACATCCGGCGTCTGGATGTTGACGACGATCGAGGGGCGCGCGCCCGCACCAGCCGCCCTCACTCCCAGCTTTCCATCCGGGCCGCGGGTGAGCGGCATGATCGCCTCGGGTCCTGCCTCGCCCATCAATCCGACACCGCCGCGCATCGGAAAGGCGGTGGGCCCGTTGACCACGCCACCCTCGGCAAAGGCGCGCACGCGTCCTGCGCTGAAGCCTGCGCCGCGCGAGAACCCCAGCAGCGAGCCCACGGCACCACCGATCACGCCAACAGTGCTCGTCAGTCCTTTGCCAAGCGCGCCCTGCACCGGGCCAAGCGCCACATCCAGCGCCTTGCCTGCCACCGAGCGACCCAGACCGCGCAGTACATCGCCAAGTTGGTTGCCCCCGAACACCGCGCTGTCGAACGCCCGACGAAGCGAGCCTCCGAGAGAGCGCGACAGCCGCACCGCACCGCCATCAAGCTCGCGCATCTGGCGCGCAGCCTCGGTCAGCTCGTCCGCCAGTCCGGAAGACTGGAAACGCAGATCACCCAGTATGCGTGCCAGATCCGCGGCGCTGCTCAGTCCGTCATCGGTATCCATGATCCCTCATCCCCACCTCTTTCGGCCTGTCCGGAAACTCGGCGATCAGGGCATCCAGCATCGCCCGATCAGGCGCCTGCCCGCCGACCGCGATCAGCCCCGCGCCCTCAAGCGCGCGTTGAAACTCAACCGGTGTCATCGACCAGAAAGCCGCTGCATCCAGCCGCAGCGCGCCGAGCCCAAGCCGCATGAGCGCGTCCCAGTCCCATCTGCCTGCCGCGCTCACAGAGATCCAAAGCTCCGGGCGAGCAGCGTCAGCGCCGCCTGAAGCGCGCCGGCGGCACCCCCCTCGATCTCGGCGGCCATGACAGCATCTTCATCAAGTGCCTCACCCGCACCCGACAACCCTGCCGCCAACACCGCCGCGACCTCGGTGGCACCGACCCGCCCGCTCTCAAAGCGTTCCGCCAAGGCCACCAGACCACCAGTCTCCAGGCGGGCTTCCAGCGCCGCGAGGGCGCCGAGCGTCAGGCGCAGCCGATAGACCTGCCCATCGATCCGAAGCGAGACCTCGCCGCGCGCCGGATTACCCTTCATCCACCCAGTCACGACCTCACACAGCCGCAAAGCTCAGCGCCCCGGCCGACGCCAGCGCGATCTCGAACGTCGCCTCGCCATCATGCGACCCGGCATATTCGAGACCGGTCACCTGGAACGGGCCCGTAACCGTGCCGAAGTCCGGGATCACAAACTCAAATTCCGGCGACCGGCCATCGAAGAACACCGCCCTAAGGGCCGCGTCCGACGCCGCGTCCTTGAAGATCCCCGATCCCGAAACCTGCGCCGAGCGCAGTGCCGCCGAGGCCAGCAGCTCACGCCATTGGCCCTGGCTCTCCGAGGTGCTCACATCGACCGCCTCGCTGTTGAAAGACAGTCTGCTCGCCCTCAGGCCGGCGACGGTGACGAAACTGCCGCTCCCCGCTTCGTCCAGCTTGATCAGCATGTCCTTGCCGCGCTGTGCACCCATCAGCTCATTCCCCGTTCGTGATTGTCCGTTAGCCTGTTGAGACCGCCAAAAAGGCGCCAAGATCGCCCTCAGGCGTCATCCTCGATCAGCGCGCGAAACCGCAGATCGATGCGCCTGACGCGCCCCTGCTGTTCGCGGCGCGTCCGAGCGCTCAGGAACCGCATGGTCACGATGCGCCCTCGGCTCATCGCCGGATGCACCCCGATCAGCGCATCCGAGACAGCACCGGCCAGGCGCTTGGCTTCGATGAAACTGCGCTCGGTCGCGAAAACCGATATGCCGAGCGTGTGCGCCGCACCGGCGGTGTCCGCACTCGACCAGTCCTGCACGCTTTCATCGCCAATGACGGCATAGGCGGCTTCCGCCTCCGCATCGCCCGACAGTTGCGGCGGTGCGTCGAAGACACGGCCGGCCGCAAGCGCTGTGACGCCAGGATCCGCGGACAGATGCTGAAACACCGCCTGCTGCAGCGGCAGGGCAAGCGCATAGGTCATGACAGCGACCCCTCGACGACCCAGAGAAGGAAATAGGCGCCCTGATCATCGTCCTCGGTCACCGCGAGAATGTCGAAGATGCGCGTGCCCATCCGCAGGCGCTCTGCTGCTTGCGGTCGCCTTGGCGAACCGATCGGCGCCCCACGCACCCGCACGCGGTGCGAGACCCGGCTTGCGATCTGCTCTCCGATCAGACCCTCGCGCCCACTGGATGGACGAAACGAAGCCCAGAGCGTGCCCTTGCGCACCCAGGTCGCGCTCTCGCCGCCGCCCCCGTCCGCCACAACGTGACGCGTCTCCAGCGCCACACGCCTGCTCAGCCGTGGTGTCATTGCCCGCCCCCGATCAGACCCTGATCGGGCGCCAGGGCCCGATCAGGCGCAAAAATGCTTCCGGCAGATCCGCCTCGATGCTCTTCACACCCTCGCTGCCGCGCCTGGCGTAAAAATCCGCGGCCAGGATCAGCACCGCCTGCGCCAGGTCTGCGGGGACCGCATCCCAATCCGCCGCCAGCCCGGCCAAAAAAGCGATCTGCAGTGTTCCCCCCGCCGGCACGACCGGTGGCGGAGCGGACACCCGCCCCACGCGCTGCCCGGTCTCCCCGGGGCTCACGCGCCAATCGCCGACATCAAGCGCCGTGGTCAGGACGCCGTCCACGATGCTGACGCCGGTCACCGCGCTCACCGGTCCAACCGGCATGACCACGCAGCCATCCCGGTCCGGGCCCGAGACGCTCAGCACGAAAGGCCGCGTCACGAGCGCCCGTGCCGTGCGCCGTTCGACGACGCCGACGGCGGCCCTCAAGTACTCACCCAGCAGCACATCCTCGCTGCCATCGTCGGCAAAGCCGAAGCCGAGTCGGAGATGCTCCTTGAAGAGCGACAGCGGTGGCGTCGGGATCGGGCCGGGACCCGTCTCGGTCAGGCGCATGGCGCGCACTCCTGGATGTTGGAAAAAGCCTGTGGCCGGCGCCGTCCCCGGCGCCGGCCGGCGCGCATTATGCGCTGAACTTCAGCACCTTGATCGCGCTGTAGTCAGTCACGTCTCCACCGACGCGCTTGGTCGCGTAGAACATGACATTGGGCTTGGCCGAGAAGGGATCGCGCAGCAGACGAATGTCCGGCCGCTCCGCGATCGTATAGCCCTGCTGGAAGTTACCGAACGCGATCGAAGCACTGTCGGCTGCGATGTCCGGCATGTCCTCCACGATAGCCACCGGATAGCCCAACAGACGCGCCGGTGCCTCGTCCGAGATCCCCTCAACCCAGAGAAAGCGCCCCTGGTTGTCCTTCATCTTGCGCACTTCGCCCGCCGTGCCCGAGTTCATGACGAAGGCCGCACCATCGCGATACTCGGCGCCCAGCGCGTAGACGAGATCCACCAGCACATCGCCGGGATCGTTCAGGTCGAACCCGCCCGAGACGCCCGTGGTCAGAAAGCCGATCGTGCCCCAGCTCGAGATGGCATCCGGCAACTGCGTCTTGGCGAGAAAGCCATGGGGCTTGCCGACCCCATCGCCCGAAACGAACGCTGCGGCCTCGGCACGGCGGAACCGCTCCGCGATGCGCTCGGCGAGCCAGCCCTCCACATCGAAGGCACTGTCATCCAGCAGGCGCTGGCTCGCCTGCGGGTTGGCCGCCAGCTCGTGCAGTTGAACCGAGATCCGCTCGAAAGTGGGTGCCGTGGTCTCGGTCGCCACAGCGGTCTCGTCGGCCCAGGATGCAGCAAGCTCGGCATTGTCGATCAGCACATCAAAGCTGCCGGCCTCAACCTGCACGACGCGCGACAGGCTGCGCAGGCTGCCCCGTCCGCGCAGCTGCGCCTCGATCGAGGTCGCCACCTCGGGATCGACCAGATAGCCGCCAAGCTGCGGGCTGCTGGTGTTGATCCCCTTGCTCTCCAGCGCGAGTGTCTTAAGGCCGTCCTCATCGCCCGACCGCACAAAGGCGCTAAAGGCCTTTTTGCCCGGCAGCGCCGTCTCGCCCGCCCGCGACAGCGCCGGCCGCGCCCCGGCGACCGCCTTGCGATCGAGAGCGTCGACCCGCGCGCCGATGGCGCCGAGCTTGCCGCTCATCTCTTTCTTGAAACTGTCGAACCCGTCGAGAAACGCGGCCATCGCCGCTTTCCCCTCGTCCGCCGTGTCGCTGGCGCGCTCGATCTCCAGCATTCCCTCGTATGCTTCCGCTGTCGACAGATCGTCCACCATGCCCTCAGTTCTCTCGCTCATTACTCGTCCCGCTTGCTGTGGTCGGATAAGGTGCCGTCGCCCCGGCGTTCTGGCGCATGCGGGCTCGGGCGCGTGTCGGCCCGAGCGACAACCGCCCGGGCCAGGCTGCCGGCCAGCCTGTGCCGGCCGCTCTCCGCGCGCGCACCGATCGAGGCCCGCGCACTGGGAAGCATCGGGAAGGTCACCAGCGACACTTCCCAAAGATCGATTTCGGTAAGGCGCCGGCCACAGCGCCGCCCCGCCACGACGCGAGGCTCGGCGCGCAGCACGCGGTATCCGATCGAAAGGCCATCGATGGCGCCAGCCGACAGCATCGCCGCCGCTTCGCGCCCGGCCTGTACGCCCTCGAGCAGACGGCCCTCGACATGCAGGCCCGCGCGGTCCTCTACCGCCCGGTCCCAAACCCCGATCGGCCGGGCCGGATCGTGCTGCCACAGGAAGGCCAATCGACCGCCGCGCGCCTTCAGCCGCGCAAGCGCCCGGCGAAAGGCCCCGGGCGCCACGACATCGCCGCCCCGGTCACACTCGCCAAAGCGCGAGGCATAGCCGCGCACGATCCCCGGCACTGTCGCCCCCGCTTCAACCATTGCCAAGATCCTGTGGGATCGCGGGCAGACCAAGCAGGCGGCGCTTCTCCGCCACGCTGAGGAAATCGGCCTCGCCCACCCGCCGCCACAGCGCTTCGCGCTCGGTCGTCAAGGCCGGCACTCGGTCAAGCTCCGGCTGCAGGGTGATACGCGCGCCGCCGACGGCGGACGCGTGGTCGGAAAGCCATGCCGACAGGGCCGAGGCGACCTTCATCACCACCGGCAGCACGGTCAGGCGATAGAAGGCGCGGTTCGCCTCCTGATAATTGGCGTAGGTGTTGTCCCCGGGCAGGCCGAGCAGCATCGGCGGCACCCCAATCGCAAGTGCAATCTCGCGCGCCGCGGCATGCTTGGTCTCGAGGAAATCCATGTCCTTCGGGCTGTGGCTCATGGGCTTCCAGTCGAGCCCACCCTCCAGGAGCATCGGCCGCCCGGCATTGCCCACACCCTGGTGATTGGCCTCCAACTCCGACTGCAGCCGGCGGAACTGCTCCTCGCTCATCTGGCGACCGTCCTTGGCGCCAAACACGATCGCGCCCGAGGGACGCGCCGCGTTGTCGAGCAGCGCCTTGGCCCAACGACCGGCCGCATTATGGACATCGACCGCCGCCATGCCGGCCGCCATCGGTCCCATGCCGTAGTGGTCATCGGTCGGATGGAAGGCGCGCAGATGCAGCACCGGCCTGACCGCACCGTCATTGGCGAACCGATGCTTCCGGCCCCCCACGCGATACTCGTATCCCTCGGGCCAGCCATCGACACCCGGCACCACGGCCATGCGGTCCGGCCGCAACACATGCAGCTCCGCCGGCCAACCGCCGGCCGGCGGGGCGACGGCCTCCAGGAAAGCATTCCCAGAGATCGCGAGATGGCCGAAAACCGCCTCCAGAAGGCTCTGTCCATCCTGACCGGGGTTCGGCGAGGCGAGGATCCGACCCACCGGATGGTCGGCCATGGCCTGGCCGTTCTCGATCACCGAGAGCGGCACGCTGGCCGCCGCCTCGGAGAGCATCCTCACGGCCCGGAAACCCACAGGGTTGGACCCATAGCCCGTCCGTGCCAGCGTCGCCGCATCGCGCGGTGAGAAGACCGCCCTGCCCGGTCGTTCGAACGCGATCATGCCGCCAAGCGCTGACGCTTTGGCCTCCTCGATCGCACTGCCGTCAAAGTCCATGCACACCTCCTCCGTCCGCGAGCGACGCTCCCGGCACCAAGGCCCAGATTTTCGATTTCAAAGCCCCCGGATGCCCGGCTTGCCGGGCTCACTGCCTGGGCGCAGCACCAGTTCGGTGACCGCCCAGACCAGCGCATCCATGCGGTCGGGGCTCTGGCGGCCGATGCCCTTTTCGGGGCCGACATAGGCGCACATCTCGGCCTCCAGCGCGGCAAAGGCACCGACATGATGCACGCGACCCTGCTCATAAAGCGCGGCCACAGGCTCTGCCCGCAGCAGTTTCCCCCGTGCCGCGTGCACCGCCTTGAACGCGATGTTCGGCGCGACCTGACGCATCACCGCCTCGACCATCGCACCGCCCTGATTGACCTCGGCAACAAGACGGCATGCGCCGTGCCGCTCATAGGCCGCCGCCGCAGCCCGGGCCCAGCCGTCCGGGCCCAGCCCCTGCACCGTCTCGTCGGCAATCACATAGATCTGCCAATCCCTCGGCGCGCCCGACTTCTCCACCCCCACCACCACGATCCCGCAGGCATCCGCCGCCGCTCCGGCCGAGGCCGGAGGGTCGACGGCCACGACAACCCGGTCCAGTGGCGGCACCGCCTCTGCATCGACCCGTGCGCTGTCGATCATCGATGGCCGCCACAACGCACCGTCGCGCTCGCTCACGAGCTCACCGGCGATCTCCTGGCGCGCCAAGGCCGTGCCGCCATGCTGCGTCTCCAACCGCTCGATGAAACCAGGCGCCAGGTGCGCTCGGTTCACCGCCGTACCGGCCCGCGTCACCACCGTCCCCGCGGCCGCCAGCAACTCGATCAGCACGGGATTGTTGCGCGGCGTCGTGGTCACGAGCTGGCGCGGATCCTCCCCAAGCCTGAGACAGAACTGCAGCATCTCCCAGGCTTCGCGACAGCGCCGCCACTTCGCCAGTTCATCGCTCCATGCCCCGTCGAACTGCGGCCCCCTCAACGCTTCCGGGTTCGAGGCCGAGGCGATCGTCGCCACCGCCCCACTCGGCCAGACCAGCATCCCCTTCTTGAAGGCCGGCCTGCGATCCGGCGGCGAGACCGCCATGATCCCGCTCTCCCCCTCGACCATCACGCCGCGCGCCTGCTCGATCGTCTCACCCAGCAGGCAAAACCTCTGACAGACGCCGCCACTGAGTGGCGTCGCCCCCTCCAGTCGGCTGCGAACCCATTCGGCACCAGCGCGGGTCTTTCCAGCACCTCGCCCACCTAGAATAATCCAAGTTTGCCAGGCACCTTCAGGTTCCAGCTGATGGTCTGGATGGGCCCAGATCGGCCATAGATACGGCATCGCCGCCAAGCCATTGGCACTCAGACCATCCAGCAAAGCGGCGCGCGCCTCAGGCGGCAGCGAGGCGATCCAGGCGGCTCTCGATCTCCTCACGCGCCGCTCCCAGATCTAGAAAAACGCCAGCCTCCTCGGCCGCCGCATCGGTCGTCCCGCGCCGCTCGCGCAGGATCATCACCTCGATATCAAGTACCGTCTGCAGGGCCTTCTGCGTCTGGCGCGAGAGCGCCTGCAGCTGCCTGGCACATCCCTCGTCGGCTTCGGCGATGCTCGGTGCCAGCCGCGCCATCTCGCGCTCCAGTTCGCCAGCCAGCGAGGCGAACAACCCCTCCGCCGTCTTCAGCGCCCGCTCTGCCCGCTTGCAAGCCGCAAGGCCCGCATAGCTCTTGCGTCGGCGCAGCATCCCGACGCCCAGACCGCGCTTCACGGTCTTGATCGGGGTCGGAGTCTTCCGCTCCTTGACCATCAGGCCTCCTGCTCCCGCATGCCGCCGGCGGCCCTCGGCCCAGCAACGAGAAAGGGCCGCTCCTTCCGGACCGGCCCTTCAACGTCTCTGTGGTGAGATCGCCTAGCTTGGATAAATGGGTGCCATCGACCGTTCGGGGGGTCAACGACAACCATCGCCTGTTGCGTCGGCGCCGTACGCTAGGGCGCAACGCGTCAGTTCTGGCTCGCCGCCTCGCGCACGGCCTCGATCCGCCGCCAGATCCGCACCGCCGCGTTATGCTCCGCCAAGGTGCGCGAGAAGGTATGCCCGCCCGTCCCATCCGCGACGAAATAGATGAACTCCGTATCGGCCGGGTTCAGCACCGCTTCAATCGCGGCCCGTCCCGGATTGGCAATCGGCGTGATCGGCAACCTGGGAATAACATAGGTATTCCAGTCATTTCTATCACGCAGCTCACTACGCCGAATCCCGCGTCCAAGGCCACCGCGCCCCTCGGTCACACCATAGATCACCGTGGGATCGGACTGGAGCGGCATGCCAATCCGCATCCGGTTGACGAAAACGCTTGCAACCTGTGGGCGCTCCTCCGCCTCGCCGGTCTCTTTCTCCACTATCGACGCGAGGATCAGCGCCTCTTCGGGTGAGGCGACGGGCAAGCCAGGCCGCCTGTTCGCCCAGGCATTGGCAAGAATCTCCTGTTGCGCCTTCTGCATCCGCTGGATCAGCGAAGCCCTGCGATCGCCACGGGCAAAGAAATAGGTGTCGGGCGCGAGAGAGCCTTCCGCGGGAATCGATTCGATCTCGCCGGTGAGTTCCGGCACCTCGTTCAACAGCTGCACGACCTCCCAGCTCGTCCTCCCTTCGGCCACGGTCACCCGGTAGCTGATCGTATCGCCTTCGGTCAGCTTTGCGAGGATCGCCTCCATCGACGCGCCGGCTGGCAGCGCATACTCCCCGAATTTCAGTCTGGTGGTCTGACCGCGATAGCGCGCCGCGAGCCTGAACAACGTGGCGCTCTCGATGGCCCCGGCCTCTTCCAGGGTCTCCGAAATGCGCAGCAGCCCGGCACCTTGAGGGATCGCCACCACCGTCTCATCGGCGAGTGGTCCGGCCGCCGTAACCCGGTCACTTGCCGCCTGAATGGTCAAACCAAGCGCCAAGCAACCCACGATCATAAGCGTGAGCGCGTGAGCCGCCAGATTGCGCACGCGGAAGACTTTGCCAACGGGTCCCCAGAGCAGTGCGACGAGGCCGAGAACAACCGCTGCCGCAAGCGCACCCGCGAGCGCAGGCTGCTCCTTCGTCCATTCGATGACCGGCGTCAGCTGATCCATGCCTTAAGCCCCCATCGATATCGCCCCGACGGCCGATGCATCCTCACGTGGTATGGCGACCGAGGACCAGCGAGGCGTTTGTGCCGCCAAAGCCGAAGCTGTTCGATAGGGCAACATTGATCTCGCGGGGCCGCTTTTCCAACGGGACGAGGTCAATTGGCGTCTCGACCGATGGGTCTTCCAGATTGATCGTCGGCGGTGCGACCTGATCGCGAATGGCCAGCACGGTGAAGATCGCCTCGATGGCGCCAGCCGCGCCGAGCAGGTGTCCAGATGCGCTCTTGGTCGAGCTCATGGTCACCTTCGACGCATGATCGTCCATCATTCGCGCTACCGCCCCCAACTCGATCTCATCGCCAAGCGGCGTCGATGTCCCATGGGCATTCACATAGTCGATAGCCGAGGGGTCCAGCCCCGCATTCCGAAGCGCCGCCCCCATCGCGCGATAACCGCCGTCACCATCCGATGCGGGGGCGGTGATATGGAAGGCATCGCCTGACAAGCCATAGCCCAGGACCTCGCCATAGATCTTGGCGCCGCGGGCCAACGCATGCTCGCGCTCTTCAAGAACCATGACACCGGCCCCTTCGCCCATGACAAAGCCGTCCCGTCCCTTGTCGTAAGGCCTGCTCGCTCTCTCCGGGGTATCGTTGTATCCGGTCGACAGCGCCTTGCAGGCGGCAAAGCCCGCGACCGAGATTTCGCAAACCGGGCTCTCCGATCCGCCGGCCAGCATCACATCGGCATCGCCCAACATGATCAGCCGCGCAGCATCGCCGATGGCGTGCGCCCCGGTCGAACAGGCGGTGACAACGGCATGGTTCGGCCCCTTGAAGCCATACTTGATGCTGACCTGGCCGGAGCAAAGATTGATCAACGCTCCGGGAATGAAGAACGGACTAACCCGGCGCGGACCCTTTTCTTTCAGCGTGACAGCCGTGTCGGCGATGAACTCGATGCCACCGATGCCGCTGCCGATCATCACACCGGTGCGCTCACAGGCCTCGTCGTCGTCGCGATCGGGCTGCCACCCACTATCGGCCACGGCCTGCGCAGCCGCCGTCAGGGCGTAGGTAATGAAGCGATCGAACTTGCGCCGATCCTTCGCCGGAACCCAATCGTCCGGGTTGAAGGTGCCGTCGCTGCCATCGCCAAGCGGAATTTCACCAGCGATCTGACAGGGAAGATGCGATGCATCGAAATAGCCTATCCGGTTAATGCCCGACTGCCCCGCAAGGATCCTCGCCCAGGTCTCTTCGACACCGCAGGCCAGCGGCGTCACCATCCCGAGGCCTGTCACAACCACTCGCCGCATTACCGTCTCCCGCGACCGTCTGCGCGGCCGTCTCGCTGCACCCGGCTGGTGACGCGAGGCATCCCGTGCCGCGTGTCACCGTCCCTCCCATTATGGGACCTCGCGCGCCCGCTGACCACGCACGCCGGATACGAAAAGCGCGGCCGCCGTGATCGGCGCCGCGCCTTCAGTCCCGGCGCTGGCAGGCGCCTCTCAGGCGGACTTCTCGGTGATGAACTTCACCGCATCAGAAAAGGTCTGGATGCTCTCGGCCGCATCGTCCGGAATCTCGATACCGAACTCTTCCTCGAAGGCCATGACCAGTTCGACCGTATCGAGACTGTCCGCGCCGAGGTCATCGATAAAGCTCGCGCTGTCGACCACCTTGTCCTCTTCAACGCCAAGATGCTCGACGACGATCTTCTTCACGCGATCAGCAATATCGCTCATGACTGCTCCTGTTCCTCTCGTCCGGCGCGCTTTGCTGCGTCGCCTCGTCACTGGTCATTGGGCGCGCGCAAGCATTGACAGCCCACCCGCCCGATCGGCGGCGCCGCGCTCCCTTATCAACCCCGGCTGACCCGCGCAATCCGTTCAGACCGGTGCAGAAAGGAGCAATTCTTCAGATCATCGCCATGCCGCCATTCACATGGATCGTCTGCCCGGTGACATAGGCGGCGGCGTCCGATGACAGGTAGGCGACCGCGGCCGCGACATCGTCAGGCGTGCCCATACGCCCCGCCGGTATCGCCCCCATGATCTTCGCGCTCTGCTCCTCGGTCAGCTTCGCCGTCATGGCGGTCTCGATGAAACCGGGGGCGACGCAGTTCACCGTCACACCGCGGGTCGCCACCTCGATGGCAAGGCTTTTCGACATCGCTGCCAGCCCTGCCTTGGCGGCTGTATAATTGCCCTGCCCCGGGTTCCCGGTATGCCCGACAACGCTGGTGATCTGCACGATCCGACCCCAGCGCTTCTTCATCATGCCGCGCAGCACGGCCTTCGAGAGCCTGAAGGACGCCGTGAGGTTGACGTCCAGCACGCTCTGCCAGTCCTGATCCGACATGCGCATGAACAGCTGGTCACGCGTCACACCGGCATTGTTGACCAAGATGTCCAACCCGCCGGCCGCTGCCTCAACCACTTTGGGCAACGTCGCCAGCGCGTCCGTATCCGACAAGTCGCAGGGCGTCACATGCGCCCGCTCACCGAGCTCTGCCGCGAGAGCCTCCAAGGGCGCCACCCGCGTCCCGGACAGCGCCACCGTCGCTCCCTGAGCATGCAGCACCCGCGCGATCGCGCCACCGATCCCACCGGAGGCCCCGGTGACCAGCGCCACACGGTCGGCAAGCGAAAAGATCCGCGCCATCACACCGGCTCCTTCAACTTCGCGATGTCCTCGGGCGTAGCGACACTCACAACCGAGAGCGCCTTGTCTATCCGACGAACCATGCCCGACAGCGCCTTGCCGGCGCCGAGCTCCACGGTCTCGGTGACCCCATGCGCGGCCATCCATTGTACGCTTTCACGCCAACGCACTGCTCCGGTCACCTGCTTGACCAAGAGCTGCCGGATTTCTTCGGGGTCACGCACCGCCGCCGCGGTGACATTGGCGACGAGCGGTACCGATGGTTGTCGGATCTCGGCATCGGCCAGAGCCGCCGCCATCGCGTCGGCGGCAGGCTGCAACAACGTGCAGTGGAATGGCGCCGAGACCGGCAGCATCATCGCCCGCTTTGCGCCTTTAGCCTTCGCGATCTCGCAGGCACGCTCGACCGCAGCCTTGTGGCCCGACACGACGACCTGGCCTGGATCGTTGTCATTGGCCGCCTGACAAACCTCACCCTCAGCCGCTTCTGCGGCGACAGCGCTCACCGCCTCGGCGTCAAGCCCAAGAATGGCGGCCATTGCGCCTACTCCAACTGGAACCGCCTCCTGCATCGAGCTTCCGCGCAGCCGCAACAGCCTTGCCGCCGTCGCAACATCCAACGCGCCCGCCGCCGCCAGCGCCGAGTATTCGCCAAGCGAGTGCCCCGCGACGAAACCAGCATCGTCGATCTCGATGCCCTCGGCGGCAAGGGCCCGGACAACCGCAAGTGATGTCGCCATCAAAGCCGGCTGCGCATTTGCGGTGAGGGTCAAGGTGTCGGCATCGCCGTCCCAGATCACGGCGCTCAGCTTCTCGCCCAGCGCATCGTCGACCTCGTCGAATACCGCCTTCGACGCGGGATAGGCATTGGCCAGCGCCCGGCCCATGCCCACAGCTTGTGCGCCCTGACCCGGAAAAAGATATGCCCGCATGCGCGCGTCCTCCCCGCCCTCGCGATCCGGCGCCGCCCTTCGCGCGTCCACAAGACCCTGTCAACCGCGCGCCCGGGTCTTTCCACGGCCTTTCCCGAGCCCTTCCCGGGCTCATCCCTTGCCAATGCTGACAAACCGGCGTATCCGGCGCGCTCCCGAGAGCCGAGGAATTCCCGCGCCGCTCCGGTCCGGACCTCGGGACGTCATCGCCGGACCACCGAAGCGCGGCCAGATCAGGAGGGTGGCATCCATGCCGCTCTACGAGCACGTCTTTATTGCGCGTCAGGATCTCTCGAACGCGCAGGCCGAAGGGCTGATTGAGCATTTCGGCCAAGTCCTCGCCGACAACGGCGGCGCGATGGTCAGCCACGAGTATTGGGGCCTGCGCACGCTCAGCTACAAGATCAACAAAAACCGCAAGGGCCATTACGGCTACATGCGTTCTGACAGCCCGGCCGCGGCCGTCCACGAGATGGAGCGTCTCATGCGCATCCACGAGGACGTCATGCGCGTCATGACCGTGAAGGTCGAGGCGCATGACGAAGGCCCATCCGCCGTCATGCAGGCCAAGTCCAGCCGCGATGACCGCCGTGGCGGCCGCGACCGCGACGACCGCGGTCCGCGTGGCCCCCGCCGCGATGATCGCCGTGACGACCGCGGCCCGCGCCGCGACGATCGCTGAGAGGAGAGAGCATCATGGCCCGTCGTCCCTTTTTCCGCCGGCGCAAGACTTGCCCCTTCTCGGGCGACAATGCACCGACCATCGACTACAAGGACGTGAAGCTGCTGCAGCGCTATGTGTCCGAGCGCGGCAAGATCGTGCCTTCGCGCATCACCGCCGTCTCGTCGAAGAAGCAGCGTGAGCTGGCCCGCGCCATCAAGCGCGCGCGCTTCCTCGCGCTCCTGCCCTACAGCGTGAACTGAGGAGAAACCGATGGCTGAAATCATCCTCCTCGAACGCGTCGACAAGCTCGGCGCCATGGGCGATGTCGTAACCGTCAAAGACGGCTACGCCCGGAATTTCCTGCTGCCCCAGGGCAAAGCCCTCCGCGCGACCAAGGCAAACCTCGCCCGCTTCGAGGCTGAGCGTGCGCAGATCGCGGCCCGCTCCGCCGACCGCAAAACCTCGGCCGAGGGTCTGGCCGAGACGCTCGATGGCAAGCAGTTCGTGATCATCCGCCAGGCGGCCGAGGGTGGCGCGCTCTACGGCTCGGTCACGCCCCGCGATGTGGCCGACGCCGCAGCGGCCGAGGGCTTCGAGGTGAACCGCACACAAGTGCGCCTCGACAAACCGATCAAGGAGCTTGGGCTGCACGGCATCACCGTCGTGCTCCACCCGGAGGTTCAGGTGGGCGTCAAGGCCAACGTCGCGCGCACCCCTGAGGAAGCCGAGATCCAGGCGTCCGGCAAATCGATTGCCGAACTTCGCGCCGAGGAAGAGCAGGCGGCCGAGGACGAGATCGCCGAGCTCTTCGACGAGATCGGCGCCGCGGCGGCCGAGGATGGCGACGATCCGCGCGACCGCGGCCCGGCGCGCGGCGATGATGACGACAGCCCCGAGGCGCGCGAAGCCCGCGGCGACGACCCGCGCGATTGATCCGCGAGGTCACACTCCGAACCGAGACGACGGCGCCCGCCCGGAAACACCGCGGCGGGCGTTTCTATGAGCTGAGTCGACGCCATGTCAGGCGGTGACTGCACTCTTGCCCAAGCGTGCCTGACCTCATTGACCATCTCGCCGGTATCCGGGCGATTGCGGGCTGGGATTCTGCACCTTTGAATGGACGAAGGAGGACGTCCCATGAAGCGCGGCCGGTTCAGCGACGCGCAGATCATCGCAGTCCTGAAAGAGGACGGTGAGGCGTGAGAGCGCCACGGGTTCGAGCGCCACGCCGAACGGAGCGAAGGTCGACGAGCTTTGCAGCAAGCACGGCATCTCGTCGGCGACGTGTCTCGTGCCTAGCGGAAGAAGTTTGGGGGCATGGCGGCGTCGGATGCAAAGAAGATCCTTGATCTCGAGGCCGAGAATGCGCGGCTGAAGCGGATCGTCGCCGATCAGATGCTCGACATGTCGGGCATGAAGGAACGCCTGCAAAACACTGGTAGGCCCATGGCAAAGCGCGAAGCCGTGGGCTTTCCCATGACCGAGCTTGGACTGAGCGAGCGGCGCACCTGCCGGATTGTCGGTCTCGCGCGATCGGTGCATCAATATCGATCGGTCGAGCGCGATGACGCGGCCTTGCTGGAGAGGATGTGCGCGCTGGGATCGGAGAACCGCCGCTACGGCTCTCTCCGCCTGCACGCCATGCTCAGGCGCGAGGGTCTGGTCGTGAACCGCAAGCGCACGATAGCCTGCTGCCGGTTCCGTGGACACGACGATAAGACCGTGACCAAGGAGCTGGGGAGTGGATATGACGAAACGGAAGGTCAGCCGCGAGTTCAAGCTCGAGGCCGTGAAGCTCGTGACCGAGCGGGGCGTGACGGTGCG
>JBCCJI010000004.1:0-196331 GCA_039027855.1 Pseudomonadota bacterium | reverse complement strand
GTATTCTCGTCGGGCAGCCTGCCGATCATGATCGGAGGCGATCATTCCATCGGCTTTCCCTGCGTGCGGGGCCTGGCCGAGTGCACCTCCAAGACCATCGGCATCGTCCATTTCGACCGCCATGCCGATATCCAGGAGAAGGACCTCGACGAGCGGATGCACACCACGCCCTGGTTCCACGCGACGAACCTGCCGAACGTGCCGGCCAAGAATCTGGTGCAGGTCGGCATCGGCGGCTGGCAGGTCCCGCGCGAGGCGGTGGTCGAGGCGCGCCGGCGCGACACCAACATCATCACCATGTAGGACATGGAGAAGATGGGCGTGGACCGCACCGCCGAGATGGCGCTGGAGATGGCCTGGGACGGGGCCGACATGGTCTATATGTCCTTCGATATCGACAGCATCGATTGCGGCTTCGTGCCCGGCACCGGCTGGCCCGAGCCCGGCGGCTTCCTGCCGCGCGAGGCGCTGGCGCTCGCATCGAAAGTCGCGGCGGAGGGGATCTGCGCCATGGAGCTGGTCGAGGTCAGCCCGCCTTACGACACCTCCGACATCACCGCGCTGATGGGCACCCGGGTCATCGTCGACGTGCTTGGCGCGATGGTCTCGGCCGGTAGCTTGGGCCGCCACAAGGCGCATATCGATAAGCCGGTCACCATCCCGGCGGGAGAGTTCGAGGGGAGGCGCTGGTCCAACCCGCGCTAAGGCGGATACCGCGCCGGTGGTGGAAAGATCTCCTCAAAGTCTCCGTCAAAGCGCCCTTCTTCTTTTAGCTCACGAATAATCGGCGCCATGTAATATTCAAGAAGGCCGTAATCAGATGAGTCATAAGGGATTTGTGACACCACGCGGAAAAACACCTTTGGCGACATTTGACGCAGAAACGTCCGGTAGACAACATCAGTTGCGTGCGGGAGAAATGTGATAAAATGTTGACAAATACGAACCTGGTCCCGTCGCTTGAAAGACAGAGATCTGATTGCGTGTATTGGGTTGAAAGGATAATGATCTCCCCGACTACCATCTGGGAAAAGCTCTATAAGCTTATTGGCTCTCTGCTCCGAAGATAAGCGACGCGCGTCTTTCAGGAACTGCTGCAGTGCTAAGTCTGCTCGAATGCGCACGACGTCACCAAGCTGTTTCTCCGTCCATCGAAGATAGGCTTCCGACATGAGCCATGACAATCCGCGCCAAGGCCACAACCACGCCGCCGATCACCTCCACAGCCATATGCATGACCGCGACGCGGCGGCCGAGCTTAAGGTGCTGGCGGCGCAGTTCATCGACGGGTTTCGCAGCGCCGCCGACAAGATCGCCTATCTGCGCCTCGCAGGCGTCCCGTTCGAGCTGCCGGATGAGAGCGCCGATGAAGGCGAGGGCGAGGTGCCGCTAAAGCTCGTCGATATCCGCCTCTCGACCGAATGGCAGGTCGGGACCGCAAGCCCCAGCTTCGGCTCGCGCGCGCTCAGCTACTTGCCGCTGACCGGCGAGATGGTGGCCGAGCGGGTGAACATGGCCTTCGTTTACGTCTCGCTGACCCGGCGGCGCGATGTGGACCTGCGCGACTTCCTCGCCACCCGCCATCACCGCCACGATTAGAAGGCCGGGCCGGGTCAAGGGTCGCGGAACGCGACGGGCGCCAGCCCGCTTGCCCTTGACGCGGCCCGGCCTTCGACCACGCTCGACCAGAAGCCGCCTGCGGCTTCTCCCCAGCCCAAGCGGCGATGCCAAGGCGCGCCCGGCGCCTGCCTCTCCTGGCACCCATGCAAAACCCATCGCGGCGACCAGCCGCGATACCGTTTCGCTCAGGGTGCGCTCAGCACGTGGACCACCAGCACCCAGCCCGACAGCAGGCTGCCTGTCACCAGGGTGTAGAGCGCATTCCACACCAACCCCACATGCGCCGCGCTGACCCGGCCGAAGGCGCCGATCAGCAGCGTCGTGGCGGTAAAAGGCGAGGTGATCCCAGAGAGCGCCCAGCCACAGGCAATCGCCACCGCCACCGCCGTCGGGCTCGCACCGAAACTCGCGGCCTCGGGCAGGATCGGCGCGGCCAGTGCCACGGCGAGGATGGGGTTCATGCCCACCTGCCCGGCCAGCGGTACCATCCACATCAGCACCATCAGCACCATCGGCCCCGGCAGGGCGGCCAGGCCAAGCCCGGCCCCCGAGAGCAGCGGCGCCGCAAGCTGCCCGCCGAGCGTGCCGATGAACCCAGCCATGACCAGAAGCGTGATCTCGCCGTCATAACGGGGCAACTCGCGCGCGAGATAGCCGGCAGCCCACCCCATCATCGCAGCGACCGGCCGCCCTCCGCCCTGCTGCAGCGCGACCCAGCCGAGGGCCAGCGGAGGCACCACGATCATCACCGCGATGGGTGCAGTGAGGCCGAGCGAGAGCGCGACGCCGCCGACACCCAGCGCCATCAGCGTCAGCAGGATCAGGAGCGGGCGCATGGCCTCGTACCAGGGTTCCGGGTGGTGCGGGCGCGGCGGCGGCGGGCTCTTCAGCCGCGGCTTGAAGAGCGTGTCCAGCGCCCAGCCCACACCCGCCAGGATCACCGCCGAGACGAGGCCCGGCAGCACCATGGCCTCCCATGTCACGTCCGGCACCTTCGCAGTGGTAATCGCCACCAGAAAGGCCAACGGCGACCAGGGCAGGGTCGAGACAAAGCCACGCTGGATGGCGAGCAGCATCCGGCGGCGGCGATGAAGTCTTACCTCGGCATTCTGCTCGCCCCGGGCCGAGGCCTCGGCCAGCGAGCCGAGCAGCGACAGCGCGCCGTAGCCGAGCACGATGCCGAAGCCCTGACCGCCCAAGGTCAGCGCCAGGTAGCGCCGGCCCGGCGGCTGATCGGCGATGTAGCGGCCGCATTCCTCGATCGCGGGTGAGCGCACCGCGACCGAGCGCAGGCAGGCCTGGGCGGTGAAGAAGGCCGCGATAAATGCCGCCGATGCCGCCGCAGCAGACAACAACGCAGCCCAGTCCTCGCGCATGGCGAAGGCGATCGAGGCTAGTGACGCGCCGATGATCACGAAGATCCGCCGCTGCCAGCGGATGCCCGGCAACATCGCCAGGATCGCCGTCAACACGGCCATGGCGGCGATGGTGGCGAAGACGGCGCCGCCGGTCAGCCGTTCCGCCACCACGGCCACCATGGTGATGGCGAGGGCGGCGCCGATCAACGGATGCATCCGGGTTATCTTGGCCGGCTCTTCCGCCACGCCCTCAGCCATGGGCCCATGCCGGTTCAGCGGCAAGGCGATGACAGTCGCGCCCGCCCCATGGTAACGCCTTAGGGTCCCCGCTGGCGCAACCACCCGTCAAGCCGCGCGAAGGAGAGACGCGATGACGACCGATACCCCTGCCGTCGCGCCCAACACCGCAGCGGCCCAGCCCCCCGATCCCCGCGATGTGTTCCGGTTCCGGGGGGCGACCAACGAGAGCGTGCACTCGGTCTTCATGACGCCCCTCGCGGTGCATCGATGGCAGGACAGCGATGACCTGAACGCCGGTCTCTGCGACCTGATCTTTAACGAGGAAGCGCGCACCGGCGATGTCGCCGCCAAGAACGTCGGCATCTGGTACACCGACCACGCGTTCATGCGCCGGGACGAGGAGCCGATCAGGCGCCTCAGGCAGCGCGCGATGTCGATGGCGATCGCGATGACGAAGGCGCTGATGAAGCCCGCCGAGTTCACCTACTCCATCGACGGCTGGGCCAACGTGTTGCGCAGCGGACAGTACAACAACCCGCATATCCACCGCCGCAGCGTCTGGTCGGGTGTGTATTACGTCACCGGCAATCCACCGGCGGTCGAAGGCGCGCCCAACCCTCGCGTGAGCGGCCAGATCGAGTTCATCGACCCGCGGCCGGGCGCGTTCTACGCCACCATGCCGCCATCGGCGATCCAGCGCCCGGTCATGCTGAACCCGGATGCGGGGACGATGATCCTGTTTCCCAGCTGGCTGATGCACATGGTCCATCCCTATCACGGACCGACGCCCCGGGTGATCGTCGCCTTCAACGTCAATGTCCGGGTACAGGGTAGCGGCAAGAAGGCGTCGTAAGGCACCCGGATCACCGCCCGCCGATCAGCGTGGCCGCCCGCTCGACCGCGAAACGGTAGCCCTCGCCACCGCAGCCGGCGATGACCGCTGCCGCCACAGGCGAGACGTAAGAATGGCGTCGAAACGGCTCGCGCGCATGCACGTTGGACAGGTGCACCTCGATGATCGGCCCATTGAACGCCTGCAATGCATCGAGGATGGCGACCGATGTATGGGTGAAGGCGGCTGGATTGATCACGATCGCCGCTGCCCGCCCGCATGCGCCCTGGATCCAGTCAACCAGCGCGTGCTCGGCATTCGACTGATGAAACTCGATCTCGAGCCCCCGCGTGGCGGCGGCCTCTCGGGCCATGGCTTCCAGATCGGCGAGCGTCTGGTGTCCGTAGACCTCGGGCTCGCGCGTGCCGAGCAGATTCAGGTTTGGACCGTTCAGCACGAGGATGACGGCGTTCTCTGACATGCTGATGCTCCACGTGGGGCAGATGGAGGGCAGACGCGGGCCAGGTGCGACCCCCCGGGTGATTTGCTATCGCGCCGGCATCCACGGCTTGCAAGCCCGGCTCGCCCGGTCATGGCCCGCCGGGTCATCCTTGGCTCGCCCTATAAACGATGATGAGAGCTCTCAGCTCAACCTATTGTGGCAATTCTATTTAGAATCTACAGGTATGAATCTACTTCGGCGATGTGCGAAAATGATACGGGCGAAAAAATTTATCTGCATAATGTATCCATTTGGATCATATATTTGGATCTCAGCCTAATTTGGCGGCAGTATTTATGGCAGAAATAAGTTACTTTTAATCTGCGCCGACGTACTTCCACAAACATAGTTACCGCTGTCAGATAAGGCGGCGATGCGTCAGTGAAGAACGGTGGGGCTGTGATATGCGTTGGCTGAAGTCATTTTTCTGCTGCAGCCAGGGCAGCGCGAGCCTGGATGCGGTCAATGAGACCCCGGGCTTCGTCACGATCAGGACTGCAGCCAAGGATTTCAGCTTCCCGGTTGCGACGGAACATCGGTTCTGTCGCGCGGCAATAGGCGACATCGAAACGGCGCCGGACCGCAGGCGCTGCGCGACCGAGCGACCACAAGGACAGGCAAGCCTGCGCATCGGGGCCCGGTATGGCCACGACGCCCTCCAGATCTTGGTCTCGGTCGATGCCACCTGCGGCGATGCGCCGGTCTTCGGCTTGATCGACCGGGTTTTGCCGCGTGACATGGACGCGCCTGTCGCGATGCGGCGGGGGACCGCGTCATGATGCTGCCCGACCATGCCAAGCCCACCGCGACTCGCGCCAGCGGTACCGCCATCGGGCGGTTCCTCAGGGATCGGCATGGCGGCGCCAGCATGCTCGACCTTTTCGCCTTTCTGCTCTTTGCCGGCGTGGCCGGGCTCGCGGTGGATGTGACAAACGGGTATCGGCACAAGTCGGCCCTGCAGGTGGCGGCCGACGCCGCCGCTGCGGCCGCGTTGGCACAGTTGCCCGACGAGAAGGCAGCGAGGCAGGCGGCGATCCAAGTCTCCGCGCTTACCATGGACCCGGCCATCTACGGCGATGTTCTAGACAGTGCCGACATTACCATCGGGACCTGGGATCCGGTCACGCGCCAGGTCGATACCGATGCCGCGACGCCGAATGCGGTGCAGGTGACAACCAAGGAACCACGCACCATCGGCAACCCTGTCTCGACCTTCCTGCTCGGCGTCATCGGTAAGGGCAGCTGGAGCAACGATGCGACGTCGACGGCCACCCGCGCGGGCGCAGTCAGGAGCGCGCACTGCCCCAACGCCATCATGACCAGGGGCACGGTGAGGATCGCGGCCGGCAACGACCTCAAGCACACCTGCATCTACGGCAACAGGGACGGCTCCTTCGCCGAGCCCGAAGATGCCGTGAGCGTTCAGCGCCACACTGCCGACGTCGCCGGCACCACGGCCGCCAGCATGCCCGACCAGAGGGCGCAGCCGAAGACAAGCAGCAAACACATCGACTTAGGTCGACCGCATGACGGCAACGACAGCGCGGTGAAGACCCCCAGTCACGATCCGCAGATTGTCGATCACCTGTTCTGCACCCGGCTTGTCGAAGAAGGGCGCTTCCAGACAAGCCCGGATGAGCTGCACGAGGTCGATCTGCTGGCGGATGAAGACTGCAGCTTCGGGATGCCGGGCAGCGGTCTTTATGGCGTGCTGTCCAAGCGTAGTGTCCCACCGGCCTACAGCGACGCGCTACCGCCCTGGGATAACGGCCGCAATCGCATCACGCGATGGGACGGCTGCAGCTACACCCGGTACCGCCGCTATGTGATCGACGGCGACGTGACACTGACGGACTGCGCGGAACAGGGCGGCTGGGTGCAGGACGTCACGATCCTCGCAACCGGCAACATCGTAGTGGCGGAGGGCGTTGACCTGCGCAACGCCATGCTGTTCTCGCGCTTCGGCGAAATCGACCTGTCTGCCGGCAACACCAGCATCGGCGGGGCCTATTGCGAGAGCGGCGGCCTGGCGCGCGATGGCAATGGCGAAGTCTATCTGATGGCGCACACCGTGGATCTAGGCTCGCAAATCCGCTTTGACGGAGCGGTGGCCGTGGGACAATCGACGGTCAGGATGGGCGGGTCGTCACGGACTGGCGGCGCCAGCAAGGGCCTATGGATCGAGGCCGGCGAGCAGGTCCATATCGGAACCGGCAACAGCTTCGGCAGCTGCGCGACGCCGCTGCCAGACCAGTACGCAAAGCCTGCAACCGCGATCATCCCAGGGGCGGTGACCGCGATCGCCCCGTCGGTACCGGCCCGCTAAAGCGGCGACGCCGTCGGGCCGGTCAGGGATCAGCCCAGAAAACGCTCCAAGGCCGGGTTGGCGGTTTCCTCGGCGTACCAGTAGCCGACGGCAGCCAGATCGGCCCGCAGCTCAGCATCTTCGTCCTCGTTGACCGAAAAGCCGCAGAGCACACGACCATATGCGGCGCCACGGTTTCGGTAGTGGAACATGGTGATGTTCCACCGCTCGCCCAGCCGTTCGAGGAAGTAGAGCAGCGCGCCGGGGCGCTCGGGAAACTCGAAGCGGAATAGCCGCTCACGGGCGATCCCCGTCGAGGAGCCGCCGACCATGTGACGCACATGGAGACGCGCGACCTCGTTGTGGGTGAGATCGACGACCGCATCGCCGGCTTCGCGCAGCGTCTCGGCCAACTGCGCGCGTTCAGTCTCGCCACCGGAAAGCGCGATCCCGACGAAGACCTGTGCCCGCGCGCTCTGGCGGTGGCGGTAATTGAACTCGCTGACGGGGCGCCGCCCGATCAAGCGAATGAGCGACAGGAAGGCCCCCTTCTGTTCGGGAATTTCCACCCCGAACAGCGCCTCGGCCTCGGTGCCAGCCTCGGCACGTTCGACCATGTAGGGGATGCGGTCGAAATTGGTGTTGGAACCCGACAGCACTGCCGACAATCGCTTCCCCTTGGTCCCGGTGCGCGCGACCCAGGCCATCATCCCCGCAATGGCGAGCGCGCCCGCGGGCTCGGCCACAGTGCGCGTGTCTTCAAAGACGGCACGGATGGCGGCGCAGACGGCATCGGTATCGACGGTCATCACCTCGTCGACCAGCGGGTTCATCACGTCGAAGGTGTTGGCGCCGACGCGCCTGACGGCGCAGCCATCGACGAACAAACCGACATGGTCGAGATCGACGGGGTGCCCGGCCTGGCGCGCCGCGTGGAAGCAGGCTGCGTCCTCAGGCTCGACCGCGACCACCGTGATGTGGGGGGCGACGGCCTTGATATAGGCGGCCATCCCGGCACAGAGACCGCCGCCACCAACGGGGATGAAGACGACATCGGGCCATTCGGCACGCGGCACCTGGGACAACATCTCCATGGCCACGGTGCCCTGTCCCGCGATGACCAGGGGATCGTCGAAGGGGGGCACAATGGTGCGGCCCTCGTCCTCCGCCATTTTGCGCGCCAGCCCCTGGGCATCGTCGAAGCTGTCGCCATGCAGCACCGCACGGGCACCATGGGCGCGCACGCCGTCGACCTTGATGCGGGGCGCCGTCACCGGCATCACGATCACGCAGTCGAGGCCGAGAGCCGCAGCCCCCATGGCCATGCCCTGCGCGTGGTTGCCCGCCGACACGGCGAGCACGCCCCGCGCCCTTTCCTCGGCCGAGAGGGCGGCGAGGCGGGTGTAGGCGCCGCGCAGCTTGAAGCTGAAGACGGGCTGCTGATCTTCGCGCTTGAAGGTCACGTGGTTGCCGAGCCGCGCCGACATGACGGGCGCATGATCAAGCGCGCTCAACCGCGCGACATCGCGCACCGGCGCGGCCTCGATCGCCCTGCGCCAGTCGGTGTCGCTCGCCTTCGGCCTTTGCAGATGCGCCACGCCAGTCACGTCGTCCTCCTCGGGCGTCCAGGGCCCTCACGGCACCGCAAGTGCTGCGGCGCGTCATCAGCCCTGCCACAGAGCATAGCGCGACGCCACTGATACGATGGTAACCAACGCAAAGGGGCGTGCGTGCATGGCGGAGTGTCGCTGCCATGCCCAAAGCGAGCGCAAGCGCGTGGTCAAGGCTGCATGATCCGAAACGAGGCCACCACGCCGTCGGGCGCCGGTCAGACGCTCAGTGGCGCGATGCGCCGAAGCGTCAGTTGCTCCGCAGGAACATCGCCTGGCTGATGGCAACGCCGACCTGTGCGTCCTTGAACGGTTTCGCGATCAGGAAAGTCGGCTCCGGTCGCTCCCCGGTCAGCAGGCGCTCAGGGTAGGCGGTGATGAAGATGACCGGCACATCATGCGCCGCCATGATCGTCTTCGCGGCATCGATGCCCGACGACCCGTCGGCCAGCTGGATATCCGCCAGCACGAGGTCGGGCTTGCCGGTCTCCGCCAGCGCCACCGCCTCGTCATAGGTCGTGGCCTGGCCGACCACCTCGTGGCCAAGCTCCGTGACGATGCCCTCGAGATCCATCGCGATGATCGGTTCATCTTCGATGATCAGAACGCGGCCCCGCGTCTGCGCCTCCAGCTGGGCCCGGCCCGCCGCCAGCAGTGCCTCTGCCTCGCCGATCTCCACCTCCATCACCGTCGCGACATCGGCGGCGGCAAAGCCTTCGAGGGCATTGAGCAGCAGCGCCTGGCGGGCATCCGGCGTCAGACGGGCAAGTTGGCCATCGGGTACTATATCGCCACTTGTGACGGAGAACCCATCGCTGAGCGCGCCACCTGCGCTCGACCAGATACGGTGGAACAGACGGTAGAGAGAGACGCGAAGATCGGCCGCATCCTTCAAGAGGGTCGGTTCGGCGACCACAGCCTCCAGTGTGGCGGCAACATAGGCGTCGCCATGGCCCTGATCGCCTGTGAGGGCGCGGGAGAAGCGGCGCAGGAAGGGGAGTTCATGCGCCACCGCAGTGGTCAGGCCGCCTAAAGAGCTATCGGTCATGCGCCGCACCGGATGAAGGACTGGAAGATGGAAACGAGCCCCCGCGAGGGCATTATGAATTTTAAAGGCAGAGCACGAGCGGCATGACACAGGCACCACGCAAGGTTCAAGTCATCAACGGGGCGGCCTCCGGGGCAACTTCCAGGGCGCATCAACGCAGTCGTGACGGCCGTCATGGGGATGCGGGCGTGGCCGGGGGTGGCGGCGGGGGCGGTCGCGCGAGCGATGATGCGATCAGCCAGGTGCTGCGGCAAAACTACGACGACGTCATCGCAGAAGCCGTCCCAGAGCGGCTGCTGGCCCTGCTCGATGAGCTGCGGCGCAAGGAAAGCGAATGACCCGTCAGAGCTTTGCCGACGACCTTGAGACCCATCTGCCGAACCTGCGGGCCTTCGCGCGGAGCCTGTCCAGCGGCCCGGCGCAGGCTGATGATCTGGTGCAGGAGACGATGCTCAAGGCCTGGGCCAACCGCGACAAGTTCACCGAGGGCACCAACCTCCGGGCCTGGCTTTTCACGATCATGCGCAACACGCATTATTCACAGATGCGCAAGAATAAGCGCGAGGTCGAAGATTCGAACGGCACTCTGGTCGCCAACCTCGCGGAGCCGCAGGCGCAGCTTGACCGCATGGATCTGCGCGATTTCAGCCAGGCCTTCTGCACCTTGCCGCTGGAGCAGCGGGAGGCCTTGGTGCTGGTCGGTGCCTCGGGCTTCTCCTACGATGAGGCGGCGGCGATCTGCGGCTGCGCGAGCGGCACGGTGAAAAGCCGCGTCAGCCGGGCGCGCACGCGTCTCTTCGACCTGTTGGACCTCGACGCCGATAGCGCCTTCGAGGCCGACCATCTGCAGGAGGCTGCGGTCGCCACCGGCATGACGGCGGCGCGCTGACCACGGTGCTCCACCCATGGCCCTGAGCGCCCAAGAGACGCCGACGACGACCCAGGCGACGACCCAGGCGGCGACCCAGGCGGTGAGACCCGTACGACGGCGTCGCGGGCTCGGGTTGCGCGCCTATATCGCGGTGTTGCTGGCCATCGCGATTGCACCGGTCGGCGCCATGGGGGTGTGGCAGACCATCCGCCTCCAAGGCGAGAACGATACACTCCGAAACGAGGCCTATATGAGCGCGACCCTCGCCGCGACCGCCCGAAAGACGCAGATCATCTCAGAGAATTTCGGGCTGCTCGCCTCGGTCAGCACCGTGCTGCCGATCACCGCCAACAGGCGCAGCTGCAACCGGCTGCTGGCGACGCTGACCAGGGCCCGCGAAGGGGCCAGCGCCGCCACCGCCGTCAGCGCGGAGGGCGACATCGTCTGTCGTTCGGCGCCCGGCCTCGGCATCACCGCATCGGGCGGTGCGGCGCTGGCAGAACAGATGGCCGAGAACCCGCGGCCACTGGTGACCATGGTGCCGAACTGGACGCACGAGGAAGACGGCGAGAGCGGGGGGCCGGAGACGGCTGTAGAAGCGGCTGGGGAAAGCGTGCTGGTGATGGCATATCCCATAATCCAGCAGACCCGCTATGCCGGCTTCGTCACGCTGGTGGCGCCGCGCCGCCTCGTCTCGCTGCTCGGATCAGCGCCGCTCGGCGAAGGCCGTGGCACCACACCGCTGTTCCAGGCGCTGTTCGATCCCGGCGGCGCGATCTATGCGGTCACCTCGAGCGGGCAGTCATTGTCGGACGGGCCTTCAGCGCTTGGCGTTCAGACGGGCTGGCTGCCACCGGCCGGACAACTCGCTGACTGGGCCATGGCGGAGACCGGCACGGCCCGGCGCTATGTCGCCCAAGACGGGGTCACCCGCGCCTATGTCGTGCAGCCCGTGATCGAGGGCGGGCTGAACGCTCTGGTCGCCTGGCCTGTCGCCGCAGTCGAACAGGCAGCCGCCTCACGTTTCGCGGTCGCGCTGCTTTTTCCCATCGCGATGTGGACCTTCGCGGTCGCCGTCGCCTTCATCGCGCTCAACACGGTGGTGCTGCGCAATGTGCTGTCCTTTGCGCGCGCGATGCACAGCTTCTCCATCGGCCGCCGCGAGGCGCGGGTCAGGGCCGGGCGGTATGCGCCAAGTGAACTGGTGGCACTTGGCGACACCTATAATCGTCTCGCCGATCGGGTGGTTGCGGACGAGCAGACCATGGCGGAAGCCATTGAGGAGAAGAACACCCTGCTTCGCGAGGTCTATCACCGCGTGAAGAACAATCTGCAGCTTATTGTTTCCATGACGAACCTGCAGATCAGGCAGTCAGAGGACGAGCGCGAGCGCCAGATCCTCCGCCGGCTGCAGGGGCGCGTCCAGGGCCTCGCGCTTGTCCATCAGCGGCTCTACGAGGCCAGAAGCCTCGCGGCCGTTCGTGTCGATCTGTTGCTCGAGGATCTCCTGCGCCGGATCCGTGAGGTGCAGGACGACAGCGGAAACACGGTGCGGCTGATGATGGACACCGAGCCCCTTACGTTCGCGCCCGATCAGGCGGTGCCGATTGCGCTTTTCGCGACCGAGGCGATCGAGAACGCGTTCAAGCACGGCATCGGCGCCGGCGGCAGCGGCCAGATCGGCGTTACCCTGAAGCGGCGCGAGGGTGAGCGGGTCTTGCTGGAGATCTGGAACAGCCTTCGCCCGCATGACATAGACGACGGCCCGGTCGAGGGCGGCACCGTCTCGGCGCCGATCATCCAGGGCCGCGGCGGCCTCGGCCTGAAGCTGCTGGAGGCGTTCGCACGCCAATTGCACGGCACGATGTCCCGCGAGAGCATCGGCGAGCGCCACCGCGTCACGCTGGACATCCCGCTAAGCGCGGCCGCGTTTCCCGACTGACGACGCGCCCGTCGCCTTTGCGAGAACGCAGCATGCGCCTCGGCAACCTCGGGATCAGCCCTCGCCGACGAAGACCACGGCGTCCCATGCCTCGCGTGAGGTGCAGGCATCGTACCAGTCGCGTGTGGCAGGTGGCAGCGCCCCTGCCCCCACCAGCCAGACAAGCCGCGAGATCGCCACGGCGGCCGGGATATCGGCAAAACCGAAACCCTCGCCCGACAGCCAGCCGGTCTCGGCGAGCAACCGCTCCAGCACCGTCAGCGGTGTCGCAAGCTTCTGCACCATGGCGCCCAGCGCCGGGTCGCTGCGCTCCACCCCCTCGCGCGCCACGGCGACGAACGGTGGCCGGATCGTCGCCCAGAGCGTGATCGACGACCAGTCCATCACCGCCTCGGCACGCGCCTGACCGGCCGGCAGGCGCGGCCAGAAGGGGGTCGGCGCCGCGTCGCGGGCCAGATAGCGGATGATCGCATTCGACTCCGAGAGAGTGAAGCCCTCGTCCTCCAGCACGGGGATCTGCTGATAGGGGCTCAATGCAAGAAACTCGGGGGTGTCGAGGGGCCCCAATGTGCCCCCGGTCTCATTCAGACTGTGCTCGATCTCAAGCTCGGCCAGCGCCCAGCGTACCTTCTGCACGTTCGACGAGTTCGCCCGCCCGTGAACGGTGATCATGCCTGCTCCGTTGGGATCCTGTGGGAATGGTCGCCACCGGAAAGGCAGCATCATCGATTGGCCATCCAACCCGCCGCAGCGCAGCGTGTCGTCAACCCTTTTGGCTTAGCAAAGCCCTGCAGCCGCCGCCACCGAGAAGTTTGCCGCGCCCCAGGCAAAGCAACGCCATCCTCGCAGATGACGGCGGCAGGGTCGGGAGAACGCCGATGGGCACGGGAACGTTGCGAGGGCTCAACATCGTCTGGGTGCTGTTCTGGCACCGCTTCTGTCCGGCACGGCGCGAGGAGGCGCTTAAGCTCGTCTGGGTGTTCCTCGAGCCTGCGGGTCAGATTCTCGTCCTGCTTCTCGTCTTCGCAGTGGTCGGCCGGTCAGGTGGGTATGGGATCAGCTTCGCGCTCTTCCTGCTGACCGGAGTGGCCGCCCTCTCGATCTTTCAGCGGACGATGAACGCGGTGTCGACCGCGGTCGTTCAGCTCAAGTCTCCGCAGCGGCCGGCGCCGGTGGGCGTGTTCAACGATGCGCTGGCCGCGGTGGGCTTCTCGGCGCTCACCGGGCTTGTCTACACCATTGCGCTCGCTGCCCTGATCGGGGCCTGGCAGCATGTGCCCTGGCGGCCGGTGGCGCCCTTTACGACGCTGGCCGGCCTGACATCGGCCGCGATCCTGGGCTTCTCCACGGGTCTTATCCGCGGCTATTGCCAACGCTTCCAGCCAATCGTCACCCGCGCGATCAATATCGCCTCGCGGGTGCTGCTGTTCATCTCGGGCGTCTTCTACATGCCGGCCTACCTGCCGCCCTTCCTACGCGACTGGCTGGTCTGGAACCCGCTGCTTCATGCCATCGAACTCATGCGGGTGGGCGTCTATGGCGGCGACTATCCCGCGCTGCTGCTCGATACCCTTTATCTCTGCCTGTTCTGCCTGGCCTCGACCGCTTTTGCACTCGGGCTGGTCTGGACGAACCGCGCCGCCGTGACCGAGTAGCGCGCCGCGCTGGCGCACCATCCCCGCGGGATTACGTCTACGGCTTCACATCAGCACCGCCGGGACCCGATGACACGCAATGATCTGACCATCTACGATGATTTCGCCGACCGCTGGTGGGACGGCTCCACCCGTTGGCTACGGACGCTCAACAACATGGTCCCCGCGCGCCTGCGCCATTTCGAGCGTGAGATCGACGGTTGGGCAGGCAAGGCGGTGCTAGACCTCGGCTGCGGCGGCGGTTTCCTGGCCGAGGCACTGGCCGACAAGGGCGCCGAGGTCAGCGGCATCGATCCCGCCGCCAAGGCAATCGACAGTGCCAAAGCCCATGCCGCCGAGCGCGGGCTCGATATCCGCTACGATGTGGGCGTGGGCGAAGCACTCCCCTACGAGGACGACAGCTTCGACATCGTGGTCTGCGTCGACGTGCTGGAGCATGTGGAGAGCGTACCGGGCACCCTGGCGGAGATCGCACGGGTCCTGCGCCCGGGCGGAGTGTTCTGTTTCGACACCATCAACCGCAACCCGCTGGCCCGCTTCGTCGTCATCACCGTGGCCGAGGACGTGCTGGGCATGCTGCCCAAGGGCACGCATGACCCGGCGCTTTTCATCAAACCGGGCGAGCTTGACGCGATGTTGCGTGAGGCAGGCTTCGAGACGCGGCCCATCAAGGGTCTCGGCCCAACGGGTGTCGACCGCCGCCTCGACTTCACCTTTGGCATCCACCCCGTGACCGCGGTGATCTACTGCGGCACCG
This sequence comes from Pseudomonadota bacterium, assembly GCA_039027855.1. Taxonomy (GTDB): domain Bacteria; phylum Pseudomonadota; class Alphaproteobacteria; order Rhodobacterales; family Rhodobacteraceae; genus Thermohalobaculum. The sequence goes on along the minus strand of JBCCJI010000004.1, from coordinate 181,591 downwards.
CCAAGCTCGCCGCATGAGCGCGCCGGGAGCCCAGAGCGCGCTCGCACCGGAACGCGTCTGGGACTATCCGCGCCCGCCGGCGCTTGTCCCGGTGGCTGAGCGTGTGGCGGTCGAGCATGGCGGCTTGATCGTGGCCGACACCACGGGCGCCTGGCGCGTGCTAGAGACCTCGCATCCGCCGACCTATTACCTGCCGGCCGCGGATGTGATGGCGGCGCTCACCCCCGTGGGCGGCGGCTCGCTCTGCGAGTGGAAGGGCCCAGCGCAGTATTTCGATGTCGAGATCGCGGGCCAGCGTCTCGCCCGGGCGGCCTGGTGCTACCCAAAGCCCACCGCCCGTTTCTCGGCCATCGCGGGGTATCTCGCTTTCTACCCCTCGCGCTTTGACCGCTGCCTGGTCGGCGACGTGGTGGCCGAACCCCAGCCCTCGGATTTTTACGGCGGCTGGACGACGCCCAACCTGACCGGCCCCTTCAAGGGCCCACCTGGCACGCTGCACTGGTAACCAGCCGCGCTCAGTAGCCGGTCATCTCCAGATAGCCGATGCCGTCATGGCTGCCCTCGAAGAAGACCGGCCCCTCCCAATAATCGAACGAGACGTCCATCCAGGACTGAGCGTTCAGCGGGCGGGTGGTGATGTCGATCTCGCGGGCGGGAACCTCGATGCGCCAATGGGTCGGCACGTCGCGACCCTTCACCTCGGTGATCTCGAGGGCGGTCATCTCGATCTCGCCCGGCGCCAGACGCTCGGACCGACCATCGGCCGTCAGCCAGTTGCCGGTCACATAGGCGTCGCGGTCGTCATGGCGGAGGCGATAGACCATCAGCGCGTTATCCTCGTCGAAGCGGAGCGCGAACCAGTCCCAGCCGGTCTGCGTCTCAACGAGTGGCTGGGTCGACCATTCGCGGTCCATCCAGGCGCGGCCGGTCACCTCGGTCTCGACCCCGTCGATCACGATGGTGCCGCGGATGTGGAAGAAGGGCTGGCTGAAATAGTGGCTGGCCTGGCCGAGCTCGGACTTGACCGAATAGCCGGCCTCGCCCTGCAGCACCTCGGGCGCCTCGGCGCTCAGTTCGAGATCGTAGGCGAAGTCGTCGCTGCGCGCGGTCATCACCAGCGGCGAGAAGGCATCGCCCGATCCGTCGCCCAGATGGGCAAAGCGCCAGTCGTCGATCCAGGCCTCGAACGGCGGATGGGTGACGCCGGCCTGCCCGACCCCGCCGCGGGCAAAGCGTTCGGCAGAGCGGTGGGTGTCGGCTGAGGTGACGGCGGCATGGGCCATCCAGAACTGGCGTGCCTGCCACCCCTCTTCGGACCCCTCCGGCGCCAGGGCCGAGCGGAACAGTGTCCACTGCAAGCCGTAGTCGGCGCCGTCGGGGCCTTTGAGGTTGGCGGTGACATACCACCACTCGATGCGGAAATCGGGGTGCGCGCCGTGGTCTGCCGGCAGTGAGATCGGCCGGTCGGGGCGCACCTCGGCAAAGCCGTTGTCCTGCGCGGCGCCAAGGCCCAGATAGCCTTGTGCCGGGGCGGACGTCGCGATGGCGAGGCTGAGAAGCGAGGCAACGAGGGCGAGCCAAGGTCCTACAGGGCGTCTCATTCGGGCGTCTCCTCAGCGTGCCGCGGCGAACACAGCGATCAGGCGGGCGGGCGCCATGCGCATCAGCCGCAGCATGGGCTGCAGCGTTGCGACGGCGGCAACCAGTGCTGCGAGCACGGCCAGGCGCAGCCAGTCGCCCGGAAACAGGTGCAGCGGGAGGCGCCAGCCGAACGCCTCGACATTGATCACCGCGACCAGCAGCCAGGCGATGCCAAGGCCGAGCGGCAGCGCCACCACCGCGGTCGCCAGCGAGAGCGCGGCCATGCGGGCAAGCTCCATCACCCCCAGTTCGCGCCGTGTCAGGCCCACCGCCCAGACCGGGGCGAGTTGCGGCAGGCGAAGGCCCGAGAGCGTCACGAGCGAGGTCAGCAGCGCGATCCCCGCCACGCCCAGGGTCAGTGTGTTGAGCGCCGCCGTCACCACAAAGGTGCGGTCGAAGATCGAGAGCGAGAGCGCCCGGATCCCCGCCTGATCGCGCAGCTGATCGGGGCCGAGACCGAAGTCCTCGCCAAGCATCCCGACGACGCGGGCACGCTCTCCCTCGACCGTCAGCACGCCAAAGGCGCGTCGCTCGACCCCCGGGAACAGCGCCGTCAGCCGGTCGATATCGACGCGTATCTGCCCCCGCGGGTTGCCATAGTCCGCATAGATCCCCGCGATCGTGCCAGTCCATTCGCCCGACGCCCCCGGCACGGTGATCGCGTCGCCCGGCGACAATTCCAGGCGATAGGCCATCTGCTCGCTGACCAGGAGCCCCTCGCCCGAGGCGACGAGATCCCAAGGAGCGCCCACCGTATCGAGCAGGGGCCAGCGTTCGCGGTAGAGCGGGTCGTCGGCAAAGCCATAGACCTCGGTCGGCCATCCCTGAACGCGGGTGTCGGCATGCCAGTTCGGCAGCACGCGGGTCACGCCGGGATCGGCCTCCAGTGACGCGACGATCGCCTCGGCTTGGGCGGCATCGCGCGCGTTCAGATAGGCATCGGCCGCGAGGCGATCCTCAAGCCAGGTCGTAAAGGTCGCGCGGAAGCTGCCGACCATCGTACCAACGCCGATATTGACGGCGAGGGCCAGCAGCAGCGCCATCAGCGCGAGCGACAGGCCCGAGAGCTGCTGGCGCCCGTCAGCCCAGAACCAGCGCATCAGGCCCGGGCGGGCGCGCCGCTCGGCCTGGGTCAGGGCCCAGGCGAGGATCACGGGCAAGACCAGCGCCGCGGCGACCACCATGGCCGCCAGCATCCCGAAACCCGCGACTAACCCGCCGAGGATCTCGCCACCGAGCGAGGGGAGCAGCAGCCCCGCCAGCGCGATGGCGCCCGCGAGCGCCCCCTGCCGGCGGAGCCAGCGCCGCTGCGCCACGGCCCAGGCCTCGGGCATGGCGCTCGCCAACACCGGCATGGTCGCCGCGCGCCAGAGTGACTGTGTCCCCGCCACCAGGGCGCCGGCGATGGCCATGCCGAGGCCTGCGAGGAACCAGGAGGGACGGAGCGCCAACGTGCCCGGCACCTCGGCGCCGTATAGCCCGCCGATCGAGGCCGCCACATCGGGCAACAGCGCCGCCGCCACCAGGTAGCCCCCGATCAGGCCCAGGCTGCCCGACACCGCGGCGAGCACCAGGATCTCCACCATCAAGGCCAGCGACAGCCGCCGCGCCGAAACACCGGTCGAACGCAGCGTGCGGAACATCGCGCGCCGCTGCTCGAAGGCCAGGCCGATGGCGGCATGCACGATGAAGAGGCCCACGGTGAAGGACAGCAATCCGAAGGCGGTCAGGTTCATGTGGAAGGACCGCGTCAGCCGGTCGAGATCGCCCGGCCGCTCTGGCTCGATCCGCGAGAGGCGCGTGCCCGTCACCTCGGCCAGATCGGCGCGCGGGCGCGGATCGTCTCCGATCGCGAGGCCCGACAGCCGCCCTTCAAGCCCCAGCGCCCGCTGTACGACACCCACATCGGCGACCAACACGCCAGCGGCGATCCCCGGCGCCTCGACCAGCGCGGGCAAGGCCGTGCCGTCCTCCAGAACCGGGCGATCGCCCGGCGCGAGGCCGAGGCGGCGCAGCGTCTCGCGCGCGGCAAGTGTCTGAAATGGCGGCAGGATAAAGCTCGCAAAACCGTCGCCGCCATCGCCCTCGGCATCCTCCTGCCCCGGCCCGTCGCCGAGATCGAGACCGGTGAGCGCGGGCAGACTGAGCGGGTCGAGACCGGTCAGGCGCACCGGCTCGCCACCGACCGTCACCTCGCGCTCGATCAGCGGAGAGACCGGCCAGCCTGCGCGCCTCAATGCCACCCAGTCGGCCTGATCGAGCGTGCGTCCATCGGATGGCACAAGACGCGGCACGCCGCCGCCCACCTGCTCGGCCGCAGCATCGTAGGAGGCGCGCGCCTCGGCATTCAGCGCCTGCACCCCCGACCAGAGGGCGGTCGCCACGGCGAGGCCAACGACCAGGGCCACCAGCTGCACGGGGTGACGGCGCCAGTGGCTGAGGAGCGCGAGCACGACCGGGCGCAATGGCGCCCCCCCGGCCGGGAGCAGCGTGGCAATCATGCGACCGCCGGGCGCGCCGTGAGACGGCCGCCGGTCAGGTGGACGCGGCGATCAAGACGCTCGGCCAAGGCAGGGGAATGGGTCACCATCAGAAAGGCGCAGCCGGTCTCGGCCACCAGATCGAGCGCCAGCGCCATGACGCCTTCCGCGGTCGCCTCGTCCAAGTTGCCGGTCGGCTCATCGGCCAGCAGCAGCGCGGGCCGCGCCGCCAGTGCCCGCCCGATGGCAAGGCGTTGCTGCTGCCCGCCCGACAACTGCTCAGGGTAGCGGTCGAGCGCCGCATCGATGCCGAGCCGCTCGGCGAGATGGGCACACCATTCGGCGTCGTACCGATCGGCGAGGCGGGCCTGAAACGACAGGTTATCGCCGACACTCAGCGACGGGATCAGGTTGAATTGCTGAAAGACGATGCCGAGCCGGGAGCGGCGCAGTTCGGCACGGTCGGCCTCGCGCATCTGGGCGATGTCGCGGCCCTCTAGCAGGATGCGCCCGCGATCCACGGTATCGAGCCCGGCCACCAGATGCAGCAGCGTGCTCTTTCCCGACCCGCTTTCACCGGTAAGGGCGACGCTGGTGCCGGGGGAGATCGTCAGCCCAACGCCGGACAAAACATCCAGCCGGCCGGCCGGGGTGGGATAACCCTTGGCGACATCCTCCAGCGCCAGAAAGGCCCGCTCGTCGGCCGGCACCGGTCTGACGTCAAGATCCTTGCTGGCGTTGTCGTCGGCGATATCGCGCTGTGGGGCAGTCACGCTCATGGGGGCTCCTCCGGCCCATGCGGCCGTCACTCCTCGCGATTTGGCCCTCGGCTCCCCTGCGACAAGCGCGGCAGGCTGTCCCGCCACCACCTGGGTGGGCTGCAGCAGGGCGCGCCGTGATCGCGCGTCTTGCCCCTTGCCCGCTCAGTCGATCAGCCCGATCTCGCGGCGGATCGCGTCATCGCGCAACCTGACCTCTTCACCGGCGAAACGTGCACCGGCCGGGCCGCAGAGCCACAAAACGGCCCGCGCCGGCCAGTCGGCGGGGATATGGTCGGACCACTCGAGCTGGCTCACGGGGTTGATGCCAGAGGCCTTGATGACCCGCTGCATCTCGGTGGCCACCGTCCCGGGACTGAGGCCGATCACATTGACACCATGCCCGCCGACCTCGCGGTGCACCGCGCGGGTCAGCATGGCCGCGCCCGCTTTCGAGGAGCAGTAGCTCGACCACCCCTCCAGCGGGTTCGACGCGGCCCCGGATGAGATGTTGACGATGGTGCCGCGCCCGGCCGCCAGCATCGCCGGCAACGTCGCGCGGATCGGGTAATAGGTCCCCTTGAGGTTGACGTCGATCGCTCGCGCCCAGTCGGCCGGATCGCTTTCGGCGATCAAACCGATGGGCTCGATCATGCCGGCATTGTTCACGACGATGTCGAGTGTCCCCATGCTGCGCGCATGGGCGACGGCGCCTGCCACGGCATCGGGGTCGGCCACATCGCACGCCACGGCGGCAGCGGTCCGGCCCGCCTCGCGCAGACGCGCCGCGGTCTCTTCGCAGGCATCCACCGTCCGCGCTGCCAGCACGACGGCCGCGCCGGCATGGGCCAGCACCGCGCCAGTCGCCGCACCGATACCGCGGCTCGCTCCTGTCACCAGGGCGACGCGCCCCGTCAGATCGACGGCTTCGAGATCGGTGGCTTCGGTCATGGTCATCTTCCGTGTCGACAGGGCCTTTCTGTCGCGCGGGCGGTCACCACCGCAAGGGCACCCTGCCCGACCGAGGTCGCGCAGGGTTATCCGGCTGTCGCACTAGCGATCAGCGCGGCGCCGAGACCAGCGCCGGGCCGAGCAGATCGGGTCCCGCCGCCGCAAGCTTGGCGGGCGCTTGGCGCATCGCATCCACCGCTGTCGGACGGGTCACGATGACTTTCACCTCGTCTCCGAAACGCATCACGGTAAGCGTCTCGCCAACAAGGCTCGCCGTGCTTGGCAGCGTGATTGAGAAGGTCTGGCCCTCGGCCAGCTTGGCGCCGGCCTTCAGGCGGCGCTGAACGGCGACCGCGTCGATCAGCAACTCGACTTCGACTTTGGCCCCATCGTCTTTGGCCCCACGTGTCAGGGCCTCGACGCGCACCCGCGCATCTCGACCGCTGACATGGGCCACGTCACCATTGGTTTGAACGACGCCGCTGGAGACGAGAAGACTACCGGCCGAAGCCGGCAACAACGACACAGCGACCAAGGTCGCCGCGAGAACTGACGCAACGCGCATATCAAAACCCACCCTGTACACAACCGGGCGAACCCCTTCGCCCTGCAACTCACAGGATGATTTTAGGACTGAATACACGTAGAGCGTTAGCCCTATTATGGCGCAATTCGGGCGACAAAAGTCAGTTTTCCGCCAAAACTTCTAGCGCTGGTTGCAGGTGTTCCGGAACATCGGGTCAGCGGTGGGACAAAGCGCTGTCGAGATCCTGAAGTGCCGGGCGAATCGTGGCGGCTCTAAGGCGCGAGCCAGCGGAACACGGCCGAACCCGCCCAGCCCGCGACCAGCGCGACCACCACGGCCACGATGCCGTAGACGGCCGGCATCTCGAAGGCGAGCAGGCGCACGATCCGCTCGAAGCCGACGGTGCCCACGGCGACCTCAGCCTCGAAGGCGTCGATCACGGCGCGGTCGCGCAGCAGGAAGACGCGCGCGCTGTAATTGCCCTCCACCAGATCGGCCGGCAGGGGCACGCTCGTGAAGAACAGCGTGTCCTCCAGCAGGGTCACGCCATCGTCGATGGTGAAGTACAGCCCCTTGTGGGCATGCAGGCGGCTGACCGCGTCGCGATAGTCGTCGCGTTCCTCCAGCAACCAGTCGGGCGCGTCGATCAGGCGGATCACCTCGTCGAGACTGATGCGATGGCGCAGATTGTCGGTGTGGCTCAGGATCTCCTCCAGCGGACCGGTGCTGGCCACGGCATAAAGGCTCGGCGCCGTGTCGATCTGCACGGCGGGCCCGTTGACCCAGACGCCGTAGCGACGCTCGCGCTTGCGGATGCTGACCGCCATCGCCGGACCGGTCACGGTGACGATGACATGCATCGGCGCGTCGGGGATCGCCTCTTCGCGGCGGACGGCGCCGAAGATCTCGATCTCGGACCCCTCGAAATTGGTGGTGATGGAGACTTGGGTCTGGCTGAGATGCGCCACGACCTCTTCGGCCATGGCAGGCATGACCGCGGGGTTGAAGGCGGGCATGCTCGCCAGCATCAGCACGAAGATCCCGATAATGCGGCGTAGCCGCGCGACAGGCTTACGCATCGTCGGGGTCCATCACGAAAAGCTCGTCGGGGGTGCGGATCAGATCGAGGCCCAGAACGACGCAGACCGAAAGCACGATGAGGGCGAGCAGGATCCGCAACTGCTCGGCCTTCAGGCGCTGACCGAAGCGGGCGCCGATCTGCGCGCCGAAGACGCCGCCAAGGATCAGCACCAGTGCCAACACCATGTCGACGGTCTGGTTGGTGATGGCATGGGCCAGCGTGGTAAAGGCCGCGACGAAGAGGATCTGGAAAAGTGAGGTGCCCACGACCACCGTCGTCGCCATGCCCAGCATGTAGATCATCGCCGGCACCATGATGAAGCCGCCGCCGACCCCCATGATGGCGGCCAGCAGGCCCACCAGCGCGCCGACCATCGCGGGCGGGATGACACTGATATAGAGGTTGGACTGGCGAAACCGCATCCGGAACGGCAGCCCATGGATCCAGTTGTGGCGCAGGCGTCGCTTGGGCCGGCCGCGACGCACGCTGATCAGGGCACGCAGGCTCTCCTGCAGCATGAGCAGTCCGATACCGCCCAGGAAGACGACGTAGCAGAGGCCCACCACCAGTTCGACCTGACCGATCTGCCGAAGCCAGGCGAAGAGCTGCACACCGGTGGCCGAGCCCAAAACACCCCCGACGAGCATCACAGTGCCCATTTTGAAGTCGACGGTCTTGCGTCTAAGATGGGCGAGCAGGCCCGAAAACGAGGCGGCCGCGATCTGGTTGGTGCCCGTCGCGACCGCAACCGCAGGCGGGATACCGATCAGGATCAGAAGGGGCGTCATCAGAAAGCCGCCGCCCACGCCGAACAGCCCCGAGAGCACGCCGATACCGCCGCCGATGCCCAACAGCAGCAGCGCATCGACCGAAACCTCGGCGATCGGGAGATAGACGTTCATGCCCCGTTATAGCGTGCGCCAATGGCCGGTCTAGCGCCAGAGACGCCTGAAGGATCAGCGCATTCGTCGAGCGTGTCGCAAAGGCTATGGGGCTTTGATCCGGGGCAAGGCGGTGTGGCGGACAAGTGTCGAAGCTCGGGTCTTCGAACCCTGGAGGATGTCATGAGCCACGTGCCCCACGACCTGCCCGAAATGCTGGAACTCTCTGCCGCCGACCTCAACACCCGGCTGGAGGGCGATCAGCATTTGGCGCGCCTTGCCGAGCGCTATCGCGAGCTGAACCGCGAGATCCACCGGGCGGAGACCGATGTGGAACCGACCTCAGACGATCATCTGCACGAGATGAAGAAGGAGCGTCTGTCGCTGCTGGACACGCTGCGCCACGGTCTCGTCGAAGCCAGCGCCTGATGGCGCCCCGGCCACCCCAGCAACCCCGACAACCCCGGCCACCCCGACAATCGCTGATTTCGGCCCACTCGGTCGTGGAAAAGAATGGAAGGGCGCGTCCAGGCTCGCCCTACCGACGCGCTTGGCGACAGCCCTGGCCGACGTGCACTGAGTAGCGCGCTCAATCGTTTAGCGTGCTGACCAGCGCCGAGATGTTACTGGGCCGAGCCCGCAAGGCGCATTGAAGCTGGCCCGACTTCCACGGCAGCCCATGCGTGACAACCATCTGTTACCCCATCTGCTGCTATTGCTCCTGCAGATTGGGCGCTGGGTGACCGGCGCCTCCTCCAGTGGGTGTGCCGGTCATGAGCCTGAAACTGCAGATCACGCTGCTGCTGAGCACGATGCTCGCCATCATTTTCGGCGGCCTCGGCTATGCAGCATACGAAAGCATGGCAGAGACGGCGGATGCCGAGAGGCGACAGTTGATCATCCCCCTGTCGGCCGAGCTGAACGAGACCATCCACGGCTTGCAGATCGAGCGCGGGCGAACGGTTGGCCTCATCTCCTCGGGCGGGAGCGCGCGCGAGAGGGCGGCCCTCGATGCCCAGAGATCGACCGCCGATCTCGCGCTGTCGAGACTGCAGCAGACGGTCGAGACCCGCGATATCGCCAACCGATTGCACGAGTTGTCGGCTTCAGTCCAAGCGCTTGACACGCTGGCCGGAAAAATCGCCGCCCACCGCGCAGCGGTCGATGCGGGGCAGATCGACATCGCGGAGAACGTGGCCTTCTACACAGCCGAGATCGACGCGATGGTCCGACTGATCTACGGCGCGATCCAGATCGCACCGGACACCGAGATCGCGATGTCGCTGACATCTTTCGCCTTTCTCGTGCAGGCCATGGAACAAGGCGGCCTGGAACGGGCGCTCGGCGCAGCGCTCTTCAATCAGGCCGCCGAGGGGGCGATAAACCCGACCACCTTCAAGACTTACACCATGCGCCGCGCGCGGGAGCAGAACGCGGTGGACCAGTTTCTCGCCCAAGCGACGCAAAGCCATCGCGCTGTCTTCGACGAGACGGTGGCGGGGCCGCACCTCGCCCAGATCGATGCCTGGCGTCAGGTTTTGAGCACGATCTTCATCTCGAAAGACGGCCAAGGCATCGACGGCAAAGCATGGTTCGACACGGCGACGCAGCGTCTCGACCAGATGTTCGACGTCTCGAAGACCGTGCTGGATAGCGCTGATCAACGACTGGCGGCCCTGATTGCGGCTGGTCGCACCGAGCGTGAGATCAAGACCTGGTTGGCCATCGCCGTGTTGATCGTCGCGCTCACCGCCGCAGCGGCGATGCTCGTCTCCTTCAGCAGGAACGTGGCGCTCGTCTTGAAAGCGCTTCAGTCGTTGCGCATCGGTGATCTGGACATCGACATGCCGACAAAGAAACCGGCTGGCGAAATCGGCCAGATCCTCACGGATGTAGAAGGGGTCGCAGAATATCTCGGCAACATCGCGCTGCTGGCCGATCATGTCTCGGCCGGCAAGCTCGATAAGGAAATGGCGCCAAACTCGATCTTCGACCGGCTAACCCATGCCGTGCAGATCATGGCACTCTCGCTGAACGATACCCTACAGAATGCCTTTGACGGCGCGGAAAAGGTCGCCGATGGCACCACGCGGCTTAAACAAAGCTCGGGCGAGATCGTCGCCGCCAGCCGTGAGCAGGCGTCCCTGGTGGCGACCTCTGCCGCAGCTATAACCGAAATCGGCGCAGCGCTGGCATCGACCTCGGAACACCTGAAGGAGACCAACAGTCTGTCGCAGGCGGCTTCTGCCAAGGCGACCGACAGCGCCTCAGCCGTAGGGGAGGCAGCGGATGCCATGGAATCCATCGCCGAGAAGATCCTGATCATCCAGGACATCGCGCGACAGACCGACCTGCTCGCCCTGAATGCCGCGGTGGAGGCGGCGCGGGCCGGAGAGCACGGGCGCGGCTTCGCCGTCGTCGCCTCGGAGGTTCGCAACCTGGCCGAACGCAGCCAGCAGGCGGCGGAGGAAATCTCGGCACTCTCGGCCACCACGCTCGACGTGTCGCAGGCAACGGCCAAGGGCATCCGGGAACTCGCCCCGATGATCAATCGGGCTGCGGGGCTGATCGACGAGATCGCCGCCTCGGCGCGCGAGCAGTCGACCAGCGCCGATCAGATCGACGCCTCGGTCGCCACGCTGAAGGGTCTGATCGACGCCAACGAGGCCGGCGCCCATGCCATCGGTCGCGAAGTGGCGGTGCTCGCCGAGCAGGCGGAGGAACAGCGCCAGACCCTGAAGCATTTCCGCCTGAACCCGGCATTCAGCGGGGATGGTGCGGGCATGTCTTCGACCCCTGCCGCGATCCCAGCAGGCGGCATCGAGGCGACCATGACCGCGCCACCGGAGGCACATGCCGCCTGATCGGGTACTGCCACGTGGCGAGAGACGCGGCCCGACGGGTCGAAAAGCGAGGCCGTCGAACCGTCGAGACTGGCCGAAAACCTAGCGGTCGTCCATCGGACCGCCCGTGCCCGTCTTACGCAGCGCCTCGGCCTCGATCACGTCGAGATTGGCGCGGGTCGCGGCGCCGATGGCCTTGCGATCATCCTCTTGCAACGGCTCTGCCCGCTTGTCGATATCGGGGATGCGCACCGTGACCTCGCGGTGCGCGAAGGAGATGCCCTCCTCTTCGAACAGCTCGCGGATCTCGGCGAAGACGCGCTTGCGCGTGACCCACTGATCGCCCGGTCGGGTCATGAACTTGACCCGCACGATCATGGCGCTGTCCTCCATCTGGATGACGCCCTGGCTCTTCAGCGGCTGCAAGAACAAATGCCCGACCGTCGGATCCTCCATCAGCCGGATCCCAAGCTTCTTGATCAGCTTGCGCACCCGCTCGACATCGGTGTCATAGGTCAGGCGTAGCGGCAGCTTCATCATCACCCAATCGCGCGAGAAGTTGGTGAGATACTGGATCTCGCCAAACGGGATCGTGTGCAGCATGCCGAGGTGATGGCGCAGCTGGAATGAGCGGATCGAGATCTTCTCGACCGTCCCTTTCACGCTGCCGACGTCGATATACTCGCCTTTGCGAAAGGCGTCGTCGACCAGGAAGAAAGCGCCCGAGATGATGTCGCGCACCAGCGTCTGCGCCCCAAAACCGATGGCGAGGCCGACGATGCCGGCACCGGCGAACAGCGGCGCGACATTCACGCCAAGCTCGATGGCGATCAGCAATACCACAGTGACGCCGATGAAGCCGAGGATGAAATTCCGGAGCAGCGGCAGCAAGGTGGCCAGCCGTGTTGCGCCGGCGCCGCCGCCCTCGCCTTCGAGCATCGAGGCCGAGACATCCTCGTGGCCGCCCTCTTCCTGGATCTTCTGGTCGAGCCAGATGCGCACAGCGTGGAAAACGACGTAGCCGAGGAAAACGATGTCGACGACATCCTGGGCGATGCCGAAGAACGCACTTTCCGCGAAGACCTCCTGGCCGCCCCAGTACCACAAGGTGATCCAGAGCCCGGTGCCAAGGGCGAGCAGGCTTGCCACGCGCCGGGCGAGGTCCTCGAAGCTGCGCATGCCGCCCGTGTCGCGCTCGATCCCCTGCACCGCCATGGCGGGCGGGCCGCCTGAGTACTCGTCATCACCGCCGCCCTGCCCATCGCCCGAACCCACCGTCGGCCCGTCAGTTCGGCCAAGCCGCCCATCCACGTCGCGCGCGGCGCGCAGGCCGGCATCGCCCTCGGCGATACCGCGCGCAGAGGGGGCCGGATCGGCCGCCGCAGGCTGGGCGGAGGGCAGCGCTGCCGGCCCCGCAAACGGGGTATCGGGCGTGACGGGATTGGGAGCCGACGCCATGGACTGCCGAGAGGCCTCCTCGGCCTCGGCGGCGCGCGAGGCCGCGTTCAGCCGGCGCACGGCACGACGGCGCGCAAAGATGCGATCAGAGGCGAAGACCACGGTGGCATAGACCACCATCACGGCGACCAGCACAAAGAAGGGCGCCATGATCCGCTCAGCCCCGGTCTCGATCCCCATGACGAGCCGGAAGGCCAACTCGCCCCAGGTGACCAGCAGCGCGAGATAGGCCGCAGGCTCCCAGCTGAGTGCCACGATCTGCTGCAGCCAGGTCTGCGGTCGGGGCTCGGTCTTACCTCGCGGTGTTTCCGGGTGTGTTCTCTCACCCATCGTCCGGGGCGCCGCGAGCGCCTCAGCCTGGCGCGAGGCCATGGCCGCGGCCTCAGGTCCTGCGCCACGCCCACCGCCCAGCAGGATCGCCGTGATCGTCCGGCGGTTGGCACGGAGCGAGACGCAGAGGAGCACGGTCGCGAGCAGCGTCGCCGAGGCCGTGACCACCACAAGCACCTCACGCGGCAGACCAAGCGCCGCGATCCAGTGCGAAAAGGCCGCCGCGAGGATCGCGGCGATGCTCGACATCGACAGCCATCGGTAGACCGCCCGCGCCTCACGATCACCGACGGCCGGCAATCGGTATTCCGGCAGGAAGGGCGCCAGCACCATCCGCCAGAAGGTGTGCATCATGATGATCGCCGCATAGGCGCCAAAGACCGCCATCACGGTGGCGAGCGTCGGTTGGTGGCCGTCGTGAAACGCCACGCCAGCCGCCGCCGCCGTCGACAGACAGACCACGATGGCGATGAGCGACAGGAACAAGCGCATCGCCAGGACCGGCAGCTTCTCGCCATAGCCGGCCGGGTTCGGCCGCTGCATGCGCACGAAGATCGGCCGGGCGATGAACACGTTGAATAGCTCGGTGACGGCGCGGCCCGCGATGAGCAGCAATCCGGCAAAGGCCGCGATGCCGAGGAAATGCACCGGCCTGCCCGTTGGGCTCGCCGCCTGCATGGTGGTTGTCAGTTCCCCAAAGGCCGAGGGCACCTTGTAGACGATCGCAAGCAGCCTCGCGCGGAAGACATCGACATAGTCCTCGATGCTGTCGAGGGTGAAGGGGGCCTCGAGCGTGCTGCCGGCGGGCAGGCCGGGCACGGGACGCGATGTGAGGATCCGTGAGTAATCCTCGGCCGAGGCAGGTTCTGCGCTCTGAAAGCGCTGCGGCAGGCTCTGGCTGGGGGTCGATTGCGTGGGGCGTGACTGTGCGGTGCTCTCGCCCGAGGTCTCCTCGGCAGAGGGCGGGGTGTTCAGAAACCGGTCCAGGGCGGGCAATTGCGCGGAGGCCGTGGTCGCGAAGACCGCCAGGAAGCAGATAATCGCGACCATCCGGAACACGATGATCGCGGGGCTGCGACCAGACGGCCGGTTCATGGCGGCCTGCCCATTGTCTGCCACCAGACGCACAGGGTGCCGAGGCCCTCTCACGCTCGTCATGCCGTCTCCCGTCAGGCCGCCAAACTGCAGCGCTTCACAGATGGTATGGTCGCCGCGACCGCGCGGGCAAGCATCCGGAAGCGCCAGATCGGCCACTATCCAATCACAAGGCTGCAGGCGAGGTTGCGAGGAGCTCTCAAAGACTTGTTGCCGCCCCCGCGCCCGGGCTAGCTATCGCGGCTACCTCGATCGGGGACGTTGGACCATGTCGCCAGACCCCAGGAGGCCCGATGGCATCAGGGCCCTCCTCTACAGCCACGACACCTACGGGCTCGGCCATCTGCGCCGTGCGCGCACGATCGCAGGCGCTCTGTCCCGGCGGCTCGACGGCGCCTCGGCCCTGATCGTCACGGGCTCTCCCATTGCCGGTCGCTTCGATTTCGCCGAGCGGGTGGATCACGTGCGCCTGCCCGGCGTCGTGAAGCACTCGGACGGGAGCTACACCGCCTCCAATCTTGCGATGGATATCGACGCCATGGCGCGCCTGCGCGGAAGTGTCATCGAGGCGGCGGCGCGCGAATTCGCGCCGGACCTGCTGATCGTCGACAAAGAGCCCTGGGGTTTTCGCCAGGAACTGGCGGAGACGCTGTCGCTGCTCCGCGGGCATGGCACCCGCATCGTGCTCGGCCTGCGCGATGTGCTCGACGATGAAGACGCGCTGGCGCGGGAGTGGGAGCGCAAGGGCGCGGTGGAGGCGATCGAGCGGTTCTATGACGAGATCTGGGTCTATGGCGTGCCGGCGATGTGCCAGCCGCTGGCGGGTCTTGGCCTGTCGCCGCGGATGGAAGCCAAGACGGTCTACACGGGTTACCTGCGCCGCAGCCTCGAACAGGTGGCGCCGCATGCCGGCCCGACACCCGAGCAGCCCTACATCCTGGTGACAACAGGCGGTGGCGCGGATGGCGAGGCGCTGGTTGACTGGGTGCTGCGCGCCTATGAGAGCGATCCGACGCTCGCGCCGGCGGCGCATATCGTCTACGGCCCGTTTCTCGATGCCGGGCTGCGCGCGGGCTTTGACGCCCGGGTCGCGGCGCTCGGTGAGCGGGTGAGCGCCATCGGCTTTACCGACCGGCTGGTCCAGCTGATGGCCTGCGCTGACGGCGTGGTTGCGATGGGCGGCTACAACACCTTTTGCGAGATCCTCTCGGCCGACCGCCCAGCGATCATCATGCCGCGCACCCGGCCCCGGCGCGAGCAGCTGATCCGCGCCACGGCGGCTGAAAATCTCGGCCTTGCCACCATGTTGACGCCCGAGCGTGATGGCGGCGCGGCCGGCGTGATGGCCGATGCGATCCGCCATCTGGCGCGGATGTCGCCGCCCTCGGCCGCCGTGGCCGCTGGCCACGTGCCGCCCTTGATGGCCGGGCTTGAAACCGTCACCGCCCGCTCGGCGCTGCTCGCGACCCCACTTTCCGCCGCGGGTGAGTGAGCGTGCCCGACGCGGGCGACCTGGCGGGCGAGACCGCAGCCGGCCCTGACGGCATCGAAAGGACCGCAGGCGACCCGCCTCTCGCCGTCATCGTGAAGGGGTATCCGCGCCTCTCCGAGACCTTTATTGCCCAGGAGCTCGAAGCGCTCGAACAGCGCGGCTTCCGCTTTGACATCTGGTCGCTCCGCGCGCCTTACGATGCGTTCGAGCACCCGGTCCACGGACGGATTGCGGCGGCTCGGCGCTATCTGCCCGAGTACCTCCATCGCGAACCGCTGCGCGTCCTCGGTGCGCTCTGGCGCGTGCGGCGGCTCGCGGGCTTCGGTGCGGCGTTCCGGGCGTTTATGGGCGATCTTGGTCGCGACCTGACGCGCAACCGTGTGCGCCGGTTCGGGCAGGCGGCGGTTCTTGCGGCAGAGCTGCCGGCCGCCACCCGGTTTCTCTACGTGCATTTCCTGCATACGCCAGGCTCGGTCACGCGCTACGCGGCGCTGATGCGGGGCCTGGAGTGGGGCGTCTCGGCCCATGCCAAGGACATCTGGACCACGCCAGCGCGCGAGATCGCCGACAAGCTGGGCGAGGCGCGGTTTGCCGTGACCTGCACGAAGGCGGGGGTGGCGGAACTGACCCGTCATGCCGGCGATCCGGGGCGGGTGCACCTAGCCTATCACGGGCTCGCCAAGGCAGAGATGCCGTCGCCACCCGCGCGGCCAAGACGCGACGATAGCCGGCCAGTGAGTCTGATCTCGGTCGGACGGCTGGTCGAGAAAAAAGGCTATGATGACCTGATTGCAGCGCTTGCCCGACTGCCGGCCACGCTGGACTGGCGGTTGGTGCATATCGGTGGCGGGGCGCTGTCGTCCGAGATGCAGGCGCGCGCCCGGGACGCAGGGATTGATGGGCGCATCGACTGGCGGGGCAAGCAGCCGCGCGACGCCGTCGTCGCAGCGCTCGCCCAGGCGGAGATCTTCGTGCTGCCCTCCAAGGTCGCGGGCGATGGCGACCGTGACGGGCTGCCGAATGTCATCATGGAGGCCGCGAGCCAGGCGCTGGCGATTGTCGCCACAGAGGCGGCCGCGATCCCCGAATTTGTCCGTGACGGGGTCGAGGGTCTGCTCGTGCCGCCGGGCGATCCTGCGGCGCTGGCAGCGGCCGTCGCGCGGCTTGCCGATGATCCCGCGCTCTGCGCCCAGCTCGGCGGCGCGGCGCTCCAACGGCTCGACGCGCATTTTCGGCCCGAGCCCGGTATGGTCACGATTGAGACACTGTTGCGCGGCGGTCTGGGCGATGCCGCGCCGCCGACTGCCAAGGCGCGAGACAGCCTTGGCACGCCTGCATGAGGGGGGGCCAGACCAAACGGGGCCGCATCGCCTTCTACGCACCGATGAAAGCGCCCGATCATCCCGTGCCCTCAGGTGACCGGACCATCGCCCGCGCCATCATGGCGGCACTCTCCGAAGCGGGGTTCGAGGTGGAGCTTGTCTCGCGCCTGCGCGTCCTCGACACCGCCGGCGATCCCAACAGCCAAGCCTCTCTGATGGCGAGCGCCAAGGGCGAGGTCGCGCGCATCACCGCGACGTTGCCGGATTGCGCTGCCTTCGTGACCTATCACTGCCACTACCGTGCGCCCGATCTGATCGGGCCGGCGGTCTCCGAGGCGCTGTCGCTGCCCTACGCCATCGTCGAACCCTCGATTTCGCCCAGGCGGCGCGATGGGCCCTGGCGCGCCTTTGCCGAAGCGTCCGAGGCCGCCATTGCTGCGGCCCACCGCCTGTTCTGGACCACAGGACGCGACCGGCCGCAGCTTGAGGCCGCGGGACATGCCGCGCGCATGATCGCGCTGCCGCCCTTCCTCGACCCAGGGCCTGCCCCTCCGCCGCGCGGCGCGATGGCCGGACGCGCGCTGAGGCTCGTTACCGTCGCGATGATGCGCAGCGGTGACAAGCTTGAGAGCTATCGCCGCCTCGCGCGCGCGCTGCGTGTCTATGCCGGTGACGCGGAAGGCCGGGACTGGGTGCTCACGATCCTCGGCGACGGGCCGTTGCGCGGCGAGGTCGAGGCGCTTTTCGCGCCCTTCGGCACCACGTTGCCGGGCGCGGTGCAGTTCGCGGGCCTGGCCACGCCGGATCAGATACGCGCCGCGCTGGAGGCCGCCGATCTCATGGTCTGGCCCGGGGTCGGCGAGGGCATCGGCTATGCCTGGCTGGAAGCCGCCGCCGCCGCCCTGCCCGTGATCGCCGAGGACGGTCCGGCCGCGCGCGACGTCGTCTCCGGCATCCTGACGGCGCCTGGCGACGCGAGGGCCTTCGCCTCGGCCATCCAGCGTGCCGTGGTCGAGCGCGACAGGCTGGGCGACGAAGCGCGCACACGCGTCGTGGCCCAGCACAGCATCGCAGCGGCGGCAGCGACCCTCTCGGACGCGCTCACGCCGCTGATGAGGGCCGCATGAGCGGGACGACCATTGCGCTGATCCGCCACTTCCCCACCGACTGGAACCTTGAGCGGCGCATGCAGGGCCATATCGACCGCCCGCTGACCGATGAGGCGCGCGCGAGGCTCGCGACACTGCGTCTGCCGGGGGTCTGGCGTGATGCCGTCATCGTCGCCTCGCCCTTGTCGCGGGCCGCCGAGACGGCTGAGCTGATCGCAGAGGGCCGGCAGATCAGGCTCGACCCACGGCTGATGGAGCTGAGTTGGGGCGACTGGGAAGGCCGAAAGAGCGATGAGGTCCCGAAGGCCGAGGACGGTGCGCCCCTCGTGCATCGACTGGGCTGGTCCGGTCGGCCGCCAAACGGCGAGAGCGCCGCCGATGGCTGGGCGCGTGTCCGCCCGGCGCTGCGCCGTCTGGCACGCGCCGGGGCACCGGCGGTGGTGGTCACGCACAAGGCGCTGATGCGCGTGATCCTCGGCCAGGGGTGCGGCTGGCGCGGGCCCGATGCCGGCACGGTCGAGATCAAGCGCGGCCGGCTCTACCGTGTCGCGCTGGATGGCGATGGCCAACCGACGACCGACCCCAACGCCGAACCCGAACGCCTGATCCCGCGCGAGAGTGCCGGCGCATGAGCACGATCGCCTTCATGGTCAGCCACCTGTCAGGCACCGGTCACCTGGTACGCATTCTCACCATCGCAAAAGCCGTGCGGGCCGCTGGCGGCGAGGCCGTGGTGATCTCCGGCGGGCGCCCCCTGCCCCATCTGGACACCGGCGGGATACGCATCGCGCAGTTGCCATGGATCGAGGTGCGTGGACGCGACTTTGGCGCACCGCTCGATGCCGACGGTCAACCGGTCGACGCCACCCTTTTGGCCGCACGTGCCGAGCAGGCCACGCGGGCTGTCCGCACCGCTGCACCCGGGGTCCTGGTCCTTGAAACATGGCCCTTCGGCCGCCGTCGCCTGCGCCGGGAGTACGAGGCCGTGATCGCCGCCATGCGCGCGGCGGCATGCAGCCCCGGGCGCATCGCGATCTCGGTCCGTGACCTGCCCGAACCGCCGTCGAAGCCCGAGCGGCAGGCGGAGGCCGAAGCGCTTCTCGCACAGTACGCCGATCTCGTGCTGGTCCATGGCGACAGCGGTTTTCTTCCCGTGACCGCGACCTGGCCACTTGCGGCCGGGCTCCTCCATCGCCTCCGATACACCGGGTATGTGAGGCATGGTGACGAGACCGAGGCCCCCATGACCGAGGATCCGCGTGAGATCGTGGTCAGCGTCGGCGGTGGCGATCTAGGACGCCAGCTGCTGCAGACCGCGGCAGAGGCCGCTGGCTTCTCAGCACATCCCTGGCGCCTGCGCACCGGTGGTCGCGACGGTGTTGCCTTGGCCGAGACCCTGCAACGCGATCACGCCCGGCATGCCCGCACCGGGCTGATCGTGGAGCCACCGGCGGCCGATTGGCAGGCGCGCCTCGCTGGCGCTGCGGCGGCCGTGACGCTGGCGGGATACAACACGGTCACCGATCTCGCGCCGCTCGACACCCCCGTCTTGCTGGTCCCCGACACGGCCGGGGGGCAGCGGGAACAGCATATCCGGGCCGAGGCTCTCTCCGCTTTGCCGGGCGTCGAGAGCGCGGCAGCCGCCGAGCTCACACCGGCAAGGCTGGCCATGATCGCTGACCGCCTGGCGGGCGGCCCCCGCCGCGCACCGCTGCCGATCACCCTCGACGGCGCTGCACGGTCGGCTGCGCTCTTGCTCGATCTTGCCATGCAGGCCGAGAGATGAGCGACAAACCCCGCCGCGCCGCCAAGCCACCGCCCGTCGTGCTGCACGATACCTCCGACACGATCGAGCGACTGCGCGCCATCACCGAGCGGGTCAGCATCGATCTCGCCTTTCTGCATGACGACCAGAGCCGGGCCCATGTGGCCGAGGCGACGGCCGGCATGGCGCGTGTGCTGGACATCGGCGCGGGGATGCGCGGGCGGCTTGAGGGGCATGCCGGGGCGGAGAGCCTTGATCTCAACGATATCGAGGATGGCGAAAACCTGACCCGGCCCGACATGCTGGGCGATGTCTGCCAACCCTTCCCGGCATGGATGGCCGAGCGATACGACGCCGTGATCGCGCTTGCGATCTTGGAGCATGTGTATGACCCATCTGCCGCCGTCGCCAATTTCCGCTTTGCGCTCCGGCCCGGCGGGCGGCTTTTTCTCTACGTGCCCTGGATGTGGCGCTACCACGCCCCCCGGTCGCTGATCTTTCAGGACTACCAGCGCCTGTCGCGCGATGGTCTGGCCTATCTGCTGCGCGATTTCGAGACGGTGAGGCTCTACCCGATCCGGGGCAAATGGTCGGCCATGGCGAATATGATGAAGTGGTGGAAACCGACGGTCGAGCGGCGCCTGGGCGGACGGATCAACCGATGGCTGGACCGGCGCACATCGGCGTTTCGGAACACGACCCAAGCCAGTGGATTCTTCGTCGAGGCTGAGCGGCCGAACGACTAAGCGCCGACGCTCGAGCGAGGCGCTGGGTCAAGCGGCGCGACAGCGCCGGGCAACGCCCGATTGCCCTGCAGGCGCCGACTGGCTTGGCGCTGGTCGCCCCCGGGCGGCCTTCCCCGGTCGCTGCCCCGTAGGCTTTCGCCCTCGGGCGAAAGCGAGAGCAGCGTCGCGGCCGCGCCGCGACACCGCTTGCCTCAGGAATACGGGTCCAGCGCGTCGCGCAATGCATCGCCGATGAAGCTGAAGGCCAGCACCGTCACGATCACTGGCATCATCGGAACGAGCAGCCAAGGATAAAGCTCCACCGCCGAGAGGTTGAGCGCATCGTTCAGCATCATGCCCCAGCTGACCGCCGGCGAGCGGAGACCAAGGCCGAGGAAAGAGAGCGCCGTCTCGCCGAGGATCATCGCCGGGATCGACAGCGAAGCCGAGGCGATCAGATGGCTCATGAAGTTGGGCGTCATGTGCCGCCAGATGATCCGCCCGGGCTTGGCCCCCATCAGTTCGGCCGCGCGCACATAGTCCTCCTCACGCAGCGCCAGGAACTTCGAGCGGACGGCGCGGGCCAGCCCGGGCCAATCGAGCAGGCCGAGGATCACCGAGATCATGAAGAACACGCTGAGCGGCGACCAGTTGACCGGGACAGCCGCTGACAGGGCCAGCCAGATTGGTAGCTCGGGCAGCGAGCGGAAGATCTCGATCGCCCGGCTGACCGCGCTGTCGATCCAGCCGCCGAAGTAACCCGCAATGCCGCCCAGCATCAGACCGACGGCAAAGGACAACGCCACGCCGATCAGCCCGACCGTCAGCGACAGCCGCGCGCCATAGACGATGCGCGAGAGGATATCGCGGCCCAGCCGATCCGAGCCCAGCAGGAACAGCTCACCATCCTCGGGCGGGCAGATGACGCGGAAATTGCTGCCCGTCGCCGCCATCAGCGGGTTCACCATCAGGCCCCGGTCGTAGGTCTCGCCGCAGAACGCGAACAGGCGCACGGGCTGGGGCGTGTTCCAGTCGGTCTCGGGCCGCACCAGCCCCGTGTCGATGTCGTAGACGGTCGCCGTCGGATAGGTATGGAGACCGATGAATTCCCCCTGGTGGAACAGATAGAGGCCCTGCGGCGGGGCGTAGATGGCATCTTCGTTGAACCCGTTCGGCAGATAGGGCGCCAGCATCTCGACAATCGGCAGCGCGGCGTAGACCGAGACCATCAGCCAGAAGCAGAAAAGCCCGACCCGGTGGCGCCGAAAGCGCTGCCAGATCAGCACGCGGGTCGACAGATCGCCGTCGTCATGCACCGGGCGTGCGAGATCTGCGGCAGCATCATGCGCCGTGTCGGGCGCGACCCAGTGCTCGTCTTTCAGATCGCTCGGGCTGAGCGTATCGGTCATCGCGCGGCCCCGGTCAGCCGGATGCGCGGATCCAACAGCGCCAGGAGGATGTCGGAGATCAGCATCCCCACCAGCGTTAGCACCGAGACGAAGAGCAGGATGAAACCCGACATGAAGATGTCCTGGCTCTTCAGGCTTTGCAGCAGGATGGGGCCAAGCGTCGGCAGGCTCATCACCACCGAGATCATCACCGAGCCCGAGACGAGCTGCGGCGCGAGGTTGCCGATATCGGCGACAAACGGGTTCATAGCCATGCGGAGCGGATAGCGCACGATGCGCGTCGCCGCCGGCACGCCGCGGGCCTGCGCGGTCTCGACATAGGGTTTGCGGAGCTCATCCATCAGGTTGGCGCGCAGGCGCCGCATGATCGCCGCCGTCGCCGAGGTGCCGATCACGATGGTCGGCACGATCAGATGGGTCAGGATCGACATCGCCTTGTCCCAGCTCATCGGCTGGCCCTCGTATTCGCGGGCCATCAACCCGCCGATGGGGATGTTGAAATACTGCGCGCCGTAGAACAGCATGATCAGCGCCAGCAGAAAATTCGGCGTGGCCAGTCCGATGTAACCGACAAAGCTCGCGAGATAGTCGATCCAGGTATTGGCCTTGACCGCGGCGATGGTGCCGAGCGGCAGGGCCACGAAATAGACGAAGAGAAGCGCCGCCAGATTGACCAGCGCGGTCAGCCCGGCCAGCTCGCCCACGACATCGCCCACCGGACGGTCCAGCTCGAACGACCAGCCGAAATCGCCCTGCAGAAGGCCGGAGAAGCCGTCCGGTCCAGGCGCGATGCCGACCCAGATCAGGTACTGCATGTAAAGCGGCTGATCGAGGGAATAGCGCTCGATCAGCGCCTCCGCCTGCGCCACGCCCGCCGCCTCCCCCGATGACTGCATCTCGGCGATCTGGTTCGAGACATAGTTGCCGGGCGGCAGGTTGATGATCACGAAAACCAGGATCGAGACGGCGAGCAGCGTCACCGCCATCGTTCCCAGCCGCCGGGCGAGGTATCGGATCACTGCGCCGTCCCGGCCGCGGCGGTCTGCGTCGCGCCAAGCGCCGCGCTGTCGGCAGCGCGCTCGAACCAGAACTCATCCATCCGGTGGACGCCAAGCTGGGCGCCGGGCTCCCAGGCATACATCCCCTCATCGGGGACGTTGCGCATGCCGCCGTCGGCGACGATGGGCATTGGCGCGCGCGAGACCGTCCCGATGGCGAGGATCTGGTCGGCATGGATCGCCAGCATCTCGCGCCACGCCTCGGCGCGGCGGGCGCGGTTCGGCGCCTCTTTCCAAGCGTAGTAGAGATCGAACAGGCGCTCGGCAGGGGCATAGTCGACGGGTTCGCCCGCCTCGCCCTTGGTCTCGTAGTGCTGGCCCCATTTCGGCCAGCTGTAGGACGCCTGCGTCACCGGGGCGAGTTCGGCCGGGATGGCGTCGGGCGTGGGCAAGCCGTTGTTCCAGCCCCACCACGAGACCATCATCGACTGCCCGGAATAGGCGCGGTTGCGCAGGATATCGCGGTCCAGCGCCTTGATCAGGAGGCGCACGCCGACCCGCTCCCAGGTCGCGGCGATGATCTCCAGCGCGTCTTCCTCCTCGCGCCGTTCGCCCGCGGTCTCGATCACGATCTCCATCGGCCGGCCATCGGGCAACAGGCGGATGCCGGCGCCATTGCGCTCGCTCAGCCCCATCTCATCCAAGAGCGCGTTCGCGGCATCCAGATCGAACCGTGCCCAGGCGGTCGCATGCGCGGGATCGTAGAACGGGCTCTCCTCAAGCGCTGCGACGGCACGCGGCTCGGCGAGGCCGAAATAGAGCACCTTGTTGATCGCCTTGCGGCTGACGGCCAGGCTGAGCGCGCGGCGGAAGCGGACATCGCGAAAGACCGCGCGCCAGACCGGATCGCCATAGGTGAGATTGGGATAGAGCGCGATCTCGCTGGCCGCGCCCGAGCGCCAGAGACGGGTCTGGTAGCCGTGCTCCTTGGCGCCCTTCTTCAGCACCGGCGCCTCGGCAAAGCTCAACCCGCGCGATTGCAGATCGGCCTCGCCCAGCGTGGCCTTGGCCGGGATCAGGCCGGAGGCCGCGATCTCCAGGTCGATCTTGTCGATATAGGGCAGTTGCCGCCCCTCGGGATCGACGCGGTGGTAGAAGGGATTGCGCTCCAGCATGTAGCGCTGGCTGTTCTTGGGGCTCGTGTTCCGCCAAGGCTGCAGGATCGGCAGCTCGGGATTATCGAACCGGTAGAGGTTGTCGCGGCGGTTATGGAGCTGCGCCCAGTTGCGCGCCTTGGCCTTTTCGACCATGGCCGCGATCTCCTCGGCATCGCCATAGGCGGCGTGGAACTCCTTCATGTAATGCGCTGGGCGGTAGATATAGACGGGGCGCGCCTGGGCCAGCGCGGGCAGGAAGCGCGGATTGGGCTTGCTCCAGGTGAAGCGCACGGCGTGCTGATCGATCACCTCGAAGACCGGTTTCTCGCCATCCGAGAGCAGCTCGACCGGCGGCCCCGTAGGCGAAAGATCCTCGTTCAGTGCCACGTCCTCCCACCAGTAGCGGAAGTCTTCGGCGGTGAAGGGATGGCCGTCGGACCAGCGGTGACCCGGACGCAAATGCAGCGTGATCGAAAGGCCGTCGGGGCTCTCCTCCACGGCGCGCAGTAGATCAGGTACCAGGGCGTAGCGGCTGTCATAGCCGACGAGGCGCGCATAGCCCCAGGCCGAGATGTAGCGCACGTCCTTGGCCCGGCTCACAAAAGTGCGCATCGTGCCACCATGACGCCCGGCCTCGCGCCCACGCCCGGCCAGATCGACGATCAAGGGCGTGTCGGGCAGGCGCTCGGCCACAGGCGGCAACGCGCCGGCGGCGACGGCGTCTTTCAACCCTTCGGTCTCGATCAGGCGGGGCGGCTGCTCGGGCGTGCGCCCCGGCATATCGGCCGCGGCCGGAATGACGGGCATGGCCAGCGTGACGACGGCAAGCGCCAGGGCGAGGGGTATGGATCGCATCGTGCTTCCTTCTCGACGGACCGTCAGGCGGCGCGGCGGACATCATGGCCGGGGGCCACCGTCACCAGATCGGGTGCGGCATCGCCGTGGTAGCCAAAGGGCGCTGGCCACGCATCGGGCTCCCCGGCACCGGCCGCCACCAGCTTCAGATCGAGGCGCGTATCGCCATCGGGCTCGGGCGAGGCTGCGATGAGCGCCCGGGTATAGGGGTGCTTCGGGTCGTTGAAGATCGCATCGGTGGGCCCCTGCTCGACCACCCTGCCCCGGCGCATGACCATCACCCGATCCGCGATCGCGGCGACCACGGCGAGGTCGTGGCTGATGAACAGGTAGCTGAGGCCGAGATCAGTCTTCAGCTGGTCGAGCAGGCGCAGCACATCCGCCTGCACGCTGACATCGAGCGCCGAGGTCGGCTCATCCAGCACCAGCAGTTCCGGCTCGAGCGTCAACGACCGGGCGATGGCGATGCGCTGGCGCTGCCCACCCGAGAAGGCATGCGGGTAGCGCCAGAGCGCCTCGCGCGGCATCCCGACTTTATCCAGCAGAGCCGCCGCCCGCTCGATCCGCGCGGCGCGGTTGCCGACCCGGTGCACGCTAAGCGGCTCGGTCACGATATCGGCGACATTCATGCGGGGGCTGAGCGCGCCGAACGGATCCTGAAAGATCATCTGCGCCTGGCGCCGGAAGGCCGTGAGGCTCGCGCGATCCATCCCGGCAACGTCCTGCTCGGCCCCGCCACGGGGGCAAAAGCTGATACGCGCGCCCGGATCGGGCGTCTCGGCGCGCAGGATCAGCTTGGCGACCGTCGATTTGCCCGAGCCGCTTTCGCCGACGACCGCTACGGTCTCTCCCCGCTCCATGGCGAACGACACACCGGCGACCGCGCGCACCGGCTCACCGGCCTCGCCGAACATGCGGGCGCGCGGCGGATAGGTCTTGGAGAGGGCATCAACCCGCAGGATGACGTCGTTGGCGGGTGCGCGGTGGATCGCGCAGACATCCGGCACCTGTGGCGCCGCAGCGATCAGGCGGCGCGTATAGGCGTGCAGCGGGGTCTGCAGCACGGCGTCTACGGGACCGCGCTCCACCACCTCACCATGGCGCATAACGGCCACACGGTCGGCGATCGTCGCCACCACGCCCAGGTCATGCGTGATCATGATGACCGACAGCCCGCGCTCCTCGGCCAGGCGCTGCAACAAATCCAGGACGACGGCCTGCGTGGTGACATCGAGCGCGGTCGTGGGTTCGTCTGCAATAACAAGGCTTGGCTCGCCGACCATCGCCATGGCGATCATCGCCCGCTGGCGGAGGCCCCCCGACAGCTCGAAGGGATAGGCGCGATAGACCCGTTCGGGATCCGGGCAGCCCACATCGGCCAGGGTCTGGATCGTGCGGGCGCGGGCCTCGCGCGCGCCTACGCCATGGACGCGCAGGACCTCGGAGATCTGCCGCCCGGTCGTGTGGAGCGGCGAGAAGGCGGATAGCGGTTCCTGAAAGATCATCGACACCTGCGTGCCACGCACCTTGCGTAGCGCCTTCCGGTCGAGCGCCATCAGGTCCTTCTCGCCATCCGGCAGCGCCATGATCGCCCGGCCCGAGGTGATCTTGGCCACGCTCGGCAACAGCCCGAGGATGGCTTTTCCTGTCAGCGTCTTGCCCGAGCCACTCTCGCCCACCAAAGCCAGGGTCTCGCCGGGACGAAGGGCGAAGGCGACATTGCTGACAACCGGCCGACCGACCGGTGGCGCACCGATGCCAATCGACAGGTTCTCCACCCTCAGCAGCGATCGGTCCGGTGACACGCGCCCCCCCCATCTTTGGCACACCATGCGCCCTTTGGAGTAATCATTGCCAGTCACCCAGACGCAACCGCCATGTCGCAACAGGGCCCAACAAGCGCGAAGCGCCCGGGCGCGCGACAGGATGACCATCGCGTGGCCCACGCGCCATGCTAAGACGCGGAGCAGTGACAGCGATGGCGACCGGATTTGTGGCAGGATTGCAGGATAATGCGCGGGTCGGCGGGCTAGGCGGCGGGTCGAGCGGCGGGTCGAGCGGCGGGGCGCGTTGGCGATGAACAACCCAGCCGGTGAGAGAGCGGCCAACACTGATGAAGTCGCGCTGACACCACCCTTCAGCGACTGGTTCGCCGCGCGCGGCTGGCAGCCGCATCCCCACCAGTGTGCCATGCTCGCGGCGACCGCGCCGGCGACGCTGCTGATCGCACCAACGGGCGCGGGCAAGACGCTGGCGGGCTTTCTGCCCTCGCTGGTCGATCTGGCGGAGGTCTCGGGGGCGGGGCTGCACACGCTCTACGTCTCACCGCTGAAGGCACTCGCCGCCGACATCCGGCGCAACCTCTCGTCGCCGGTCGAAGAGATGGGTCTCGCAATCCTGGTCGAGGACCGGACCGGCGATACCAAGCAATCGGTACGCGTGCGCCAGCGCCGCGATCCCCCAGACATCCTGCTGACCACGCCCGAAAGCCTTGCGCTGATGCTGTCATGGGACGAGGCGCCAAAGCTCTTCTCGACGCTCCGCCGCGTGGTCGTCGACGAAGTGCATGCGCTGGCCGGCACCAAACGAGGCGACCAGTTGGCGCTTGGCCTCGCGCGGCTTTCGACGCTGGCGCCGGGGCACCGTGTGGCGGCCCTCTCGGCGACGGTGGACGCCCCGGGAGAGATCGCGGACTGGTTGTGCCCGCCCGACGCAGATGGCGTGGTTCACGTCGACACCATCTTCGCCGATCCCGGACCGCCGCCCGACATCACGGTGATGCACGATGCGGGTGATCCGCCCTGGGCGGGCATGGGCGGGCGCTATGCCGCGCGCGCGATCCTCGACCAGATCGCGGCGCACCGCACCACCATCGTCTTCATCAACACCCGCGCGCAGGCCGAGCTCTTCTTCCAAGCGCTCTGGGCCGAGAACGCCGAGGCGCTGCCCATTGCTCTCCATCACGGCTCGTTGGGGCTGGAGGCGCGCCAAAAGGTCGAGGCGGCGATGGCGGCGGGAGAGCTGCGTGCCGTGGTCGCGACCTCGTCGCTCGATCTCGGCCTCGACTGGGGCGATGTGGATCTGGTGATCCAGGTCGGCGCGCCGAAGCAGGTGAAAAAGCTCGTCCAGCGGATCGGTCGGGCCAATCACCGCTACGACGCGCCATCCAAGGCGCTGATCGTGCCCGCCAACCGGATGGAGGTGATCGAGTGTCACGCGGCGCTGGATGCGATCGACGGGGGCGATCTCGATGGCGAGCGTCTGCCGGCGGGCGGGCTCGACGTGTTGTGCCAGCATCTTTGCCTGGTCGCCTGCGGCGGGTCGTTCGAGGCTGATGCCCTGTTCGAGGAGGTGCGCCGCGCCGGGCCCTATCGGGGCCTCACCCGGGCGGATTTCGATCGATGCCTCGATTTCTGTGCGACCGGCGGCTACGCGCTCCGCGCCTATGATCAGTGGAAGCGGCTGATCGAGCATCGCCCCGGCCGGTTCGCCCTCCGCGATCCGCGCACCGCCCAGCGCCTGCGCATGAATGTCGGCACCATCGTGGCCCCCGAGACGCTGAATGTGCGCATGGGCAGGCGCGGCGGCGGGGCCAAGATCGGCGAGGTCGAGGAGATGTTCGCCGCCACCCTGACGCCGGGCGACAGCTTCCTGATCGGCGGGCGCGTGGTCCGCTATGACGGCCTGCACGAGATGACCGTGCAGGTCAGCGCGAACCCCACCCAGGAGCCCAAGATCGCGGTCTTCTACGGCACCAAGCTCGCGACCTCGGTCAGGCTTTCGCATCTGGTGATGGAACGGCTGTCCGATCGGGCAGGCTGGGAAGACCTGCCCCGCCCCGTACAGGTCTGGCTGGATCTGCAGGCGCGCCATTCCCGCCTACCATCGCCCGACCGCCTGCTGGTCGAGGTGTTCCCGCGCGGCGACCGCTGGCACCTCGTCGTCTATGCCTTCGCCGGGCAGAACGCCGACCAGACGCTGGGCCTGCTGCTGTCAAAACGCATGGAGGAAGCCGGGCTCGACCCGCTCGGCTTCGTCACCAACGACTACGCTGTGATGGTCTGGGGGCTAAAGCCAATCCCCGATCCCGCCGCGCTGCTCGAAGCCGCGGGCCTGTTGGCGGGGGCCGAGGCGTGGCTGTCGGAGAACAACTTGATGAAGCGTACCTTCCGCACTGTCGGCGTCGTCGCCGGGCTGATCGAGCGGACGACGCCGGGCAGGCGCAAGACTGGGCGGCAGGCGACGTTCTCCTCGGACATCCTCTACGACACGCTGAGGAAGTACGACCCCGACCACCTGATGCTCGAGATCACGCGGCGCGAGGCGATGCGCGGCCTGGTCGATTTCGGCCGGATCGAAGAGCTGCTGACCCGCATCGACGGGCGTATCGACGTGGTTCAGGCCCGGCGCTGCACCCCCCTCGCCACGCCCCTGATGCTGGAGATGGGGCGCGTGCCGATCAGGGGTGGCGGCGCCGAGGAGACGCTGCTGGCCGAGGAAGCGGCCATGCTGGAAGAGATTGACCGCGCAGGCTGACCCGCCCATTTTCAAAGTCGGAGCTGCCCCATGGAGCAGGCAGACATCAAGGCGCTCGGCAAGAAGTACACGACCGGGAAGGATCAGGTCTCGCAGCGGACGATCCGGCTTTCCTCGGCGATGGAAAAGGCGCTCAGCGATCTGGCCGACGAAGAGGGCCTGACCCTTGTCCAGGCGCTTGAGCGCGCGGTCGGCACGCAGCTTTTCATCGAGGAAGCCAAGCGGCGCGGTGACAGCTTCATTCTCAAGCGTGGCTCGGACCAGAAGCTGATGGAGCTGACCTTCGGCTCCAAGGACTGATGCCTGACGACGAGGCCATCGACACCAACGCACCCATGGCCGGCGCCCCGGTGGGCCCGATCATGAGAGAACTCGACACGAGCGAGGTCGCCGCTGCACCAGCCCTCTCTGTCACGGCCTCCGACCTGCGCATCGCCGAGCAGCGTGAGAGCGTGCGAGAGAAGCTCGCCATGCGCATGTTGCTGGTCTTCGGCAGCCTCTGCATCGGCATCGTGGTGGTCTACGCGGCGTTTGTCCTCGTGCTCGGCTTTGTCGAGGTGTCGGACGCGCAGATCACTGCCATCGACCGGATGCTGACACTGCTGACCTCGTCGCTTTTGCCCGCGGTGGTCGGGATCTTCGGCTCGGTGATCGGCTATTACTTCGGATCGCAGCAGAAGGGCGGCTAGCACCGGTCAAGGAACGTTCCGACGGCGGCCTCGAAACGCTCGGCCTGCTCCCAGAACGGCATGTGGCCGGCGCCGGGGATGGTGACGGTCTCCGCGCCCAGCGCCGCGGCGGTCTCGGCCGCCTGGGGCGCAAAGCAGACGCGCTCGGCACCGCCTTGTATGACGAGGCTCGGCAAAGCGGCGTCGCGCGCCCGGGCAAAATCGGCACGCCAGTCTTCGTCACGCAGGCGGGCGGCGCGGCGAATCGCGGGCGGACAGGCCATCATCTGGGCGACGTGAAAGGCAAGATCCTGCTTCGACAGGGGACCGGCGGTCAGGGCGCGGGCAAAGGCGATGGCCGCTTCGATCTGCACCTGCGGGTCGTCGTGGAACATCCCCTCGGCCCTTACGTCGGCCTTGCGCTTGGCCATCATGGCCGGGTCGGCCAGCGCACCGATCCGGGCGACGGTGCCGACGGTTACGATACCGCCCAGCGTCGCGGTGCCGTGCTTGCGAAGGTAGTCACCGATGATCCAGCCACCCATGGACCAACCGACCAGGACCGGTCTCTCGAGGCCGAGCGCGAGGATCACGCCGTGCACGACATCGGCCCAATAGGCCGAATGGCTGGCGGCGTCTGGATGATCCGGCGCCGGCGAGGCGCCATGTCCCGGCAGGTCAGGCGCCAGCAAAAGGTGCCTGTCCGCGAGTGAGCCACCAAACTGTCGGGCGAACGACAGCGAAGACTGTGACCAGCCATGCAGCATGACGACCGGGCGCCTGCCGTGCTTATCGTCGCCGCAGATGCGAAGGGCGAGCTGACCGATCTCGGCATCGACCCAGGCCAGCCGGGCGCGGCCAGAGGGCGTTTTCACGGCGGGTTCAGCGCGTCCAGAGGGTGGAGCCGCAGAACAGGCCGCCAGCGACACAGCCCGACACCTCCAGCCCCTCGGCCGTCAACTTGAGCTTCGAGCGGTAGCGGGTCCCGCGGCCCGGGCGGATGATCTCACCCCCGCCCCAGCGATTGGCGCCCTCGAAGGTCATGTTGTCGAGGATCGGATCGCCGATAATGTCGGATTTCGCGCCGCCATGGGCGTCGATGACGGTACCGCAGCGTGACCCGCTGTCGCCCATGCAGGGCTCGATCCGCACGGTCACATAGGAGCCGTCGTCGCGCGGCGCGGTTTTCCAGACGCCATCGATCGCGGCAGGCGCGCTCTCAGCGACTTGCCCTGCTGCAACGCCCGTCGCGAGGATCGCGATCAGGGCGATGGGCGTTCGGCTCCTCAACGGCATCGTCGACAATCCATATTTTGATCGTGTGTCGGGAGAGATACGGCGACGACCTCAAATTCCGACACCCCGAAACGGCACTCTCGCAACTGCGTGAGGATCGGTGCCAACTTGCTACATTCCTGATGCAACTTCGCATCACTCATCGTTACCAAATGCATAATCCACCGATGGTTTTGTGACGAATGTCACATCTGCGCGGGTGCGGATCACGGCATCCTCAACTCATGGTGTAAATATGCAGTCGGGTCGTCATGAATACCGAGATCGCCTATCGTGTCGCTTGGGTTCCCGATCCCGGTAGCCCGCTTTCGATCGCCACCTCAAGCCTGTTCGGCGATGATGTCGTCATCGACGATCAGCCCGACCCCCGACATATTAGCCTTGCCCGGCGGGCCGCGGTGGGCGCAGGGGCGCCGCCCGCGCCGGCAGCGATCCTCTCGGACAGGCTGTTCGTCTCGGGCAGCGCGCCTTGGATGCTCGAGACGGCCCTGCATCGTCTGGCCGAGCGTCATGCTCAGTTTCGCGCACCCCGTCTTATCTGCGCGACCGAGGCTGGTCGCGTGGTGCTGCGTCCTGCAGAGCCATCGGCGGCGCTGTCGCTGTTCCTCGACCGCCTCGCCTTGGTGATGGACCGGACCACCGAGATCGCCCGCAGGCGCGAGGTGCTGAGCAACCGGGACACACAGACCGAGCGCACACGCCACGGCCGCGCCGGCGTGGCGCCATTCCGCATCGTCCTGACGGGCCGGCTCGAAGGCGCGGCCTTGCTCGACCATCACCGCAGACTGTCGCGTATGCTGGCGCGTCATCTGACCGTGCCCTATGCGATCGCCAGCCTTTCGCTGCTGGTCGATCGGGGCGATGGGCCCGCCACGGCGCGCTATTGCGCGACCGGCATGGCGATGTGTCAGCGCATCCACCTAAGCGGCAGTGCCGAGCGACTTGACGCCAGTGGCGCGCTACCGGCCGATGGCCGATCCAGCCTGACCATGCTCGGCGACGCCTGAGGCAGCCAGCGTCACCACGCCGCCCATGCTTGCCCGTCCTGTTTGAAGGGGCGACGAAGCCGCGGCGCCGCTCTATATCCCCGGAGCGCGAGACAGTTCCGGGGGGCGCATGAGAGATCCCAGCAAATCGGCAGTCGTTCGCCTGCGTTCGGCGATTACGACGCTGACCGAGGATGCCCGGTTTCGAAACGCGATCATCGCCGTCATCGTGGCAAATGCGATCATCCTGGGGCTGGAAACCTCCGCGACGGCGATGGCGGCCGCCGGCGGCCTGATCGACACGCTCGACAAGCTCTGTCTCTCGATCTTTGTCCTCGAGCTCGGGCTGAAGTTCATCGCCCAGGGACTGCGTTTCTTCACCCGCGGCTGGAACATCTTCGACTTCGTGATCGTGGCGGTCGCCATGATGCCGGCGGGCGAGGGCGTGAGCGTTCTGCGCGCCTTGAGGATCCTGCGTGTCCTTCGACTGATCACCGCGGCGCCGCGCCTCCGCCGCGTGATCGAAGGGTTCGTCGGCGCCCTGCCCGGCATGGGCTCGGTCTTCCTGCTGATGGCCCTGATCTTCTACGTCGCGGCGGTGATGGCGACCAACCTGTTCGGCCCGACCTTCGACACGTGGTTCGGCACGGTCGGGCGCTCGGCCTATTCGCTGTTCCAGATCATGACGCTGGAGAGCTGGTCGATGGGCATCGTGCGCCCGGTGATGGAGGTCCATCCGGAGGCCTGGGCGTTCTTCGTGCCCTTCATCGCGATCACGACCTTCGCGGTGGTCAACCTGTTGGTCGGCTTGATCGTAAACTCGATGCAGGATGCCCATGCCGAAGAGGCCAATGCCGCCACGGATCAGTACCGCGAGACAGTGTTGTCGCAGCTGAGGCGGATCGAGGAGCGCCTCGATCGGCTGGAGCGCGAAGAGACCGCAGCGCAAAGGGGCAGTCAGGCCGCCGAGTAACGCATAGCGCACCACAACGAGAAGCGCCGCAGCCGTGGCCCCGCTGAGCGCGGCCACTACCCGACGCCATCACTTGGGAGAGAGCCATGAATGAACTGAAAGCCGGCACGCCGACCGGTCCCGTCTGGACGATCTATCTGTCGGGCGAGATCCACACCGACTGGCGCGAGCGGATCACCGAGGGCAGCCGCCGCCTCGGCCTGCCGGTGCGCTTCACAGCGCCCGTGACGGATCATGCGGCATCGGATGACTGCGGCGTAACCATCCTCGGCGGTGAGAGCGACAAGTTCTGGCACGATCGCAAGGGCGCGGGCGTCAACGCGCTTCGCACGCGCACGCTGATCGGCCAGGCCGATATCGTCGTCGTCCGCTTCGGCGAGAAGTACAAGCAGTGGAACGCCGCCTTCGACGCGGGCTATGCGGCAGCGCTGTCGAAATCGCTGGTCATCCTGCACCCGCCCGAGCATGCCCATGCTCTTAAGGAAGTCGATGCCGCCGCCGACGCCGTCGCCGAGACGCCCGAGCAGGTGGTTGCGATCCTCGACTACGTGATCAATGCGCGCCTGCCCCAGACGGCCGAGATCGCCACGGCCTGAACGATGGACGGTACGTCGCGCGACGACGAGAGGAGCAGTCGGCCCGCGGGCGATGCCGCACGCCGCTTGAGCGATACCGATGGCGGCCAGGCGGGCCTTGGCGCCGAGAAAGCGGTGATCCTTGCCCTGCCCCGTCTCACCAGTCTGACGCTAGCCCTGGCGGCGGGTCTTTGGCTGTTGATCGAGCTTCGACCCGTGTTGCAGCCCCTGGTCCTCTCGGCGCTGATCTGGTTTCTGCTGGCGGCCGTGGCGCGGCTGATCGCGCGGCTGGCGCATGGGCCCGCGGCGCAGCCGGGCCGCGTGGCGCTTGCCGCCAGCGCTACAGTCTTCGCTGCCGGCTTTACGCTCTTGTCGCTGCTGCTGGCGGATAGCGCCGCGGACTTCCGCGACAGTCTTCCCGCCTATCGCGAGAACCTGCGCGCGATGGTGGCACCAGTGGCAGACATGCTCGGCCTAAACCTGCCGCGCATCGGCGAGATGATCCGCGGGCTCGACGCCAATGCGCTAGCGCTGAATGTCCTTGGATCGGTGGTCGGCTCACTTGGTCAGGCGGTGGTGATCGCGGTCCTCGTGTTCTTCCTGTTCGCCGAGGCACGGCGATTTCCCGACAAGCTGAATGCCCTGCTCGGCGACAGCGCACGGCGAGAACAGGCCAGCGCCATGCTGGCGCAGATCTCTCGCATGATCGAACGGTATCTCGGGATGAAATGCCTGATTGGCCTCATCCAGGCGCTACCGACCTGGGCGATCCTGTCGGCGGTCGGCGTCGATAGTCCACTGGTCTGGGCCGTCTTCGTCTTCTTCCTCAGCTTCATCCCCACGATCGGCTCGCTGGTCGGCATCGCGCTGCCCTCGCTGCTCGCGCTCGTCCAATTTGAGAGCCCGACGCCATTCCTCGTGACCATCGCGCTGCTTACACCCTTGCAGATCCTCGCCTCGAACTGGCTGGAGCCGCGGTTGATGGGCGACAGTCTCAACCTGAGCCCGCTTGCGATCTTCCTCTCGATCTTTGGCGGAGGCATGGTCTGGGGCGTCACCGGAGCGCTGATCTCCGTGCCGGCGCTGACCGTGATCGCGATCGCCATGGCGCAAGGCGAGCGGACCCGGCCGGTGGCCATCCTGCTCTCGCGCGACGG
This sequence comes from Pseudomonadota bacterium, assembly GCA_039027855.1. Taxonomy (GTDB): domain Bacteria; phylum Pseudomonadota; class Alphaproteobacteria; order Rhodobacterales; family Rhodobacteraceae; genus Thermohalobaculum. The sequence continues at coordinate 146,524 of JBCCJI010000004.1, read as the reverse complement.
GCAACTTCTGTCCTAAGGCAGATCGCGACGGTTTCGCCCCCGCCGCACGTGGGTGTCCAAAAGCCCTGAGAGGAGAAGACCGATGCGCCCGCCTGCCAGGACTGCCCTGCCCAGTGCGCTTTCCCGCGCGCTTGTCCCCGTCCTGTCATGCGCGCTGCTCGCCGCTCTCGTACTCGGCCTTCCGGCTGGTGCCTCGGCCCAAAACCCCGAGAGCGAGGGCAGCCTGGTCGTGACCGGCACAGGGATCGCGGTGGGTGAGCCCGATATCGCGCGGCTGTCGATGGCGGCACGCGCCGAGGCGCGCAGCCCGGCCGAGGCGCTTTCCGCGGCGAACGAGAACATCGCAGCGGTCATCGAGGCGATGCGGGCGCTCGGCATTGCGGATCGTGATCTCCAGACCGCGGCGGTCGACCTGCAACCGGTCTATGCCCGGGCCGAACCAGGGCGCCCCGCGCGGATCACCGGCTACCGATCGGTCAATCGTCTCTCGATCACGGTCCGCGACTTCGAGATCGTCGGTCAGGCCATCACCAAGGGGACCGAGGCCGGGGCCGACGAACTTGGCCGCATCGCCTTTGATATCGAGGATCGCGCCGCCCTGGAGGCGGAGGCACGCAAGGCCGCGATGCGCGATGCGATGGCACGCGCGGCGCAACTAGCGGAGGCAGGTGACCTCACCCTCGGCCCGATCCGGCAGGTGAGCGAGGGGGGCGGCGCCATGCCGATGCAGGATGCCCGGATGGTGGCTGTCGCATCGCTGGAGGCAGCGCCCGTGATGGGCGGCACGCTCGAGGCGCGCGTCTCGGTCAGCGTTCGCTTCGCCCTTCTCGACGCCGAGTGAGCGCTGCGGTGGGACGCTGGCGGCAGATCCTTGGCATTTTCGTCGTCGCTAATCTGATCGCCGTGCCCATTGCCGGCCGCTTGGCGGGCCAGGGCATGACGGCGCTGCACGGTGAGGGGCAGACGCTTCTCGCCGTGTTGCTGAGCGTGGCCACGACGGCGATCATCCTCGTGCTCAACGTCCTCATCCTGCGGGCCGCCGCCCGGCATGACATGCCGCGGCGGCTCGAGGCGGGCCTGGCGGCTTTCACCCTCGTGCAGTTCGGCGTGACCATCGGTTTTGGCATCTTCTCGCTCGTCGCCTTCGCCGCCGTGCTCCCAAGCCTTTTGACTTGGATAACGAGTTAGTCCGCGAGCCATGATCGCGCCGTCGCTCTCGTCGCCAAGCCACCATTTAGGCAAGACGTGGAACGAGAGGTCTCGGCCACGCAGCCGTTGTGGCAGCGACGCTGGCGCCAGTGGGCAGACGTAGAGCGGAGGCTGAAGGCAGGCGACGTCCTTCTGAATTGTACCGAGCACACCGGCCGCATTGTATCGTTCGGAGTCTCAACTCCTTCGCGCTCACGATCGCAAACCGCCGCGAACGGCCGTTGAGGCCGCGTCACGGAAACCGGAAGAGCCCCTAAACGCGGTGGTGCTTTGAAAGTGCTTGGCAAAGCGGAGGCTGTGTCTGGTAGCGACGCTGCGCCTGCGCCGCTCCATGCACCGGGTGTGGAAGGTCGGACTGCGCAGGCGGCAGGCGCCGACGGCTGGCAGTCGCAGTGCAGGCCGGGCCTCGGACACACGCTCATCACCCGTGATCGAACTCATCCGGGCGGTGGCCTACCTTCCGCAACCGCGCCACTGGTCATCAACCGGGACGACGAAGAGACTGTCAGGGCAGGCGCCATCGGCGGCTGGCAGAGAGTCGCTACCCATCGAGTGCCAGGCCGTCGCGCTCTGCGGAGACCGTTACGAGCGACCACGTGGAAGAACACAGATCCCAAAAGCGACCATGGCGCGGAAGAGACGGCGACAGAAAGTGCTGCATCCGAAGCGCCAGGATCAGTGCGCGTCTCGCTTCGCGGCAGAGCACGATGACGCTGCCAGTGTCACCCGGGTCGGGTCAGGGCGCCTCGGCGGCGCGGCCTGTGTCGGATACGCTGACGACGTCCACGCCCTTCCGCGCGCCATGGGGCACGGGTTCCTGCGGCATGCGGATTGTGCGCCGCTTCAGCTCATATCCCGAGCGCCCGTTTTCGCTCCAGACCAACTGCACGAGCAGGCGGCCCACGCGCTCTCCCCGGGCAAACAGATCCACGATCCCGCGCATCGGCGATGCGCCCTCGCTCTCGACCACGATCTCATCATGCCCGAGACGGAGCACCCCGTAGCGCCGACCGCCCGACACCGCAGTCAGCGCGGTCGCCTTGTCCAGAAGGTCGAGCCTCGTCGACGGCGCCGGCGAGACCGCGGTTTTGGGGGCGACTTTAACGACAGACGGCAGAGCGAAGTCCATGGCGCGAAACTCCTAGCTGAATCGCAGTGTAGCCATGATTTTCGCAAGGAAAGCAGAAATTTGGATTGCTGCGCCGCGAAATTGCATCAAGCAACCTAGAAGGCTAAGGGCTCGGAAAGGCGAGGATGGCGGCAGGCCCCGGCGGACCGGGGGAGGCCAGCTTTCAAAAACGCTCAAAACGCGCCCAGCCAAGGTTGCCGGAGGATGCCATGACCCCGTCCCTCACCCCCATGCCAGACACCGTCGCCTTCCGGAACGGTGCCCCCGCGCGCCTGCCGTTCTCGGCCGAGGAATACACCATGCGGTTGGCCGGGCTGAGAGGGATCATGGAGCGGGCGCGGACCGATGCGGTCGTGCTAACCTCGATGCATAACATCGCGTATTATTCAGGTTTTCTCTACTGCGCCTTCGGCCGGCCCTACGCGATGGTGGTGACCGACACGCGCGCGGTGGTGATCGCTGCGATGATCGACGGCGGGCAGCCGCAGCGCCGCGCGGCGGTGGAGACGCTGACCTACACGGACTGGCGGCGCGACAATTTTTGGCGTGCCGTGCAGGATATCGCGGGCCGCCCGCGCCGCGTCGGGCTCGAAGGCGATCACCTAACCCTGGCTCAGGCCGAGAAGCTCGCCGAGTTTCTCGGCGCACCGGAGGCCGCCGATATCGCGCCCGCCACCATGAGCCAGCGCATGGTAAAATCGCCCGCCGAGATCGCGCTGATCCGCGAAGGCGCGCGAATCGCGGATCTCGGGGGGCATGCCGTGCGCGGCGCGATCGCGGAAGGCACGCGTGAGATCGACGTGGCCATGGCGGGGCGCAACAAGATGGAGGAGGCCATCGCCGACAGCTTTCCCGAGGCCGAGTACCGCGACACCTGGGTCTGGTTCCAGTCAGGGCTGAACACCGATGGCGCGCATAACCCGGTCACGGCGCGGCGGCTGCTGCGGGGCGATATCCTCTCGCTCAACACCTTTCCGATGATCTCGGGCTATTACACGGCGTTGGAGCGCACATTGTTCCTGGGCGAGCCCGACCCAGCCTCGCTCAAGATTTGGGAGGCCAATGTCGGCGCGCATGAGCTTGGCATCTCGCTCATTCGGCCGGGGGCGCGCTGTTCCGACATCTGCGCGGTGATCAACGAGTTCTTCGCCGAACGCGGTCTGCTGCATTACCGCAGTTTCGGCTATGGCCATTCCTTCGGCGTGCTCAGCCACTATTACGGTCGTGAGGCGGGGCTGGAATTGCGCGAAGACATCGACACCGTGCTACAGCCGGGTCATGTCGTGTCGATGGAACCCATGCTGACGATCCCCGAAGGAACGCCCGGGGCCGGTGGATATCGCGAACACGATATCCTTGTCGTCGGTGAGATGGATGCCGACAATGTTACCGGCTATCCCTTTGGTCCTAAACATAATATCGTCTCGGCGTAGGCGATGGGAGTACCGAGCGCCCGGTGGCAGGCGCCCGGATGCGTCGTCGGAGAGGTTACCGCCAGAACGGTTTCTCCAACTCATCCTGGACCTGCAGTTCGTCTAGGCCAACGTCGCGCAGCAATTCCGGCGGGAGCTGCGCAAGGCGCTGGCGCGTGCGGTGGACCGCATACCACCGCGCAACGACCGAGAACCAGTGGCGGATGACGCGGGTCCAGGGGCCCGGGGCAAGGATCGCGGTCGGGTGCGCCGCTCCCTCGATCGAGCGTGAGGCGGCAACGGTTCCCGCTGCCGAGCCTGGCATGGTGTTGAAGCTGTCATGCGCCATCAGTCCCTCCATTGTTACCGATACAATCGGTCAAATCAGCGTCTGCTGCATATTTTGTGTAGCAATAATCAGGATTGATCCGTTACAATCTTATTGTCATGGACACAAAAATCCTCACAGAGCCGCCGCTGGCCGGCACGCCCCGCTTCCGCGCCCTCGCCGACCGTTTGGGAGAGGCCATCGCCGATGGCCGCCTGGCGGCCGGCGAGAAACTCCCCCCTGTGCGCGACCTCGCCTGGCGCCTCGGCATCGGACCGGGCGCGGTGGCGCGGGCCTACCGGCTTGGCATCGACCGGGGGCTGCTCGAGGCGACGGTGGGGCGCGGCACTTTCGTGCGCGCGAAGGAAGAGCGGCAACCGCGCTATGCCATCGATCACCTCGTCAGCCCCGCCAAGCCGAGCGCGGTGGACCTGCGCGGCAATCAGGCGGTCGATGTGGGTCAAGACATCGAGATCACCGCCGCACTGGGGCGGCTGATCGCGCGCTATGGCGAGTTGCCGCTGACCGGCTATCGCTGGCGCGACCAAGACCCGGATCTGATCGAGGCGCTGGCCGACTGGCTGCGCATCGGGTTGGTGCCCTGCGAGGCGTCGCGGCTACTGGTGACATCGGGCGCGCAGGCGGGGGTGATGGCCTGCTATGCCGCCCTGTCGCGGGGAGGCAGCGGGGTGATCCTGTCGACGCCGACGCTGCATCCGGGCCTGTTGGACGGCGCCGCCGCCCTCGGCGTCAGGCTTGAGCCGGTCGCCTGCGACGAACAGGGCCTGTTGCCGGATGCGCTGGACGAGGCCTGCGCGCAGTTCCATCCCGACGCGATCCAGGTGAGCTCGACCCTGCAGAACCCGACGCTGGCGCTGATGGGGCAGGAGCGGCGCGAGGCCATCGCCGAGGTTGCGGAACGTCACCACGTCGCGCTGGTGGAGGACGATGTCTACGGTCACCTAATCGAGCCCAAGCCACCCAGTTTCGCGACCTTCCTGCCCAAGCTTACCTACTATGTGACCAGCTTTTCGAAATGCGTCGCGGCGGGCCTGCGTGCAGGGCTGGTGCTGGTGCCGCCCGGGCGGACAACGGCGACGCTGCGCGCTTATCAGGCTCTCGCCCATCAGACGCCCTGGATTGTTAAAGCCATCGCGGCGGAGCTGGTGGTGAACGGCGACGCGGAACGCATCCGCACCCGGGTAAAGGCCGAGACGGCACGCCGGGTCCGCCATGCTGCCCAGCACCTTGGCCCGCTTGGCGCGCGCACCCATCCGGCGGCAAGTTTTGCCTATCTGCCGCTGCCCGAGCCCTGGACCTCGGCCGAGTTTGTCGCCGCCGCGGCCTCGGCCGGGGTGCTGGTACCGCCGGCGGCGATCTACCAAGTGGGCCGTAGCGCGCAGCCCTTTACGCGGGTGGCGCTTGGTGGGCGGGGCGATGCACCGGCGGTGGCCGAAAGCGTCGAGCGTCTTGCCACCCTGCTAACGGAAGGGCCCGCACAGACGTTGATGGCGACCTGATCCGGGAGCCCAAAGCGCGCTGTCCGCGGCGCCACCGCGTCCTCACCAAAGGCTCCGCGAAAGGGGCGTGGGAGGGAGGTCAAAGGGCGCTGGTGCTCCCTTGCCCACCCGTCGGGCGCGGGCTAAGCCCTGCCTCGCCCAACGAACGGGCCACCCGGGGGTCCCCATGCCGAAGCGCACCGATATCCACTCGATCCTGATCATCGGGGCCGGGCCCATTGTCATCGGACAGGCCTGCGAGTTCGACTATTCGGGCGCCCAAGCCTGCAAGGCCCTGCGCGAAGAGGGCTATCGTGTTGTGCTCGTCAACTCGAACCCGGCCACCATCATGACCGATCCGGGCATGGCGGATGCCACCTATATCGAGCCGATCACCCCCGATGTCGTGGCGCGGATCATCGAGGCCGAGAAGCCCGACGCGCTGTTGCCGACCATGGGTGGGCAGACGGCGCTCAACACCGCGATCGCCCTGGATGACCTCGGCGTCCTGGCCAAGCACGGTGTCGAGCTGATCGGCGCCAACCGCCATGCCATCGAAAAGGCCGAGGACCGGCAGCTCTTCCGCGAGGCGATGGACCGGATCGGGCTGGAGAACCCCCGGGCCTCCATCGCCACGGCACCAAAGCGCGACAGCAACAACCGCGATATCGAGGCGGGCATGGTCGAGGCCCGCGCAGCGCTTGACCATACCGGCCTGCCCGCGATCATCCGTCCGGCCTTCACGCTGGGCGGCACCGGCGGCGGCGTCGCCTATAATCGCGAGGATTTCGAGCGCTTGGCCCGGTCGGGTCTCGAGGCATCGCCCGTGGGGCAGATCCTGATCGACGAGAGCCTGCTCGGCTGGAAGGAGTTTGAGATGGAGGTGGTCCGCGACCGCGCGGACAACGCCATCATCGTCTGCTCGATCGAGAACGTCGACCCGATGGGCGTCCATACCGGTGACAGCATCACAGTGGCGCCCGCGCTTACGCTGACGGATCGCGAATACCAGATGATGCGCTCCGCCTCGATCGCGGTGCTGCGCGAGGTAGGCGTCGAGACCGGCGGCTCCAACGTGCAATGGGCCGTCGATCCCGAGACCGGCCGTATGGTCGTGATCGAGATGAACCCGCGGGTCTCACGTTCCTCGGCGCTGGCCTCCAAGGCGACGGGCTTTCCCATCGCCAAGATCGCGGCGAAATTGGCGGTCGGCTACACGCTGGACGAGCTCGATAACGACATTACCGGCGTCACACCCGCCTCGTTCGAGCCGAGCATCGACTATGTGGTCACGAAGATCCCGCGCTTTGCCTTTGAGAAGTTCCCCGGTAGCGAGCCGGAGCTGACCACGGCGATGAAATCGGTCGGCGAGGCCATGGCCATCGGGCGCAGCTTCCATGACAGCCTGCAAAAGGCGCTTTGCTCGCTGGAGACCGGGCTGACGGGGCTTGACGAGATCGAGATCCCGGGCCTTGGTGACAGCGTGCCCTCTGACCGGCGCGAGGCGATGATCGCAGCGCTTGGCCGGCGCACGCCCGACCGGATCAGGCTGATCGCCCAAGCGCTTCGCGAAGATCTCTCCATCGAGACGATCCAGAGCGTGACCGGATTCGACAGCTGGTTCCTGGAGCGCCTCGACGAGATCGTCAGCACCGAAGCGCGGCTGGTGGCCAAGGGGCTGCCCGAGGACGCCAACGGCATGCTGGCGCTCAAGCAGATGGGGTTTTCCGACACCCGTCTCGCGACGCTTGGCAATCTCTCGGAAGATGCCGTGCGGCGCCTCCGCCATGCCTATGGCGTGCAGGCGGTTTTCAAGCGCATCGACACCTGCGCGGCCGAATTCGACGCGCAGACGCCCTATCTCTACTCATCCTACGAGATGGCGGCCGGGGTCGGCGCAGGAGCAGAGGCCGAATGCGAGGCACGGCCCTCGACCCGCGACAAGATCGTCATCCTCGGCGGCGGGCCGAACCGCATCGGCCAGGGGATCGAGTTCGACTACTGCTGCTGCCATGCCTGCTTTGCGTTGAGCGAGGCGGGTTATGAGACGGTGATGATCAACTGCAACCCCGAGACCGTGTCGACGGATTACGACACCTCGGACCGTCTGTACTTCGAGCCGCTAACGTTGGAGCATGTTCTTGAGATCCTACGCGTCGAGCAGGAGAAGGGCGCGCTGAAGGGCGTCATCGTGCAGTTCGGCGGCCAGACGCCCCTGAAACTGGCGCGTGGGCTCGAGGCCGCGGGCATCCCGATCCTTGGCACGCCGCCTGACGCGATCGACCACGCCGAGGATCGCGAACGGTTTCAGAAGCTCTTGCATGATCTCGACCTGAAGCAGCCGCGCAACGGCATCGCCTCCTCGGGCGACCAGGCCAAGGCCATCGCGCGTGAGATCGGCTTCCCCATCGTGATCCGCCCGTCTTATGTGCTGGGCGGGCGAGCTATGGAGATCGTGCGCTCCGAGGCCGAGCTTGAGCGCTATATCCGCGAGGCGGTGGTGGTCTCGGGCAGTTCGCCGGTGCTGCTCGACAGCTACCTCTCCGGCGCGGTCGAGGTCGATGTCGACGCGCTGGCCGATGGCGACAGCGTCCATGTCGCGGGCGTGATGGAGCATATCGAGGAGGCGGGCGTGCATTCGGGCGACAGCGCCTGTGTGCTGCCGCCCCATACCCTGTCGGCGGAGACGATCGAAGAGCTTGGCCGCCAGACCGAAGCGATGGCCGATGGCCTCGGCGTGCGCGGGCTGATGAACGTGCAGTTCGCGATCAAGGACGGCACGATCTACGTTCTGGAGGTGAACCCCCGCGCCTCGCGCACCGTGCCGTTTGTCGCCAAGGCGACGGGCGTGCCGGTCGCCGCGATCGCCGCACGCGTGATGGCGGGCGAGGCGCTCGCGCGCTTCGATCTGCCCGACCCGAACACCGCCCATGTGGCGGTGAAGGAGGCGGTGCTGCCCTTCGCCCGCTTCCCGGGCGTCGATACCATCCTCGGACCCGAGATGCGCTCGACCGGCGAGGTCATGGGCCTCGACCGCTCCTTCCCGCGCGCCTTCCTCAAATCGCAGCTTGGTGCGGGCGCACCGCTGCCGACGGGAGGCCGGGCGTTCATCAGCGTGCGCGACGCCGACAAGGACACGATCCTCGAGGCCGCGCAGATCCTCGCGGCGCAGGGTTTCGGGCTGGTAGCGACCGATGGCACCGCGGCTTTCCTCGGCGAGGCGGGCATTTCGGTGGAGCGGGTCAACAAGGTCTATCAGGGCCGGCCGAACATCGTGGACCTGATGAAGAACGGCGAGATCACGCTGGTCTTCAACACCACCGAGGGGACACAATCGGTGAAGGACAGCTTTGACATCCGTGCCACGGCACTCGGCATGAAGATCAGCTATTACACCACTGCCGCCGGGGCGATCGCCGCCGCGCGGGCCATCGCCACCATTGCCGAGGGCGATATGGCTGTGACACCCCTCCAGTCCTACGCCCGCCGGAGCGCCTGAGGCAGGTCAAGACCGCGCTGCACCACGCGGGACAAGAGAGCCTTCGCCGGCTGCGCGAAGATCAGGGCAACGGCGCCGCATGGCCTCCACGCCACGCCTGAAAGCGCCGCGAACTCTCCCTGTCCCCGCCCTGCGCCCGCCACGCACAAGCAGCAGTTTCGTAACCATCGAACGTGTGGTGGTGAGACGTCTTAACGGCGCGTGTGTTGAGCTAGTGTTGTCAGTCGCGTGGTGCGATTGCCGGTTACGACGAAGTGTTCGCGCGTGAGCCCATGGCCGGTGCCCCGTCGAGGCACCGGCTTTCGTTTTGGACAGCATCGCTAGCACGAGGCTGTCCATGCTGCCCGAATTGCCCCGCGGTGATCGAACGGAAGCGGCTGCGCCTGACCCCCGTCGAAATACCGCGCCGCCGCTTGCGCCATCGGCGCTTTAGCGGTCTCAGCTGCCGACAGCTCCGATGCAACCTGCGTCACGGCGACCAGCCGTGACACCGCTAGGCCAAGCCTAGTCCAGGAAACGGGCGAGATCGCTCGGGCGGCGCGCGCCAAGCTGGCCCATGGTGATCGTCAGTTCCTCGCGCAGCACATGCATCGCATGCCAGGCCCCCGCCTCGCCAAGACCGCCGACCGAGAGATAGAAGGCCCGGCCCGCCGTCACGAAATTCGCGCCAAGCGCCAGGAGACGCATGATGTCGAGCCCGGTCCGCACGGCACCATCGGCAATAAGCGGGAACTCGGGCCCCACCGCCTCGCGCACACGCGGCAGCATCTCGACGACCGAGGGTGCGGCATCGATCTGGCGGGCACCGTGATTGGAGACGACCACCGCATCGGCGCCCAGATCGCGCGCCTCGACCGCCTCCTCGGGCGCGATAATCCCCTTGACCACCAGCTTGCCCGGCCAGACGTCGCGATACCATTTGAGCTTCTCGGCCGTCACCCGCCCATCGCGCGCGGTCTGGAAGGCGAGCGACATCTCGGCGTTGGATTTCCCCTCGCCCATATGCGGCACGATATTCTCGAACCGTGGCTGCCCCTCGCGCGCCATGGCGAGGCACCATTCGGGGCAGCGCAGAGCCCGCAGGATCATGCGCAGATCCGTCCGCGGCGGGATGCCGAACCCATTGGCGACGTCATGGTCGCGGCGCATCTTCTTCGGCACGTCGACGGTGACGATCAGCGTCTCGTAGCCCGCATAGGTGCAGCGCTTCAGGATGGCGCGGTTCATCTCGGGATCGGCCATCGGATAGAGCTGATACCAGGCGTTGGGCCCTGCGATGCGCGCGATCTCTTCGAGCGTGACCGTCGACACGGTCGACAGCGCAAAAGGCACGTCATTGGCGGCGGCCGCCGCGGCCAGGAATTGCGGCGCGCGCGGCCAGATCACCCCGCCGAAGCCCACCGGCGAGACACCGAAGGGCATGGCCCAGGACCGGCCCAGCATGTCGGTCCTGAGATCGACCAGCCCGCCCATGTCGGCCAGGTAGCGCGGGGTCAGCGTCACATCGCTGAGGCGCGCGCGGTTGCGTGCGACGCCCGCCTCCTCGCCGATGCCGCCCATCATGTAATCCCAGCTGAACCGCGGCACGCGCTTTGCCGCGCGCGCCGCCATGTAGGCGATGGACGGATAGCGCTGGTCGAGCCGCTTGTGGTCGAAGCGCGAGGGCACGGTATCGGGTGTCTTGAGCATGGCGCGGAGACTGCCGGGGCCGGCGCGGACAGGCAAGTACCGTGAGGCTTGCAGCCGCCTTCTTGCCGTTCTACAGAATCGTGATGCCGACCGCGCCCATCGCCGGGCGCGGTCGCGTGTTTTTTCGTTGCCGCCGCGGGAGGATTGGGGCGCTGAGCCGCCGATCCATCCCGTTGCGCCACGCCGAGGAGGGACCGATGGAAAAGGTACCCATGACAAAGCCGGGCTACAGGGCCCTGAACGATGAATTGCACACGCTCAAGAACGATGAGCGTCCGGCCGTGATCTCGGCCATCGCCGAGGCGCGCGAACACGGCGATCTATCGGAGAACGCAGAGTATCACGCCGCCCGCGAACGCCAGAGCTTTATCGAGGGCCGGATCAAGGAGCTGGAAGGCCTGATCAGCCGCGCCGATGTGATCGACACCTCGAAGATGTCGGGGCCGACGGTGCGTTTCGGCGCGACCGTGCAGCTGGTCGATGAGGACACCGACGAGGAGAAGACCTATCAGATCGTCGGTGAGAACGAGGCCAATATCGAGCAGAACAAGCTCAACATGAAATCGCCCCTGGCCCGCGCACTGATCGGCAAGGACGAGGGCGACAGCGTCGAGGTGCAAACGCCTCGCGGCGCCCGCAGCTACGAGATCCTCAAGGTCTCCTACGCCTGATCCGTGGCGCACGCGCGCCCCGGCCGGTCCGGGCGGGCGACCAGCCATGCCGCGACGACCGCGACCGCCGAGAGGCCAGCCGCCATCAGCCAAGCCGCCGCCGGCATGAGCTCGTGCAACCAGCCGGCGGCAAGCGTGGCGACGGCCATGGCGATACCGGCGCTTAAGCCGAGGAGCACGCCCTGCCCGCTCGCCTGCAGGCGCAGTTCCAGATGGCGCGCGACAAAGGCCATGGTGGCGAGGTGGACCAGCGCGAAGGTGAAGGCGTGGAGCGCCTGCAGCAGCCAGAGGCTCCAGGCCGGCGGGTAAAGCGCCATGGCCCCCCAACGCACGATCCCGACCGCTGCGCCAAGGGCCAGCGCCTGCGCCGGGCCGAGGCGTGTGACCCAGTCGCGCCCGGGTCCGAGCATCAACAGCGTCTCGGCGATCACGCCCGTGGCCCAAAGCGCGCCGATTATTCCCGGGCTAAGCCCCATGCGCGTGAACTCGAGCGAGCCGAGAAGGTAGAAGCTGGCATGCGCCGCCTGTGCTGCGGCGGCCGCCAAGGCAAAGACGGCGAGATGGCGTTGTTGGAACAAGGCCAGACCTTCGCGTAGGCGCGCCGTGTCGGACCCTGCCGCCCCGGCGGGTGCGCCGCCACCGGGATGGGCCAGGCCCAAGAGCGCGGCCACCAGGCAGGCGCCAACCAGTGTCCAGAGCGCGGCGTCCGGGCCCGTTTGGCCAATGGCCCAGCCGACCGCGAGATTGGCTAGCAGAAAGGCGACCGACCCGGCCGCGCGCACCGTCGGATAGAGAAAGCCATGCATGCGCGCCGCCCGCAGGCCCAGCGCCTCGCCAAGCGGCATCATCGGCGACAGGGTCGCGGTACAGAGCAAGGTGAGCACCAGCAGCATCACGTGGCTCTCGACCACGAGATGGGCCAGGAAAACCAGCGCCGCGGCGAACCCCATCAGCGCCAGCATCAACCGACGGACGGCAAAACGGTCGGCGATGGCGGCGAAGGCGGCGTTGGCGACGATCCGCACCATGAGCCCCGCGCCGAGGTAATAGCCGATCGTCGCCTCATCGAGCCCCCATGCCGCCAGCCAGACCGGCCAGAACGGCAGATGCGCGCCCACGGCCGTGAAGACCGCCGCATAAAAAGCAGCCGTCAGGATCTGTGCGCGACGGCGTTCGGCCGGCGGGATCGGGGGCGCTTGGACCGCCTCAAGCGGCAGCGCAGCTGTCTCGGGCGGGTCCTCCCGCCGCGGACGCGGCGTATCGCTCACGCGATGCCGAGGGCTGCGTAGGGGATGAAGCGCACCGTGTCGCCCTCGGCGATGTCGAGCGCTTCGTCGGGCAGTTCGACCAGCCCCTCGGACCAGGATAGTCCACCGACAAGACCGGACCCTTCGGAATGAAACCGCTCCACCCGGCCATCGGGGGTGAGGCGCGCGCGCAGGAACTCACGCCGGCCGGAGCGTTTTGAAAGGCTGAACGCCGCTGGCATGGCGACACCGCGCCGTTCGGGCCAGCGACCGCCGGCCATTACCTCAAGCGCGGGACGGGCGAAGACGAGCGCGCAGACGAACGCCGCCACCGGGTTGCCCGGCAGGCCAAAGACCGGCCTCCCCTGCCAGCGGCCCAGCACCAGTGGCCGGCCGGGCTTCACCGCGATCCGCCAGGTGGCGAGACTGCCGTCGCTGGTGAGCAGGCGGCTCACATGGTCTTCGTCGCCCGCCGAGGCACCGCCGGTGGTGATGATCACATCGGCCCTGTTGCTCGCCTCCTCCAGCGCCGCGCGGACCCGGCCGGCATCGTCAGGCGCCACGCCAAGATCCACCGCCTCGTGGCCAAGCCGCGCGACCAGCGCCAGGAGCATCGGGCGGTTGGCATCGAAGATCCCCGGACTGGCGGGATCCGCCCCGGGCTGGATCAGTTCATCGCCTGTCGACAGCACCGCGACCCGCAGCGGTCGGTGAACCAGGGCACGACCGACGCCGGCCACCGCCAGACGCGCAAGATCCTGGGGCGAAAGCCGCCGACCGGCCGGCAGCAACACCGCGCCGGCTTTGGCATCCTCGCCCGCCGGCCGCACGTTGGCGCCACGACGGCGCGGTGGGCGAAAGGTAACGGCCTCTCCGTCGATCCGGCTTTCCTCCTGCAGCACCACGGTATCGGCGCCCACGGGGATCTCGGCCCCGGTCAGGATGCGGATGGCGCGCCCCGGCCCGACGGGCGCCGGGGCGGGGTGGCCAGCGGCGGCACGCCCGGGCGCGAGTGTCAGGGTCACGTCATCGCCGGCCGCCATGTCCTCGGCGAAGGCGAAGGCGTAGCCATCGACCGCGGCATTGGCCGCCGGCGGGTTGGCCCGCGCAGCCACCGCATCCAGCGCAAGCCGGCGCCCATCGCAGGCCGCGATGGGCAGTTCCTCGCAGTCGGTGAGCGGGGCGGACGCGGCGCGGAGACCGGCGAGCGCGTCGTCAACGGGGGTCCAGTCAACACCGGGCGGCAGAGAGGGCGCGGCGGCGAAGCAGTCGTCGCGTCCGCCTCGAAGAAGGCGGCTCACTCGGCCGCTCCCTGGCTTTGCGGCGCATCGGCCGCGCTGCGGCGGGGTGGCAACCCGCTATCGGCGAGGATGAAATCCGCGATCGCGGGCACATCGTCGAGACCGATGACGGTGTGCCCCGATCGGTCGATCCCGCTCGGCGTGTCATTGGTGGCGATGGCGCGCACCGTTGGGTCCTCGCGGGCGATCAGCGGCTGGCCGGTCTCCGCGCGCCATGCCTCCACCTTGGGGTGGGCATCCCGCTTGTAGCCCTCGACGATCACCAGATCGACCGGGTCGAGACGGGCTATGAGGGTGTCGAGCGGTGCTTCGGGCCCGCCGCGCAGCTCGGTCATCAGCGCCCAGCGCGCTTCCGAGGCGAGGATCACCTGCCCGGCGCCCGCCTGGCGATGGCGGTGGCTGTCCTTGCCGGGGCGGTCAACATCGACACCGTGATGGGTGTGCTTGACGGTCGAGACGCGAAAACCGCGCGCCGTGATCTCGGCCACCAGCCGCTCGACCAGGGTCGTCTTACCGGCGTTCTTCCAGCCGACCACACCGTAGACAATCATCGCGCGGCCTCGCCCGTTTCGGGATGCGGCGCGGGAAGCGGTGCCACGTGAGCCTCGGCGAGGCGCTCGGCCTCGGCCAGGTCATCGGGTGTGTTGACGTTGAAGAACGGGTAAGCGCCCGCATCCGACACCAGCGCGCGTGCCACGCCATGCCGGCTCGCCCAGACGATCACCTTGCGCATATCGGCAGAGAGCGCCGCATGAAGATCGTCGGCCAAGGCGACCGGCCAGAGCCCGAAGGTCGGATGCTCGCTCAGCCCACGCTCGGGGTCTTCCGTCGCAGCGATGGCAATCGGGGCATCTGGGCGCGCTGCTGCGGCGAGGCGAGCGACGATGTCGGCCGGGAAGAACGGCGTGTCACCGGCGGCAGAGGCGACATGCGTGTAGCCCTGAGGGGCCGCCCAGCGCATCGCCGCCAGGATACCCGCGAGCGGACCCGCAAAGCCTTCAACCGTATCGGCGACCACGGGCAAGGCGAAGGCTGCGAAGCGGGCCGGATCGCCGTTGGCGTTCAGCACCATGACCTCGACCTGAGGCGACAGCCGATCGATCACATGGGCCAGCAGCGGCCGCCCGGCGAGCGGTAGCAACGCCTTGTCGCCGCCGCCCATGCGCCGCGCCAGCCCGCCCGCCAGGATCACCCCCGCGATACGCATCGTCATCTGCCTTCCCCGGTCGGCCCTCGCGCCGCGCGGTCTCAGACGCCGCGCCGTCCCGCCTTGTACGCACTCGGCATCAGTTCGGCGAGGGGTACGGCACGGAAACCCGCGGCACTGTCGTCGGCCACGGCGATCAGGGCATCGCTGCTGTAGTCGAGCATGAGCTCACGGCAGAGGCCGCAGGGCGGGATGATCTCGAGCCGGCGATTCACCGCCACGGCAAAGGCGATCTCGGCGCCGCTCTCGGCCGCGCAGGCCATGCCGAGGGCGACCGCCTCGGCACAGATCGCGGCCCGGCCCAAAATGCTGTCGGTGTTGACCGCGGTATGGGCCCTGCCCGAGGTGGTGATCAGCGTCGCCGCCACGTGGTGGCGCCCTTCGCTGGCGCGCGCCGTGATCAATGCCCGGGCCGCCGCCAGGGCATCGTTCTGGTCAGAAGACACCGGCGTCCTCGGTCTCTCGGTCCAGCCCGCCGGCCCAGTGCTGAATGGCTTGTCTCAGCGTCTGACGATCCATGCCCGGTGGCAGCGCGGCGTCGGGCAGCAGGATGGCGTAGAAACCGGCGGTCAGCACCAGACCGTCAGGCCCGTCGACCGCGCCGCCGACCGCGCTCCAGTCGAAGGTCGAGCTGTGACCGCCAATGCGAGAGCGGATACCGGCCGGGCCGAGCGTGATGCGACAGCGCGGCGGATCTTCCAGCGACCGGAACCCAACATCCAAGATGCGCACGCTATTGCGACGAATGGCAAAAATCGTTGCAGCAGCGGCACCTATGGCCGCAAGCGCAGCTGGCACCAAAGCCTCAAGCCCAAGGCGTAGCATGCTCATCCCAAGGCCAAGGACCGCTCCCACGCCAAGAGCGATAAGCAAACCCGACAGAACGCTGCGGGACGGCACACGGCGGAGCGTCTCCCTCCCGGCCAGGGCGCTTGCGCGCATCACGGCGGCGGGCTCGACGACGAAATCGAGGGTGATGTCGTGGGGCATTGCGGCGTCAGCCACCACGTGACCCTTTGCGCCGGTGCTTCGGGTCCTCCTCCTCGCCACGGCGCTCGGCGTCGAAGACGAGGCGTTCGGCACCCGACAGACAGACAAAGCGCTCGCCCCGCATGCGCCCGATCAGCGTCAGCCCGACCTGTCGGGCGAGATCGACACCCCAGGCGGTGAAGCCCGAGCGCGAGGCGAGCGCCGGGATGCCCATCAGTGCGGTCTTGATCACCATCTCCGAGGTCAGCCGCCCGGTGGTGTAGAGGAGCTTGTCCGCGCCCGAGACCCCCTCGGCCAGCATCCAGCCGGCGATCTTGTCGACCGCGTTGTGCCGGCCGACATCCTCCATGAAGACCATCGGCGTGTCGCCCCGGCACAGCACAGTGCCATGGATCGCCCCGGCCTCCAGATAAAGCGATGGATGCGTGTTGATGGCCCGCGCTAGCCCGTAGAGCGATGACGTCTTCAGCGGCGTCGCCGGGAGCGTCAGGCCCTCCAGCCCCTCCATCACGTCGCCAAACACGGTGCCGACCGCACAGCCCGAGGTCCGCGTCTTCTTTTTCAGCTTTTCCTCGTAGTCGG
This sequence comes from Pseudomonadota bacterium, assembly GCA_039027855.1. Classification (GTDB taxonomy): domain Bacteria; phylum Pseudomonadota; class Alphaproteobacteria; order Rhodobacterales; family Rhodobacteraceae; genus Thermohalobaculum. Next base: position 129,761 of record JBCCJI010000004.1, on the reverse strand, counting down.
TCGCCCGCTCGGTGCGGACCACGACCGTTTCGAGTTCCTCGTCATAATCGACGCCGGTCACGCGATCGTCGGCCCTGAGCATGCCCTGATTCAGCAGGTAGCCGGTCGCGAGATACTCCGGGTAATCGCCGATCGTCATGGCGGTGACGATTTCCTGACCATTCAGGAAAATCGTCAAGGCACGCTCCTCGACCACGCGGATATCGATGCGCGCGCCGGTGTGATCGGCCCCTGTCACGCCGCGCGTCAGGCGGGCGTCATCAGGGTTGGGAGCGATGGAGAAGGGAAGATCGGTCATGTCGAGCTGTCATGCGCGCGACCCTGATTGCCGCGCTGCCATGACTATGTGTCGACGCACTGCCTCGGCAATGCGCGTTGGTGTTGCAGTTAAGCCTTGCAGATGGTGCGCCACGGCGCGAGGCCGAAGCACAGTCCCCTCAGACGCGGCGGTCAGTTCGCCAACGGCGCCGACAGTGCCCCCGCACCGTCAAAGCCCACCGCACCGATCGTGGTGCCAATGGACAGACCGCCAAAGGTTTCCGCCGGCAGATCCAGCGCGAGCGCGATGATCGTCATCGCAGCCGGCTGGGCCGCCTCGGCTGGCGGTACCATCCCCACGACCTGCCCAGAGACAAGGATCGTGACGACAAAGATGAGCATGGCGCGCACGGCGCGCTGTAGTCCGACCTGGTGCATGGCTCCCCCCGGCATGCTGCCTGTACACAGAACACTGGGAACACGACGCGGACACGAATGTGCCCGAGTTGCGCGGAGCGGCAAAGGCCGGATGGCCGATCACCAGCATCGCGAGCAAAATTCAACTTCACGTGGAAGGTTGTGATCGCCAACTCTTAACGGATGGTTACTCAAAGCCGTCCAGGCCGCGGAATCTCCCAGATTTTTCCCGTTTCGGGACGTGCAGCGCGACTCGGTTTTTGTTCACGCTGGTGCTGCCTTCCAACGGCGGGACAGGATTGTGACGAACACGCATTGCCGTCTGGCCTCGACGCAGCAGGCATCCTAGAGCCAGCGCATGGTGGAGCGTGAGATCACATCCGACGATAGGGACCATGTCGACATGGCGACAGCGCCGGTCGGCCCACCGGCTAGACGTGGTTTTGTGAGGGGCGTCCTCGCCTCGATGCCGGTTTGGCTGGCCGTGGTGCCGTTTGGCGTGATCTTCGGCACGGTCGCGGTGGATGCCGGGCTCGACATGGTGCAGGTCATGGCTTTCACGGTCATCGTGACGGCCGGCGCCTCGCAATTGGCCGCGCTGCAGGTCTTGACCGACGGCGCGCCCGCGGTGCTCGCCGTGCTGACCGGCGCGGTCGTCAATCTGCGCATGGCGATGTATTCCGCCTCGATCGCCGCAGCATGGCCAGGCGTGGCGATGAGTTGGCGGATCCCGGCCGCGTGGTTCCTGCATGATCAGGCCTTTGCGCTGTCGATGCGCCGCTATGCCGACCGCCCCGACGAGCCGATGCGCGACAAGCTGGGCTTTTACTTCGGTGTCGGCATGGCGACGACCACGGTCTGGGTGATCGCCACATGGGTCGGCGCCGCGTTCGGCCAGCAGATCCCTGAAAGCTGGGGGCTGGATTTTACCGTGGCGGCCTGCTTCATCGCCATTGCGGCCCCGATGATCCGCGGCACCGCCAATATCGCCGCCGCAACGACGGCAGCGGTTGCTTCGGTGATGCTGGTATGGCTGCCGGCGGGGGTGAACCTTGTGGTGGCAGCAATGCTGGGGATCGTGATCGGCATGATCGTACAGGCGCGACTTGGCCCGCGTGATGGCCCGCGTGATGGCCCGCGATCATGAGCGATATCGAGCTCTGGACGGTGATCATCGGCCTTGGGGTCGTGACCTACCTGATCCGCTTCTCTTTCCTCGGCCTGCTGGCGGGCCGCGCGCTGCCGCCCCTAGTCATGCGCGCCTTGGCCTTTGTGCCGGTAACGGTGCTGCCCGCGCTGGTGGCGCCGATGATCCTGATCAACGACGGCCAGCTGTCGGCCGATCCAGCGCGGATCGTGGCTGGCCTCACAGGCCTCGTCACCGGGGCTGCGTTCCGCAATGTCTTTGCGGCGATCCTGGCTGCCATGGTCAGCTATGCGCTGATGCGGGCTGGCGGGCTGTAGCGGCGCGGCTGAGGTCGGTCTGGCCGGCCGTTGTCCTCAGCTCGCGCGCTCGGCTTTCAGGAGATCGCGGATCTCGGCCAGCAGCTGCACATCCTCGGGCGTTGCAGCCGGGGCTTCCGGCTCGGGCTCGGGTTCGGCCGCGCGCTTCAGGGCGTTCACGCCACGGATCACGAAGAACAGGATCCAGGCGACGATCAGGAACGAGATCACCGCATTGATGAAAACGCCGTAGGTGATGACGGCCAGGCCCTGCTCCTTAGCCTGGGTGGCCGAGGCCACATCCTGGCCCGAGAGGTTTAAGAACAAGCCGGAAAAGTCGATGCCACCGGTGAAAAGTCCGATGATCGGATTGACTACATCCTCGACAAAGCTTGTCACGATGGTCGTGAAGGCGGCGCCGATGACGATGCCCACCCCCATGTCGACGACGTTTCCCTTGATCGCAAACTCGCGGAACTCGTTCAGCATGATGGTCTCCCGTGCCGGCATTGCCGTCGAGTGAGCATGCGCAACGTCAAGTTGATTGCAAGCTGAAATCAAACACCCCCGAAGTGTGGGCGCGCGTCAGCCGCGCAGGCTGCCTCCCGTGGCCTTGGTGACCGCGGCGACCACCTTGTCGGCGACCGCGTCGATCTCGGCCTCCGTCAGGGTCGTGACGGTCGGCTGCAGGCGTACGGTCAGGGCGACGGATTTCATGCCTTCCCCCAGCTGCACGGTCGCCGCCTTGCCCTCGAAGACATCGAAGACATGCGCGCCGGCGATCAGCTTCTTCTCGGCCGCGCGCGCGGCCCTCAGCGCCACCTCGGCCTCGACCCGCTCGGGCACGACAAAGGCGAAATCCCGCTCGACCGCCTGCAGGTCCGAGACGCTGAGCGCGGGGCGCGCGGGCCCCTTGGCGCGCGGGAAGGGCGCGGCCTCGAGGAACACCGTCGCAGCGACCGCAGGGCCTTTGATATCCATCGCCTCAATGACCCGCGGGTGCAGTTCGCCAAAGGCCGCGAGCGTCAGTTTCGGTCCCAGCTTCAGCACGGCCGAGCGGCCGGGATGGAACCAGGCCGGCGCCTCGCGCATCACCATCAGCTTGGCCACGTCGACGCCGATCGCAGCCAGCGCCGCCTCGGCATCGGATTTGGCGTCGAAGGCATCTACCGGGCGGCGGGCACCAGCCCAGTGCCGGCCGGAGGTTTGGCCGACGCGCAGGCTCGCCGCCTCGGTCGCCTGTTCGCCGGGCTCGGGGCCGTGGAAGGCGGGGCCAACCTCGAACAGCGCGATCTCGCCCTCGCCCCGCGCCTGGTTGCGGCCCGCCGCCGCGATCAGCCCCGGCAGGGCCGAGGGGCGCATGACGTCCATGTCCGACGAGATCGGGTTGGCCACATGCATCAGCGGCCCACCGCCACCGAACAGCGCGGCATGGCCTTCGGGCACGAAGGTGTAGTGCACGCATTCCATCAGCCCCTGCCCGGCCAGAGCGCGGCGGGCGGCACGTTCGCGCCCCTGCATCGGGCTCAGCACTGGGCGGGCGACACCGGCGGCCATGCGCGGCAGCGGGGCCGAGACCAGCTTGGTCAGCGAGGCGACGCGGGCGATTTCCTCGACCAGATCGGCCTCGCCATGCACGTCGGGCCGCCATGAAGGCACGGCCACGGCATGGCGGCCATCGGCATCGGCAGGCCCGACCTCGAAGCCCAGATCGGTCAGGATGCGCCGCTGCGCCTCGGCCGGGATGTCCATGCCGACCAGACTAACCACCCGCCCGGGGTCGAGCGTGTAGCTGCGTGCCGTGTCGGGTACTGCGCCGCTCACCTGAACCTCCGAAGGCTCGCCGCCGCAGATCTCGAGGATCAGGCGCGTCGCCATCTCGATCCCGTCGCGGGCCGAGGCCGGATCGATGCCGCGCTCGAACCGGTAGCGCGCATCGGAGTTGATCTTGAGCTTGCGCCCTGTCGCTGCGGTGCGGACCGGGTCGAAATACGCCGCCTCGATCAACACATTGGTCGTCGTCTCGGTACAGCCGGTGGCAAGACCGCCCATCACGCCGCCGATGCTCTCGACCGCCGTCTCGTCGGCGATCACGCACATCGCATCGTCGAAAGCGTAGTCCTTCTCGTCGAGGCCGGTCAGCGTCTCGCCCGCGCGCGACAGGCGCACGGTCAGCCCGCCCGAGACCTTGTCTGCATCGAAGACGTGCAGCGGGCGCGCGCGGTCATGGGTCAGGTAGTTGGTGACATCGACCAGCGCCGAGATCGGGCGGAGGCCGATGGCGCGGAGACGTCGTTGCATCCAGTCCGGGCTCGGCCCGTTGGCCACGCCGCGCACCATGCGCGCCATGAAGACAGGGCAGGCCTTGTCGGCCACATCCTCGGCCAGTGTCACGGGCACCGGGCACGGGAAGCTGCCCGGCACCGCCTCGATGGCCGGTGTGATCAGCCGCCCGAGACCGCGTGCCGCCAGATCGCGCGCGATGCCCGAGACGCCAAGCGCATCGGGGCGGTTCGGCGTGATCGCGATCTCGATCACCGGGTCGTCGAGATCGGCATAGGCGACATAGGGCTGGCCGAGGGGCGTCTCGGCGGGCAGGTCGATGATCCCGTCATGGTCGTCCGACAGCATCAGTTCACGCTCGGAGCAGAGCATGCCGTTGCTCTCGACCCCGCGGATCACGCCCGGTTTCAGGTCGACCCCCGTGCCCGGGACATGGGTGCCGGGCGGCGCGAATACGCCGACCAGGCCCGTGCGGGCGTTTGGCGCGCCACAGACGACCTGCACCTCGGTGCTGGGCTGATCCGAGCCGTTCGGCCAGGTCTCGACGCGGCAGACGCGCAGGCGATCGGCATTGGGGTGCTGCGTCGCCTCGATCACGCGGGCGATCGAGAACGGCGCAAGGGCCGCCGCGGGGTTCTCCACGCCATCGACCTCAAGCCCGAGATCGGTCAGCGCCTCGGTGATCTCGTCGAGGCTGGCCTCGGTCTCGAGGTGGTCCCGCAGCCAGGAAAGCGTGAACTTCATCGAAGGCCCCCAAAAGGCGCTGTTGTCGGCGCGCGAGCCCTACCCCAAGCCCCCGGCCTAGCCAAGCCCGCCAGGTTGCCATGGGCGCCATGGCACCTCGGTCGACGTCAAGAAGTGTTGGCAGCAGCCGGCATGTCTGGCGCATTGCGCGCCGTCAGCGCGTCCAGCCAAGCCGCGAGCTCCGCGCCCCGTGTGGTGGGATCGAGAACGTCTCTGCCGAGACCATGCTGCGCTGCCGCAGCGGCGTGCCTTGCCGGATCGGTCTCGATGGTTGCGACCTCGGCCATGATCCGATGCGGATCGGCACCGCCCAGCACTGTTGCGCCGCGCAGGATTGCCTCCGCCCCCGCCATGGTCAGATAGCGGAGCATGTCGCTGACGGCATGCTCCGGGTGGTACTGCACGCCCCAGATGCTGAGACCGTCACGCTCGTAGATCATGGCCTGCACATCGGTCTGGGCGTTGGCGGCGGTGATCACCGCGCCGCTTGGCAGGCGCGTGACGACGTCGCGGTGGATGCAGGGCACGTCGAAGATCTCGCTGCGGCGGCGGTGCATCGGATGGCCGCGCCCGGCCGGGGTCAGCGTGACATCACGGGCGATGGGCGCCTGGATCCCCGCACCCGACACGCCGACCGCGCCGCCCAGGATCACGGCCATGACCTGTAGGCCCCAGCATGAGCCGAGGATGGGTATGCCAGCCGCCATTGCCCGCTCGACCACCGCTCGGTGGGGGGCGGCGCGGGCGTCATCGGCCGAGAAGGCGACGCCCGACCCGGTGAGTGCCACGCCGTCGATGCCGTCGAGCGGTGGCAGTGGCGCGTCGAAGAAAGGGCGGGCGATCACCGTCTCTAAGGCCGGCCGGAACCGGCGGAGCGCCGCGGCGTAGATCTCCGCCGGCGGACGCGCGGCACCCGCACCTTCCTTGGCCGAGACGATCTCTGGCGTGTTGCCCTCGACGACCATCACGCGCATGGGCGCTCCTCCGACCGTCAGTAGCGCACCCGGCCCGCGACCTCAGCGCGACAACCCAGCATGCAGCGCCGGGACATCCAGCGCGGCGAAGCCGTAATGGCGGAGCCATCTGAGATCGCTGTCGAAGAAGGCGCGCAGGTCCGGGATGCCGTATTTCAGCATGGCCACCCGGTCGATCCCGATGCCGAAGGCGAAGCCCTGCCACTGGTCCGGGTCGATCCCGCCCGAGCTTAGCACATGGGGATGGATCATCCCGCTGCCGAGGATCTCCAGCCAACTGTCGCCCTCGCCGATGGTCAGCTTGCCGCCCTCCCAGGAACAGCGAATATCGACCTCGGCCGACGGCTCGGTGAAGGGGAAATGCGAGGCGCGGAAGCGCAGCTCGACGTCGTCGACCTCGAAGAAGGCGCGGCAGAAGGCCTCCAGCACCCATTTCAGGTTGGCCATCGAGATATCGCGGTCGATCGCCAGCCCCTCGACCTGGTGGAACATCGGCGTGTGGGTCTGGTCGTAATCGGCGCGGTAGACCCGGCCCGGGCAGATGAAACGGCAGGGCGCGCCGCGCGCCTGCATGCCGCGGATCTGCACCGGCGAGGTATGGGTGCGCAGCACATGCGGCGGGCGCTCATCGCCCTCGGCCTGCACCATGTAGAAGGTATCCATCTCGGTGCGGGTCGGGTGCTCGGTCGGAATGTTCAGCGCGTCGAAGTTGTACCAGTCCTCCTCGATCTGCGGGCCCTCGGCGATCTCGAAGCCCATATCGGCGAAGATCGCGGCGATCTCCTCCGAGACCTGGCTGATCGGGTGGATGGCGCCCCGCGGCCCGGGGCGAGTGGCGAGCGTGACGTCGAGCCATTCGGACTTCAGCCGCATCTCCAGCGCCGCGTCGGCGAGGGAGGCCTTGCGCGCGGCGATGGCGGCGTTGACCTCGTCCTTTAGCGCATTGAGCGCGGGGCCGGCAGTCTTCCGCTCATCCGGCGTCATCTTGCCAAGCTCGCGCATCATCAGCGCGATCTCGCCCTTCTTGCCGAGTGCCGCGACGCGGACGGCCTCGATCGCGCCTTCGTCGGCGGCGTCGGACACCTGGCCCAGCACGCGGCCGCGGATCTCGCTGAGGTCGTTCATGCTCGCTCTCCCCGAAGGCTCGCGCGCGGGGTAGCCAGCGACGGGCGGAAAGGCAAGCGGGCGGCTTAATCGGCCGCGTCCGCTGTCGCCTCACTCGCGGCCAAGAGCGGCGCAAGGGTCGCCCACAGCACCTCGGCCGTCAGCGCGGCGCCTGCCATGTTGGCGTGATACCGGTCGGGCGCGTGCAGCGCGGCGCCGGCCGCAATTGCGTCCGCCCAGGCGCGCGCGACAGGTGCGTGCCGCAGATTGGGCAAATCAGCGAGCAGCATCTCAGCCTGGGCGCTCGTAGCAGCGGTCATGGCAGCGGGCGTGCGCGGCGGGGCGACGCCGGGCCGCAGTTCACGCCGTGAGTAAAGCGGATGCCCCTCGGCCCGCGCCCAGGGTGTGAACAGCACCACCGGCGCCGGGCTCACCATCCAGGCGGCAAAGCGCACCGCGGCCCGCCCCTCCCGCGCATAGGCTGGATCGAGCGCCGTGGTGCTGTGATCCTGCAGAACCACAGCGTCCCAGTCGCCGTGACGCAGCACATCCGCCACCCCGGTCATCGACAGCGTCAGAGACAGCCGCGCGCCCCCTTCGGCCAACACGGCATGGGCGAGGCGATAGCCCTCAGCCTCAGCCCGACCCACGACCAGGGCGGGCACGTCATGCTCATAGGTGAAGGAGTTGCCGATGAAGAGCACGCGGTGCTGACCCGGCGCAGGGTTCTGACGGCCGAGATCGGCGGCGAAGGCGACCTGATCGGCAGTGAGAAACCGAAGCTGGGCCTGAACACCGGTCGCTGCGAGAATAAGTAGCGGAACCAGCAGGAGACACACGCGCCGCCGCATCAGGAACAATCCATCGCGGCGAAGGCGGTATCGAAGCGGCCTACCTTCATGTCGCTTTGCCTAACCCGAAACTGCAGCACGCCGAGATCCCCCACATCCAGCCCAGACACGGATGTGACGCGAGTTGCAACAACAGCCGCGTCCCCCTGGTCCCGCTTGCGCCGTTGAACCGCTTGGCCCGTCCAAACATCCGGTGATGCACATCGGCATACCACATGCTCGATGCCAGGCCGATCAACTCCGGTCGCAATTCTGCGGGTATGAAATCGCACCTGGTGGGATCGAGGTTCCAGATCGCATGCCACGCTGTCTCCTAGAAGGCATCAGCGAGGTAGGGCGCCAGGGATGGATCGCTCGGCCGGTCCGTGTCTTCGCGATACCTTACCTCACTCAGTGCACGCATCGCGGCCTGACGCTCGCTGAGATAGGTGGCAAGCATGGCAGGGTCCGGCACGCGCGCCAGCCCGGCTGCGACGAAGCGGTCACGCCACGTTCTATAGAACGGTGTCTGGCGCCGTCGCACCTCTCGCACCACCGCGTCCTTGGCGCGCTTCTCCGCAAGCATGGCGTGGTAGTCCGCCTTCACAGCCTGCCAACCACCCTCCGGAACGTCTTCGGGACGGTCCATCGGGTGGTCCTGCCACTGGATGTCGGTCCAGTCCTCCGGCGGATAGCGAAAATCCTCGGCATCCTCGAAGGACGCGATCTCGCGACAGCAATCGCGCCAGAGCACTCCGTTGCAGAAGAGCGCCGTGGTGCGTGGCGGTTCGCTCGCCAGATCGACCAGTCTCTCGACGGGTGGTAGCCGCTGCTCCGGCTTCAGGGGCTCCTCCACCACGGCATCAACGGGCCAGAGGGGGCTGGCCAGCAAAGGCGGCGTCTGAGCCTCTGCCGCCTCGTCGTCGATCAGCCTAACGGCGGATGCCAGGGTGTCGGTACCGGGCCGGGGGCCTTCGATATCGACGAAGAAAAGCAGGAGGCCTTGCTTGGGAAAGACCTCCGGCATGGCCGCGCGAGGCAGATCGGCGAGCGCGATGGTCGCGACGAGATTGAGAGGCCGGGCCTCGACCCATGGCCACTCGAATGATGGTATCGCGCGCAGGCCACCGCCAATCCATGACGCGATGGCGCCGCCGGCAAAGAGTGCTCGCTTGACCGGCGCAGCGCCTGTCCGCGCCACTATGCCATGGCTTCCAGTTCGGTGATGAAGCGGTCGATCAGGTCGAGGCCGTGGTTCCAGAAGGCCGGGTCCGACGCGTCGAGGCCGAAGGGCGCCAGCAGGTCCTTGTGGTGCTTGGACCCACCGGCCGACAGCATCTCGAAATACTTGGCCTGAAAGCCAGGCTCTCCCTGTTCGTAGACGGCATAAAGCGCGTTCACGAGGCCGTCGCCGAAGGCATAGGCGTAAACATAGAACGGCACGTGGATGAAGTGCGGGATATAGGCCCAGAAGGTCTCGTAGCCCTCGCTGAGAGTGATCGCGGGGCCGAGGCTCTCGACCTGCACCGCCATCCAGATCTCGCCCAACTGGTCGGATGACAACTCGCCCTCGCGCCGGGCCGCGTGGATGCGGCGCTCGAACTCGTAGAAGGCGATCTGGCGGACGACCGTGTTGATCATGTCCTCCACCTTGCCTGCCAGCAGCTGCTTGCGCCGGGCAGGGTCGGTCTCGGCATCCAAGAGGCGGCGGAAGGTCAGCATCTCGCCGAATACCGAGGCGGTCTCGGCCAGCGTCAGGGGGGTCGAGGACAGAAGCTCTCCCTGCCCCGCGGCCAGCCGCTGATGGACGCCGTGGCCAAGTTCATGCGCCAGCGTCATCACGTCCCGCGGTTTGCCGAGGTAGTTCAGCAGCACGTAAGGGTGCGCATCGCTCACCGTGGGGTGGGCAAAGGCCCCTGGCGCCTTGCCGGGGCTCGCCGGCGCGTCGATCCAGCCCTTGTCGAAGAACGGCTCGGCCAGTTCGGCCATCTTGGGATCGAACCCGCCATAGGCGCCCAGCACAGTGTCGCGCGCCTCCTCCCAGCCGATCAGACGGTCGGGCGTCTGCGGCAGGGGCGCGTTGCGGTCCCAGAACTCCAGCTTCTCCAGCCCCAGCCATTTGGCCTTCAGCGCATAATAGCGGTGGCTGAGGCGTGGGCAGGCCCCCATCACCGAGGTGCGGAGCGCATCGACGACCTCGGGCTCGACATGGTTGGCCATGTGGCGACCGTGATCGGGGGTCGGCAGACTGCGCCAGCGGTCCTCGATCTCCTTCTCCTTGATCAGCGTGTTGTGGATCAAAGTGAACAGGCGGACGTTCGCACCCAGCGTCTTGGCCAGCGCCTTGCCCGCCACCTCGCGCCGGGCGCGGTCGGTGTCGGTCATCAAGGTCAGCGTCTGTTCGAGCGCCAGCGTCTCGCCGTCCACATCGAAGGTCAGCGCCGACATCGTCTCGTCAAACAGCCGGTTCCAGGCGGAGGCACCGACGACCGACTGATCGTGCAGGAATTTCTCAAGCTCATCCGAGAGCTGATAGGGCGCGAGCGAGCGGACCCGGTCGAGCCATGGACGATAGCGCGCAAGCGCCGGCGAGGCGTCGTAGCGCGCGATGAGCGCCTCGGCGTCGAGCTTGTTGAGCTCCAGCGTGAAGAACACCATCGGGTTGGTGATCTCGGTCACGCGGACCTGCATGTTGCCCATCATGCGCGCCCGCTCGGGGTCTTGCGTGTTCTGCTGATAACGCAGGCCCACATAGCTCATGATCCGGCCGAGCGTGGTCTGCATCGCCTCGTAGCGGGCGACCGCTTCGGCCAGACCATTGCCGTCGAGATCGGCGAGCTTGCCCTCGTAGTCGGCGGCAAAGGACTTGGCCGCCTCGGTCGTGGCATCGAGGTCGGCGATCAGGCGGGGATCGTCGTCGGATTGGTAGAGGTCGCTCAGATCCCAGACCGGCAGATCCCCCAGCGCAGCTGCCCCCGCGGCATCGTCGGCGGGCGCGCGCAGCGCGTCGGTTTGGGGCAGCTTGAGCGTGAGCGTCATCGGGTCCTCGTAAGGTCAGGTGCCGGCGGTGGCGGTAGCGCGTCAGAGGGCGGTGCCACCCTCTCCGTACGGGCTCTCTTCGGTGTCCTCAACCTCAGGCAGGGGCGGCGCACCCTCGCGGCGCCGGATCAGGATGTCGCCGTTCTCCATGATCACCGGATCTTCGTAATGGCGGAGGTCATCGACCTGGCGCAGCGTGTCGAAGGTATTGCCCAGACGATCCAGCGTCGGTTGCGCTTCCTCGACCAGATCGTCCCAGACGCGGTCGAACTCCTGCTTCAGGAGATCGAGATCGAGCCCGTCGCCCGAGCGCTCCCGTTCAGCAGGCGGCAGGTCCTGGGCGCTGACCACACTCGCTGGCACGGTCGTCAGCATCGCGGCAAAAAGCGCTGCAAGCATCGGGTGCTGTCTCATGGGGCTCTCCCTTTCTGCATAGAGTTCATGTGCGCACGGCGGAGCGCGGCACAAGGGGTCCCTCCGATTGCCAAAAGGAAAGGGCCCCGCAGTTTCCTGCGAGGCCCGGTGTCTCAGTCGACGCTGTCGATCACTGCGACAGCGTGATCTCGACGCGGCGGTTGAGCTGCTCGCGCACATTGTCGCCGGTCTGCACGTCCAGCTCGCGCTCGCCGCGGCCAGCGACGGTCTGCGCATCGGCAGGGATGCCGCGCTGCACAAGACCGCGCGACACGGTGCGCGCACGACGCTCGGACAGAGCCTGGTTGTAGTTGTTCGAACCGACCGTATCGGTATGGCCGACGATCGAGGCGGCGACAGCGCCGATATCGCTGAACGCAGCGACAACCTCGTCGAGGGTCTCACGCGCCGCGGCCGTAAGGCTGCTGCGGTCGAAGCCGAAATACACGATGAAGTTCGTGTCGATCGGGGGCGGCAGGCAAGCGGCCTTCGCCTCGTTGTAAAGCGCAAAAGCGTCTTCGGCCGAGATGCACGACCCCTCGCCACCGCGCAGCGCCTCAAGCCACTGGTCCCACATCGCCTGAAGACGGGCACACGCCTCGGGGCGCTCCTCGCGGTTGGCGAGGATGATCGCCACAGTCTCATCGTAAAGCGATCCGGCCTCGGTGTCGGCGACGCCGAGCGATGCCGGCTCCCAGGGGCCAACATCGGCGCCAGCGCCGGCGGCGCGTGCCTTCGCGACGTAGGCAGTCGAGTTGTACCAGCGCACATCACCGGCGGCACGACGGCCGAGCTCGGTGTATTCGCGGGCCAATGCGCCGCTAAAGCCGGCGCCGTCATAGCCCTGGTTCAACTCACGCTCGAAGCCGATACCCGGAAGGGTCGAGCCCGGCAGGTCGGGCTTCGTCGCACAAGCCGCAAGGCCGAGCGCCGAGGCCGTCATCATGATCACAGTGATCTTCTTCATTCCACTCTCCGTCTTTCGGGCGGTTATGCGCCGCCCTGTCCCGGGCTCCTCGGCCGCCAAAGCCTTGTTCCAAGACTGCCTAACCACAGCGTGACGTTACCGACAATCCATGCCGCTGGCGCGGACCGCTGCAACCGGGTTTTTCGTTCCAACGTCGCCAATAAAGCACAGCCCGCAGGATCTGAGAGAACTTTTCGGCGACTCATGCGCACTCACACGACGCAGCCGCAGCAGGCGTGACGCCAGACAGCGGTCATCGCGCCCGGAAACTGAACCACGACGAGACAAAACGACCTTGGAGGGCATTGAACCAAAAGGAAACATGAGTCGCGGCGTTAGGGCGCCCAGGACTTTCGTATCGGGACAGTCAGGGCCCGAGAGCACCGATGGAAGGCGGGAAAACTGTCTCGGTTTCGTCAAGATCGCGCCCCGCAAAGACCGAAATGAAACGTCATCACAACATCAGAGCGTGTGTGAGCGAATTGGGTGAGTGATGTCAGCATCTCTGATGATCGTTGAGGACGACCGGCAGCAAAGACGCTATCTGGCCGCAGTCCTTTCTTCTGCCGGACACAAGGTCGACGCCTTTCAGAGCGCGGAGGAAGCGCATCGACATCTGAGGGATGGGTCGACCCCTCCTCCCGATGTCATCCTTCTCGACATCAATCTCCCGGGAGCGGATGGAATCACGTTCCTGAACCGCCTGCGCGGCGAGGGACACAGCCAGCCTGTCATCATCCTCACCGCTGATGGCTCGCTGCAACGCGCAGTTGAGGCGATGCGGGCGGGCGCAACCGATTTCCTGGTGAAGCCCGTGGGGCCCGAGCGGCTCGAGATCTCGATCCGCAACACCATCGCGCTCTCGACGCTGACCAACGACGTTCGTCGTCTCAGCCGCGTCAGCGATGGCACGCTCGGCTTCGAGGATCTGGTCGCCGAAAGCAGCGCGATCCGAGAGACGATCGAACTGGCGCGGCGCGCCGCGCATTCCGACATCCCCGTGCTCATCAGCGGTGAGAGCGGATCGGGCAAAGAGGTGTTTGCCCGCGCCATTCACGGTGCCTCGAACCGTCGGGGCAAGCCTTTCGTGGCGGTGAACTGCGGCGCCCTGCCCGAGCATCTGGTCGAGAGCATTCTTTTTGGCCACGAGCGTGGTGCCTTCACCGGGGCGGTCGAGAAGCGGATCGGTAAATTCCAGGAAGCAGAGGGCGGCACGCTGTTCCTCGACGAGATCGGCGAACTGCCGGCCGAGGCGCAGGTTAAGCTTCTGCGTGTGCTGCAGAGCCACGAGGTCGATCCGCTGGGGGCCAATGGCGCCGTGCCGGTCAATATCCGGATCATCTCGGCCACGAATCGCGATCTCGGTGATCTGGTGCAGTCGGGCGGCTTCCGCACCGATCTCTACTATCGCCTCACGGCCTTCCCGCTGATGCTGCCGCCTCTGCGTGAGCGGCGCGAGGATCTGGCCCATCTGGCGCAGATGTTCCTCACCCGCTACGCCGCCGCCGAGGGGGTTCGCCTCTCGGGCTTCAGCGACCCGGCGATGCGGATGATCGAGAGCGCCGACTGGCCAGGTAATGTCCGCCAGATGCAGAACACGATCCACCGCGCGGTGGTGATGGCCGACGGGAAGGAAGTTTGTCCGGAGCACCTGATCGGCCTGTCGGTGGGCGGTGCTGCGGCAGGCGACGACCACGGCATGGCGCGCCCGCGGGTCGCGGCCTGCGAGGGGCGCGGCGAGTATGTGAACGGTGCGGTGCGGGATCTGGCGCCGGTGCGGCCGATCCGCGATCCGCTACTGACCGATGACGGGCAGATCCGCAAGCTCGCCGATATCGAGGCCGAGGCGATCGAGCGGGCGCTGTCGATCTACCACGGCCGCATGGCCGAGGTCGCGCGCCGCCTCGGCATCGGGCGCTCGACCCTGTATCGCAAGCTGGATGAGCTCAATCTGACGCGGCGCCGGGCGTGAAGCCGGCCCGTCGCAGGGCCTGACGCAAGCCCTGACTGGGCCGCGGCGCCGGCTTATCCGACTGGCCTGGGGGCAGCCCCGGGCTGATCCCCCTCCATCCGAAGATCGAGGCTTTTTGCCTGCAGGGTGATCGACCCCCAGCCACCGGCGACAGTATAGTCGCCCTGCTCGCTGCCCTGCTGGCGCATCAGGCTATCGATACCGCTGAATTCCACGCTGCCATCGGCCGCCGGCCGCGCGGCGTCAGCGGCCAGCTTCAGGGTCACGGCACCAAGGCCACGGAACGACAGCAAACAGACCGCCAGGCAATGGCGTTCTCCACGTGGCGGCGGCGTGTAGTCGGGGTGGCCCGGCAGCAGCGGTAGCTCGACTTGCAAAAACAGACTGCCCCCCTCGATCCGGATCGCCGTCAGCGCGGCATCGCCGAGCGCGGTGGAGGCGAAGGCCGCATGGGCCGCGAGATCGGCCATCCAGGTGTTAGCCCCTGACCGCGCCCATGCCGAGCGCATCGAGATAAAGCTCGAGGATCGCGTCTTCCTCCTCGCGCTCCTGCGCGTCCTTTTTCCGAAGACTGACCACCTTGCGCAGGATCTTGGTGTCGAAACCGTTCGCCTTGGCCTCGGCATAGACTTCCTTGATCTGCTCGGCGATCTCCTTCTTCTCCTCCTCCAGCCGCTCGATCCGCTCGATAATCGCGCGCAGCTGTCCGGCGGCGACCTGGCCGGTGCCCTCGGTGATGGTCTCGCTCATGGCTGTCCCCTCTTGGCCCGCCGCGCTGGCCCGGGGTGAGCCGGCAAGGCCGACCGGCGCGCGGAGCGACAGGGCCTAGACGATCGCCCGCGCCTTGGAAAGGGCGTGAGCCGGGGCGCATTGCAGCCTGCCGAACGGTGCTTCCCCGGTGTCTCCCCCAGGGCTCTCAGGGGGCTCTCAGGGGGCTCTCAGTGACCGCCGCCGCGCGCCTCAAAAACCTG
This sequence comes from Pseudomonadota bacterium, assembly GCA_039027855.1. GTDB lineage: Bacteria > Pseudomonadota > Alphaproteobacteria > Rhodobacterales > Rhodobacteraceae > Thermohalobaculum. Next base: position 114,345 of record JBCCJI010000004.1, on the reverse strand, counting down.
TTTCTGGGCGTCGCTCGCCTCGGTCTGATAGCGCTCGCGCCAGGTCTCGTAGGGCATGCCGTAGACGATCTCGCGTGACGCGGCTTTGTCGAGGCTGCCGCCCGCCTCCTCCACCGCCTCCTGGTACCAGCGCGACAGGCAGTTCCGGCAAAAGCCGGCGAGGTTCATCATGTCGATGTTCTGCACCTCGGTACTCGCGCGCAGATGATCGCGGAGGCGCCGGAAGACAGCGGCCTCGATCTCCGTTTCGCTGAGGCTCGAACCATGGGCATTGGATGCTGGCTGGTCGGTCATTGCGGTCTTCCCTTGCGCCGGCTGGCTTTGGCTTTCTTGCGTTTGGTGTCGCGGCTGCCGATGAACTCAGCGGCGGCCAGAAGATCGAGCAAAGAGACGGCGACCCTGACAAAGCCCATCACGATCTCCCCCATGAACCATCCCTCCCGAGCGTCGCAGCAACCCCACCGATCAGACAGATAGGGGCTCGGAAGGCGCCAGGAAACCAAGCGTCTGCGGTGGCAGAGCACGCCGCAGCGCCCGATCGAGATGGGCGGCCCAGGCGATCTCGTCGGCGGGGGTCGCGATCAGGTCGTTGCGGATCTCCACCAGCACATGCGCAATCCCGCGCATCGTGCCATGGCGCCAAAGACAGTCACCGCGGAGCTGACCGGAATAGGGCTCGTTGTCTCCGATCACCGGCGCCGACCCGTCTGGTCCAGGCCCCATGTCCTCCAGCACGCGGTACAGGGGTTCGGCGACGCGCACATCCTTGTCGTACAGCAGCCCGATCTGCCAGGGCCGAGGTGCTCGGCCGCGCAGTTGCGGTGTGAAGGAATGGATCGACACGATCAGCGGCACTTCGCCGGCGGCGATCACCGCATCCAGCGCCGCGTCCAGCGCATGGTGATAGGGGCGATGATAGGCGGCCAACCGGGCCTCAATCTCGGCCGTCTCGACGTGGCGGTTTCCGGGGATGATGGTCCCATCATAGAGCCGCATCACCAGCGTCGGGTCGTCCTCGCCCCGGTTTGGGTCGATGACGAGGCGCGAAAACGTCGACATCACCGCCGGCCCGCGCAGCCGGCGCGCTAGCTCGACCACCGTGCCCCGTGCGCCGGGGTCAAAAGCGATATGGCGCGCCATTTCCACGTCTGACAGGCCGAGGTCGATGCCGGGCGGCTGGGCATTGCGCGCATGATCGCAGATCACGACGGCACGCCAACCGGTGTCGGGGCTACCCTCGGACGGTGAGATCCGCTCCACGGCGCCGTTCCATCCGCTCGTCCCGTCGGCCATCGACCGCCCCTCTTGTCCGTCGGTGCGGCTTTGGTCCATCACCGCAGCGCGCCGACGATCCTGATACGCCGCCCATCCATTGGGCGGAAGTCCCGCGACACGCCCATGAAGGTAGCGCCCTGCGCCTTGAACCGGCGGCGGGCGGGACGGATGATCGCGGCCAAGACAACGAGGGGAAGGAACCATGCGCCGTAATCGCAATGTCAGGATCGTCGCCACCGTCGGCCCGTCATGCTCATCGCGCGAGATGCTGCGCACCCTGTTCGAAAAGGGCGTCGACGTGTTCCGCCTCAACATGAGCCACGGCACCCATGCCGACCAGGCCGAGCGCGTGCAACTGATCCGCGATATCGAGCACGAGATGGAGCGCCCGGTCGCGATCCTCGGCGATCTGCAGGGGCCAAAGCTGCGCGTCGGCCGCTTCGCCGATGGGCCGCACCAGCTGGAGATCGGGCAGCGCTTCCGCTTCGATCTGGACGAGAGCGAGGGCGACGCGACGCGGGTCCATCTGCCCCATCCCGAGATCTTCGCCGCGCTGAAGCCCGGGGCGCATCTGCTCGTCAATGACGGCAAGGTGCGCGCCGTGGTGCGCGACTGCGGCCCGGACTTCGCCGATTGCGAGGTGGAGGTCGGCGGCGAGATCTCGAACAACAAGGGCGTGAATGTCCCCGATGTCGTGCTGCCGCTCGCCGCGCTGACCGATAAGGACCGCGCCGATCTGGAGTTCGTGCTGGAGCAGGGCGTCGACTGGCTCGCGCTCAGCTTCGTGCAGCGGCCCGAGGACGTGCTGGAGGCGCGTGAGCTGATCGGCAAGCGCAAGGTCGCCATCATGGTGAAGGTCGAGAAGCCCGCCGCGGTGGAGCGTTTCGACGAGATCCTGGCGGTGGTCGACGGGGTGATGGTCGCGCGCGGCGATCTGGGCGTCGAGATGGACAATGCCGACCTGCCGCCGATCCAGAAGCGGTTGGTGCGCAAATGCCGCGCGGCGGCCAAGCCCGTGGTGGTCGCGACCCAGATGCTGGAGAGCATGATCTCGAGCCCGATCCCCACCCGGGCCGAAGTCACCGATGTCGCCAACGCGATCTACGAGGGCGCCGATTGCGTGATGCTCTCGGCCGAAAGCGCCGCGGGCCAGTACCCGGCCGAGGCGGTCGCCATGATGGACCAGATCGCGCGCCGCGTGGAGATCGAGGAACTCCACCGCCAGATCATCGAGGCCGCGCGCGAAGTGGACCGTACCTCGGTCGCCGATGCGATCACCGCCGCCGCGCGCGAGGTCGCCGAGGCGACGCAGGTCAAGGGCATCGCCTGTTTCACCCATTCAGGCACGACCGCGAGCCTGATGGCGCGCGAGCGGCCGCGCGTGCCGATCATCGCGCTTACCCCGGTGCGCGAGACGGCGCGCAGGCTATGCATGACCTGGGGGCTGCACAACGTGGTCTCGGAGCCGGTGGACCGCTTCAAGCTGGCGGTGGTCTCGGCTGTCAGGGCCGCCAAGCGCGACGGCTTTGCCGAGAACAAGGACAAGATCGTGGTCACCGCGGGCGTGCCCTTCAACGTCTCGGGCTCGACCAATATCCTGCGCGTCGCGCCCTGCGACGAGAAGGCGATCTTCGAAGGCTCGGCGGAGTTCTGAGGGGCATTTGACCGAAGGTTGCTAATTTTGTTGCGGTATTCGCAATAATAAATGCCTGAATAGCGGCTTTATGCTGTTTCGATGCACTGCCATGTTCCCGTCATCCACGCACACCGCGTGATCGAGAGACGGGAGACAGAACCATGACCATCACGACGGACTTTCACGGCACGGCCAGCATCGCCACCACGAGCCTGATCAGCCGCATCGCCGCACCCGCCAGCGCGACGCTGGGCGAGATCGCCGACACGGCGCTCCGCGTCGTTGTCGGCCTCTTTCTGGTGCCCCATGGCGCACAGAAACTGTTCGGCGCCTTCGGGGGCCATGGGCTGGAGGCGACGGGCCAGTTCTTCGAGACGCAGCTTGGCTTCTGGAACGGGTTCCTCGCAGCCCTCGCCGCCGGATCGGTGGAGACCTTCGGCGGGCTCGCCCTCGCGCTCGGCCTCGCCACGCGGCCGGTCGCAATCATGATCGCGGTGATGCTGGCGGTTGCCGCCAGCGTGCATATCGGCGCGGGCTTCTTCTGGACGAACGGCGGCTGGGAATATGCCGTGTTCTGGGCCGTCGCGGCCGCGGTCTTCGCGGTCAAGGGCGGCGGGCGCTTCTCGCTCGATGCCCTGATCGCTCGGCGCTGAACGCGCCACGCCTTGCTGGGTTGCGACCCGAGACGACCAGCGCCACCCCTGCCCTGACAGGACATGGGTGGCTGCCGTCTGTGGTGACCCTCGGCGTCAGGACTGAGCGCCGGCCGGGCCACCCCATCGATCCCACCATACCGACCGGGCCAAGGGTCGCATCAGCGAGAGGCGAAGCCGGATTGGCCTTGGACGGCGGCCTGACACCCGACAGATGCTCTCGCAGAGGCCGGGCACAGAAGCACCGTGGCCTTCTGCCCAGCCCATCCAGCGCCGCCGCAGCGCGCGCCGAAATCGCCAGGCCGGGCACCCCGAAAGACTCATCGCGGCGACCAGCCGCGATACCGCTTGGCTCGATGACAGACAGAAAGGGCCGCGCCCTCGGTTGTGAGCGCGGCCCGATCCTGCGGTCGTGACGACGCGGATTACTCCTCCGCAGTCTCGCCTGCCGTCTCGCCCTCGCCTTCGTCCTCATCATCGCCCGCGGCTGCCAGGGCCGAGGGCGCTGAGATGTTGGCGATCATGAAGTCGCGGTCGGTGATCGTGGGGACCACACCCTTCGGCAGGGTGACGTTCGAGATCTTGACCGTGTCGTTGATCTCAAGCCCGGTTAGATCGACCGTGACGTGGTCGGGGATGGCGCTCGCCGGCACTTTCAGTTCGACCTCCGAGCGCACGACCGTCAGCATGCCGCCGCGCTTCAAGCCGGGCGAGGCTTCCTGGTTCTCGAACTCCACCGGGATCGAGAGGTTGATGCGCGAACGCTCGCTGAGGCGCAGGAAGTCGACATGGGTCGGCAGATCGCGGACGATGTCGCGCTGCACGGCGCGGCAGATCACCGTCTGCTCGCCATCGGCGCCCTCGATCGTCAGCTTGATCAGGCGCGACAGGAACTTGCCGTCCTTCAGGCGCTTCAGCAGCACGTTGTGCTTGACGCTGATGCTCTCGGGATCCTTGCCGCCGCCGTAGACGACGCCGGGTACCAAGCCTTCTCGCCGTGCGGCCCGGGCAGCCCCTTTGCCCGTGCCCTCGCGGCGGAAGACCTCCATTTCGATGGTCTTCGCCATGGGTCTCTCCAATGCTGTTTCGCGGCGCGATCCTCCAGGGGTGTAAGCGCGCCGGGATGCGGGTGCATGCCCGCAAAACCAGGCCAAGACAAGGGGCTGGCGACCGCTTGCGCGAAGTACGGGAGAGACCCCGCAAACCGACTGAAAGCTGCCTCCCACCAGTGGCCGTTCCGCCTCAAAGCTATTGCGGCAGCGACCTCACCGCCTTGGCCAGGGTCGGCTCCTCCTCGGCGGGGCGCCAGTCGGGCGGGTGGGGCTGACTGCCCTGCCCGGTCAGACCCAGCGCAAAGCCAAGATCGTAGAGCTTGCGCATATAGACCGGGTCGAACAGCTCCTCGGGCTCGGCGGCGAACTCCTGCGGGATCTGGGTGACGCGCATGGTGGCCCCGTCACGCTCGGCGATGGCGAACAGGCGATAGAGATCGCCGCTACCAGAGCCGCCGAGCAGGCTTGACGCCGAGCGCGAGGCGATGGCGGCCAGGCGGGGGCGCACCGGATCATAGGGTTTGGTCAGCTTGTTGTTGATGATCACATGCATGGTCCGGTCGATCCGCGCGCCGATGGCCCTGTCGATCCGGCGCGAGGAGAAGCGCGGCGAGAACAGCATGACCTGCTGCGTCGCCCCCCCGTCCACATGCATCTCGTCATGTCTGCTGCCACCCGCCTCGACCGGCACGAGAACGGGCGGAAAGGCCCCCGGGATCGCAGACGACGCCTGGATCACGTCATGGATCAAGCGCTTGGCATCGGGGTGTCCGCTGGCGGCGATCCCGGTCAGGTTCCAGACGACCGGGCGCGACGCGTCGAGGTTCGTCGTCCCGATCAGCAGCACCCGGCCTTCATCGCGGCCGCGGGCAAGCTCGGCCACGATCTCGTCGTCGATATACCGCTCGATCAGCGCGCGGTACCCCGTCGCGTCCAGCAGCGCGGTGCCACCGGTGATGCCGGTGAACAGCGCCGGCACCACCAGATCATCGGTGGAATAGGTCGTGTAGATCTCCAGCAGTTCATCGTCATAGTCCGGGCCGAGAAAGGCATAGAGCGCGATGATCGCCCCGGTCGAGACACCGGTGACCGCAGAGAATTTCGGCCGGTCGCCCCGCGCACTCCACCCCGCCAGATAGCCCGCGCCAAAGGCACCGTCGGGCCCGCCACCAGAGAGCGCGAGTGCCTGCCACTCGATGGGCTCGCCGGCGGCGATGGCGTCGCCATGTCGGGTCAGCAGCACATTCGACTGCGCTTCGACGATCCGTTCGATCCGCTCCTCGGTGACGATATCGCCCCATGTCCTGAGGAACGGCGCGTCGATACCATAGGGCTCGGCGTCATCGATCAGCGCGAGTGGGACGGCGTCGCGCGTGATCACCGTCGTGCAGCCCCCAAGCGCGGCCAATATCAGAATGAGCGGGGCGAGGAAGCGCATCGGCATCGGGCATTCTCCGGCGTTTTGAATGCGAAGACTGCGCGTTCGCCCAGGACACCGCAAACGAAAAGGGCGCCACCGCAGGGTGACGCCCTTCATCCGTTCGATGCAGACCCGCGCTTATACGCGGCGGCGCGCCATCGCCAGACCGCCCAGGCCTGCCATCAGCAGCAGCGCCGTCGCCGGCAGCGGGACGGCCGAGGGCGGCGTGCTATCGATCGTCGTCAAGAGCGTGAACTGGGCATCCAGCGCGCTCGCCGACGCGATCACGAGCGAGAGGCCAGCGATCGACGAGAAATCGACGCCGCCGAAATCCGCGAATGAGAAGGTGATGGTGTCGTTCGACAGCGGGCCCGTCACACTGATGGTCTCGGTGTCGGTGTTCACCCCATCGGTGAAGGTGACATCGATGTCGAAGGCCACGTCGCTGTCGAAGACGTTGACAATAAAGACATCGTTTAGACCACCGCCCGACAGATCGACCCCACTGCCCGTGTACAGCAGCGACGTGATCGACGACACGGTCGGGAGGCTCGAGATGGTGAAGAACTCGAGGTCGAAACTGTTCACGCCGGCAGTCACCGACGCGTTGGTCGCACCACCGGTTTTGCTCGTCGTGATCTCGCGTGTCGTAAACGGTGAACCGCTTGGGTTCACAACACCCGACGACGATGCCGTCGGCGTGCCCTCCGCCACTGCATCCGATGTCTGCTGCACAGCACCGGAGAAATCATCGATAAGCGTGACCGCTGCGGCATTTCCCGCAAAGGCCATGCCGCATACTACGGCAATTCCGCCAGCCAACCGTTTCATCACCCGCTCCACCTCTCAACGGCTAGATGCCGTTCAACGCGACCACCCCGCCGCGTAAGATCATTTGTATCTGCCGCAATATCGACGTGTGAGACGTTCAAATCTGGGCATCAAAGCGAAGTTTTTCAGTCAGTTGCGGACGGGCGGCCTCAAACCGGCTCAAAAGGCGACAGGCGAACCAGCACCTTGAAGCGAGAAGGGACGCATCCCGCAAAGCGATGCGCCTCACCAGATCGCGAGCGACTGCGATCAGGCCCGGCGGCGCATCAACGCGATGCCGCCCATGCCAGCGAGCAGCAACACGCCGGACGCAGGAAGCGGGACCGGGGTAACGACCGAGGTCGACTGGATGATATCGAACGACGCCGACGAACCGCCCTGGTTCAGCGAAAAAAGCACATCGAATCCATTGACGTCCGTCAGGTCCAGTCCTCCCGTGCCCCCATTTGCCGCCGCCAGAAACGCCGTGAAGGCCAAATCAACCGAAGTAGGACCACCGCTCACCACCTCCGACACCGTCGCCACCGTGCCGTCAGTATCGGTGATGGTCACGTCGACCGTAATCGAGCCCAGCAGCGCGGTTGCGTCGATCGTGATCTGATCAAAGGCACCGGCGCCGGTGAGATCCTGCGCCGAGAAGCCAGGCACGAAAATGCCTACATCCGTCCCGTAGGACAGCAAGACCGTGCCGACGCTGCCCACGATCGCGTCGATATTGAACGTGTCGCCCACGACACCCGCGCTCAGCGACACGTTGTTCCCATTGGTGACCGCGTCCGCGGTCGGTGTTGCGTCTACGGTGATCTGACGCGCGGTCGCGATCGAGCCGGTGATGGGCGACGCTTCGCTGACCACGCTGCCCGGATCGGCGCCGCCTGTCGCAGACGAGGTGATCTCAGCCTGATCGGTGTCGAAAGCATCAATCGTCACGGCCTGCGCCGAGGCGACCGAAAACATTAGCGCGGCCGAGACCGCCGCCAACCTGCTGAATTGCATAGTACACCCCATCCCCAAAGCTACGGGTTTTATGAAAGGTGAAGTTGAGCAAGTCTATCCAAAATGTCGCGCCCGCGAATTTTTAAATCTTAGAGTTGAATTGCACACAACCTTAAGGCGAATACTTGTTCTGTCTGAGACGCTCACAAGGCACATCTGCCCAAATTCGGCACCACTGACCAAACGGTCAGCACCGCCTATCACGACGCAGCGTCACTGGAACGCGGAAGCGATGGGGCCGTCGGCGCCCTTGGGAATCCGTCGTGGAAATCCGAGGTGGGGATCAGGCGACCCGATCAGCCGGACTGGTCGGCCTGAGAGGCGAGCTGCGACAGCGGCGGCGCGAGCCAGACATTGCGTATGCCCGAGACCTCGGCCGCGATCAGCCAAGCGAGTGCCGCGTGACCGGGCTCGGCGGCCGTGATGCCCACAGCAGTCGTCTCCCAGCCCACCGGCACGGTCTTGAGCCAGGCGAGCGCGTTCAGCGCCAGTTCGTCCGGGGTCTCGGCGTCGAATTCTGGCAGGTCCGCGACGATGGCACCGGCGGGCACGTTATCGGCAACCGCCGTGTCGCTGACCACCACCAGACGGCCCGCCCCCTCGCCCGTCAGGGCACGCTGCCACGCCGCTGTGCCCACCTCGGGTGCGGCCAGGTCCACACGGCCATCGGGGCGCGGACGCGGCGTCACCGCACTGTCCCAGGCAGGACGGCGCGCCGCGCTCCAGGCGGCCATCCCACCCCAGAGGATGGTGACATCCTCGGCCCCCGCGGCGCGCAGCACCCAGGCGGTGATCGCCGCCCGACCGAGCGAAGGCACGCGGTTGTCGCTGGCGACGAGAACGAAGGGACGGTCGATCCTCAGCCCAGCGCTGGCGAGCTTGCGATCCAGTGCCCGCCGATTGGCCGCGGTCTGGGCGATCTTGTCGTCCCAGCCATCCGGCAATTGCGTCGCGCGCGGAATGAAATCGAGCCGCGCCGCGCCACCCGGCCGCACGTCGACGATCTGAGGACGCTGGCTTTCGGCGATGGCGGCAAGGCGCGAGACGGTGATGAAGGGCCCACCGCCCGGGCTTGGCGCACCTGCGGTCTCCAGGGCATCCGCACGGCCTGCATCACCCTCACCGCCGCCGTCCGGAGCCGCGACCCGCGGGGGCGGCGCCACCTCCGCCTGCTCGGCGGCGGCGCTGCCGGTGTCACGGGCTGTGGACCCCGCCGGGCAGGGGATCTGCAGGACGGTCCCGACCTCCAGCAGTGCTGGATCGGGGCCAATTGCACCCCTGTTGAGATCGTGGAGCACCCGAAAAGCCATCACATCGCCGAGAAACCGCTCGGCAATCAGGCTCAAGGTGTCTCCCCGGCCCACGGTATAGGGCGACACGCAGTCGGCGCTGGCAGACGTGGTGCGTGTCGATGCCGCGACCGGCGCGGCAACGAAGGCCGCCCCCACCGTGCCGGCGATGGGGATGGTGATGGCGAAAACAGCGATGACACTGCGCGTGATCGGATTGCGCCGCATGTTCCCCTCATGATCGCCCGGCTTCGTCCGTTCCGCGAGTAAATACGGTTTCGCAACGCCTTAATCCAGCCCACCACGCGGCAAAGCTCTCACAAGGACGCTATGGCCCGGGTCTGGAGCCCACGCGGATGCCACGAAAAAGCGCGCCGGGGCCGCTTGCACCCCCTTCGGATATCTGCCATATGCCCGCTCACCCAAGGATGCGGGCGTAGCTCAGGGGTAGAGCACAACCTTGCCAAGGTTGGGGTCGTGAGTTCGAATCTCATCGCCCGCTCCAATCGGTTTCCACACCACGATCATCGTCTTCACATTGCCCTGCCCCGCGGCCGCTCACGGCTGTTGCGGCGGCGAGACGGCGTTTTCGGCGGGTGAGCATGATGGCAACAAGCAATGAAGGCGCCGGAGCGAAGGCTACCGCGATCGGTTTCTTGGCCGTGCTCCTCTGGTCGCTGCTTGCCTTATTTGCGGCCAGCGCAGGCCCTGTCCCTCCCTTTCAGCTGAGCGCCATGACGTTCTCCCTCGGCGGGATCCTGGGCGTGTTCACGGTCGTGCTGCGCGAGCGCCGCGGCACGGCAGCGGCCATTCGACGGGCCGTGCGCCTCCCGGCCCGGGTCTGGGCCACGAGCGTCGGCGGCCTTTTCGGCTACCACTTCTGCTATTTCACCGCGCTGCAAAACGCGCCGCCCGAGGAAGCGAGCCTGATCGCCTATCTCTGGCCGCTGCTGATCGTGCTGATGTCCGGGCTGCGGCCCGGTGTCAGCCTCGGTCTCTGGCATCTCGTGGGCGGTATCGCGGGTTTTGCCGGTGCCGCACTGCTGATCATCGAGCCGGGCGGCGCCCTCTTTGCGGGCGCTGGGCTCGGCCACGCCATCGCGCTGGCCGCGGCCTTCATCTGGGCAAGCTATTCGGTGCTGTTGCCACTTGCGGGCGAGGCACCGACCGACAGCGTGGCGGGGTTCTGCCTTGTCGTCGCCTGCCTCGCGCTCTTGGCGCATCTGGGGCTGGAGACGACGGTCTGGCCCGACGGCCCCTGGGCCTGGGCCGCGGTGGTGGGCCTCGGCCTCGGTCCGGTCGGCGCCGCATTCTACGCCTGGGACCATGGCTGTCGGCGCGGCGATATCCAGCTGCTCGGCGTCAGCGCCTATGCAGCCCCGGTGCTCTCGACCATCGCCCTAGTCCTGGCCGGCGTTGCTGTCGCCGATTGGCGCCTGGCCGTGGCAACGCTGCTCATCACGCTCGGCGCCGGTCTCGCCGCCTATGGCTCGCACCGGGCCTCATCCAGCCAGAGGACTGAAAGCGCGGCAACGCCCGAACGTGAGCGGCCCGGCTGAGCAAAAAACACGCCTGAGTGGCCCGCGAGCAGCCATCTGCCGCCATCGCCGATGTGACCACTCAGTCCCGGATCGGGCCCGTCGCAGCAGCGCTTGCCCTGCCCCGCCACGGCGCGGCAGGATGAAGCCACGGGCACGCAGAGGTCCGGGGAACGGGGAGATCGCCATGCTCGGCCTCATGCAGGATTGGCCGCTTCGCACGGGGCGCGTGCTTGACCATGCCGCGCGCTATCACGCCAAGCGTCGTGTCATCTCGCGTCCGAGCTATGGCGCCGACGCGGGAGCCATCGTCTCGACCGACTATGCGACGCTGCACCTGCGCACGCGCAAACTGATGCAGGCACTTCGCCGACTTGGCGTTGGCGAGGGCATGGTGGTCGGGGGCATGGCGTGGAACACGGCCCGCCATCTCGAGGCGTGGTACGCCGTGCCGGGCGTGGGGGCGGTATGGCACACGCTGAACCCGCGGCTCGGCCAGGCGCAACTGAGCTACATCGCAAACCATGCGGGCAACCGCTGGCTGGTTGCCGACGGTGACCTGGCGCCGGTGATCGCGCCGCTGGCCGGCGCGGTCGAGGGGCTGCGCGGCGTCATCGTGCTCGGCGAGACGATACCCGACGAGATTGCCGCGCTGCCGGTCGAAACGCTGGCGAGCGAGGCGTTGATCGCGGCCGAAGACGGCGACACCAGCTGGACACCGGTCGATGAGGGCGCGGCGGCCGGGATCTGCTACACCTCGGGCACCACCGGAAATCCGAAGGGCGTGGTCTACTCCCACCGCTCCAACGTGCTGCACGCCATGGCGATGGTGCAGCCCGACATGCTTGGGCTGTCATCGCGCGACACCTTGATGCCGGTGGTGCCGTTCTTCCATGCCAATGGCTGGTCGACCGCCTATTCCGCGCCCATGACCGGGGCGGCGATGGTGCTGCCCGGCCGCCAGCTGGACCCGGCTAGCCTTTGCGAGATGATGGACCAGGGTGTTACCGTCTCGGCGGCCGTGCCCACGGTGTGGCTGCCGCTGCTGCGTCATCTGCGCGAGACCGGGCGCGGCCTGCCCGATCTCGACCGGGTGGTGATCGGCGGCTCGTCCTGCCCGCGCGCGGTGATCGAGGCCTTTCAGCATGACTACGGGGTCCAGGTGATCCACGCCTGGGGCATGACCGAGACATCGCCGCTCGGCACGCTGTGCACCGAAAAGCCCGAGATCGCGGCGCGCGATGCCAAGGCGCGGCTCGACCAGCAAGAGACCGTGGGCCACCCGCCCTTTACCGTCGATATGCGGATCGTCAGCGACGAGGGCGAGGTGCTCGCCCATGACGGGGTGGCGCAGGGCCAGCTGCAGATCCGCGGCCCCGGTGTCGTTGCGCGATATCTGGGTCACGAAGCCGACACCATCGATGCCGCGGGCTGGTTCAACACCGGCGACGCCTCGACCATAGATGCCGAGGGCTATGTGCGCATCACCGACCGCTTCAAAGACGTGATCAAGTCGGGGGGCGAGTGGATCAGCTCGATCGACCTCGAAAACGTCGCCGTCAGCCATCCCGAGGTCGCCGAGGCCGCCGCCGTGGCCATGCCGCATCCTAAATGGGATGAGCGCCCCGTGCTGCTGGTGGTGCCGGCCAGCGACCCGCCGCCGGAGGCCGACGCGATCCGCTCGCATCTCGCCCCCCATTTCGCCACCTGGCAGTTGCCCGACGAGATCGTCATGGTCGAGAGCTTGCCGCACACCGCCACGGGGAAGCTCTCCAAACGTACCATTCGCGAGGATCTGGTCGCGCAGGGCTACCGTTTGCCTGATCAGCGCGGCTAGAAAGCAGGCGGGTTGATTGGGCCTCCCGGGTTTTTGAGAATGTCCCTTTATTGGCCACAATCGGGCGGCATTCAGCATTCGCGTGAGACGGGAATTTGGCCTCTTGGGGGAGTGGGCTGATGGCGACCGATGCGGACATGCCCCGTAGCTGGGATCTGGAGCGCTTCCGGACCGGCCAGTCCAGCCTGAACGATGAGCCGGCGCCGGCGCCCAAAAAGGTGCCGTTCCGCACCAGCGCCGCCCATGAGGAAGAGATCCAGGAGCGCGATGACGGCGAGTGGCTGGCACCTGCCCAGCGCAAGAGCCGACCGCGCTATGTCGACGGCGGCCGCGTGTTCTGGATCGCCTTCTTCGGGGTGATCGTCAGCACGATTACGCTCGGCCTCTACCGCTTCTGGATGGTTACCAATCTGCGCCGCGAAATTGCTGGCTCGGTGCGGCTTGAGGGCGATCCGCTCGAATACACCGGCACTGGAATCGAGAAGCTGATCGGCTTTCTCGTCGCCGTGGCACTGCTCGCGGTCTATCTCTCCATCGCGCAGCTTCTGCTGGTCTTCGCCGGCGCCGCCATCTTCGAGTTCGGTCAGGGCGGTCTGTTCGCGGCGGCGATCGCCTCACTGCCTTTCCTTTTCTGGGCGCAGTATCGCGGCCGGGCCTATGTGATGTCGCGACTGCGCTGGCGGGGCATTCGCTTCGGCATGGATCCGGGCGCACTAACCTTTATGGGGCTCTCGCTCCTCTGGCTTGTTGCGACCATCGTCACGCTGGGGCTGCTGTACCCTTATATGCACTTCAAGCAGGCGCAGTTCATGGCGAACCGGTCTTATGTGGGGTCGCTGCGCGTCACGCAGGGCGGCAGCTGGCTTGGCCTGCTGAGCTACTGGATCTGGTTTTACATCCTATCAGGCCTCGGCTTTCTCTTCGTCTGGGGCGTCTCGGAAGAGATGAAGCTTGGCGGCGAGGGGATCAGCCTGATGATCGCCCTGTTGGTTTTCCCCGCAGCGCTTATCTTCGGCATCATGTTCGTGAACTATAACACCGGCGCGTTTCGCTACCTTTGGGACAACCGCAGCGTCGGCGGCGTGACGATGGAATGCGATCTCTCGACCGGATCGGTTCTCGGACGCTACATCAGCGGCACCGTAACGACCTCGATCCTGACGACGATCTTCGGCTCGATCGGCGGCCTCGTCTTCATTTTCGGTGGCATCTGGCTGAGCTCGGCGCTCGGTGGGCTCGAATTTGAAGAGGCGATCGCCGCCCTCGTCGGGTTGTTCAACGGTGACGAGGAAGCGCCGCCTCTAACGGCGCTGCTGGCGTCGGTTCCGGCGGTGATCGGTGGCTTTCTCACCTACATCATGGGTTTCGCTGTCAGCTACGCCTTCACGATGGTGCTGGTCTTCCAGCCCATCCTAGCCATGAAGTGCGACGCGATCCTGTTGAGAAATCCGGGCGGCTTTGACCGCGCCAAGCAGCGGTCGGCCAAGGACGCGGGCGATGCCGGCGGCTTTGCCACGGCGCTCGGCGTGGATATCGGCGGCGGCATTTAGTGTCGGGACGAATGCAGCGGCGACCAGCCCGGGCCGGGATGTGGGCAGGAACGTAGGCAGGGGAGTACCGGGATGACCGCATCGCCGGAACACGACACGCTGGAGGGCGTCGGCCGTTACTTCGACGGTGAAAGCGCGCGCAGCCAGGAAGTCATCATCGGCTTCGGCAAGCGCTCCATCGTGATCTTTCAGCACGGTGACCAGGCCATCGCCCACTGGCCCCTCGGCGCGCTGAGGGCGACGCGCGGCGGGGGCATCGGCGAGCTGACGCTCATGCCGGGCCATGACAGCGATGAGCAACTGGTGATCGACGACCCGACGATGATCGGCATCATCAAGAAGGTCTGCCCCGATCTTTATCGCAAGCCCCGTGGCGGGGCCGGCATGCGCAAGGCCGTCGTCTGGGCCGGTCTCGCCTCGGGCTCGGTCGCCGCGATCATCTTTGTGCTCATCCCGGCCATGGCCGTGCAACTCGCCCCCTTGATCCCCTACGAGCGTGAGCGCGCCATGGGTGATGCGACGATGGAGCAGCTGAGCACCATCATGGCGCGCGGCAGCCGCTTTGACGACGGGATCTGCGACGGGCCGCGTGGGCTTGCCGCGCTGGAGAAGATGACGGCGCGGCTGGAGCCGCATTCCAACATCGACCGGCCGATACAGGTCGACGTGATCGATGCCAGCATCCCCAACGCCTTCGCGGCACCCGGCGGACGCATGGCGCTGACGCGCGGGCTCTTGAGCATGGCCGAGACACCAGAGGAAGTTGCCGGCGTTCTGGCGCATGAGATGGGCCACGATCTGCATCGAGATCCGATGGTGGGACTTCTCCGGCAAGCGGGGAGCACCGGGGTGTTGTCGATGCTGATCGGCGATGTCGTCGGTGCCGGTATCTTCGCCACGGTCGGTGACGCGGCGATCTATGCGAGCTACAGCCAGATGCAGGAGCGTCGCGCTGACGATGAGGCGATCCGCATCCTGCAGGAGGCCGAGCTGCCGACCCGCCCCTTCGGCGAGTTCTTCGAGCGGCTACGCGAGGAGTCCGGTGAGACGCCGTCTGTGCTGCAGTTCCTCAGCACACACCCAACCAGCCAATCCCGCGCCGAGAAGGTCTTGTCCCTCGAGGATCGCACCAATTACACGCCGGTGCTGACCGACAGCGAATGGGTGGCCCTGCAGAACGTCTGCTCCGAGACCTTCTGAGAGATCAGCCTGAGAGATCGGCGCGATCAGATCAGCCGGAAGGCGACATCGGCTGAGAGCCGTCCGGTCGGCTCCGCCGAACCTTCGCCGTGCAGCTGCAAAAGCGTCGCCAGCACGTTGCGCGCAGCGGCGGCCATCAGGGCAGGCGGCGTATCGGTATAGAGCCTTCCGGCGAGCGCGCGCGCATTGGCCGGGCCGTCTTCCAGCGCTGCGATAAGCGCTGCGCGCCGGGCGTCGCGATGGGCGCGGTGCTCGGCGATCAAGCGCACCGGGTCTTCGACCACCGGGCCATGGCCGGGCATGAGACGCGGCGCGTCTAGCGTGCCGACGAGGGCGCCGAGGCGCTGAAGCGTTGCCATCTGCTGCGCCATGTCGCCCTCGGGCGGTGAGACCAGCGTCGTCGACCATCCCATCACCGCATCGCCCGTGAAGATCAGCCCCCGATCGGCGAGCGAAAAGCTCAGATGGTTCGACAAATGGCCGGGGGTATGGATCGCGCGGATCTCGGCACCGATGCCGAGATCGAGCTGCGCGCCATCGATGAGCGCCTCGTCAGGGGCAAAGGCCCGGTCGGCGCCCTCTCCCCCGCCAAGATCGGGCGAGGCGACGGCGAGCGCGCGCATCGTCCCGCTCATGCCGGTGCCATGCGGACCAAAGGCGAGGACAGGCGCGCCGGTGGCAGCCTTCAGCCGCGCCACCCCCGCGCTATGGTCAAGATGGCTATGGGTGACGAGGATCGCCGCGAGGCTTGATGTCGGGGACCCGAGACACCGCAGGATCGCCGCGAAATGCGCCGGATCGTCGGGCCCGGGGTCGATCACGACATAGCGGGCATCGCGCGCCTTCACCGGCACATCGACGGCGCCGATGATGTACGTCTGCGTGCCCGTGTACGTCATTGGAGAGGGATTGGGCGCGGTCAGGCGCCAAACGCCCGGCGCCAGTACCTCAACCTCGGCCTCCCCTACGGCGTCGCTCCTGTCCTTCCCTGGCTCCATCGTTTCCTCGCGCTTGCCACCCCGGCCCGCACAGCCTAGGCGTCGAGGACATGGCAGGCTCCGCGACCCGTCTCAAGCGTCTGATGCCCCGCAGCCTGTTCGGCCGCGCGCTGATGATCCTCGTCGGGCCGATCCTGTTGCTGCAGCTCGTCGTCACCACCGCTGTCGCCGATCGTTTCTACGAAGGTGTCACCACCCAGATGGCCGGCGACGCGGCGCGCGAGCTGGATTTCATCGTGACCGCGATCGATGCCTCTCCCGATGACGTGGCGGCCAATGATTTGCTGGCGGTGCTGGAGCGCCCTCTCGGGATCAGCCTGACCCTCGACCCAGAGGGCGAGGTCGAGCCGCAGGCGCTCCGCCGGTTCTACGATGTGACCGGCAGCATCGTGGCCGAAACGCTGAAATCCGGGATCAGCCGGCCGCTCACGCTGGATCTCGTCAGCCAGCGCAAAATGGCGGTTGTGCGCATCCTGACAGGACACGGCATCCTGCGCGCCGAGATCGAGCGGAGCCAGCTTAGCCCCTCGAACCCGCACCAATTGCTGGTGCTGACCAATATCGCGGCGACGTCGCTGGTGATCATCGCGGTGATGTTCTTGCGCAATCAGGTGCGCCCGATCCGCGAGCTGGCGAGCGCTGCCCAGGCCTTTGGCCGCGGCGTCCGCGTGGCGTTTCGACCCTCCGGCGCCGAGGAGGTTCGCCGGGCCGGGCACAGTTTTCTTGATATGCGCGCGCGGATCGAACGGCAGATCCAGACCCGGACGGCGATGCTGTCGGGGGTCAGTCACGACCTACGCACGCCGCTGACGCGGATGAAACTGGCCGTAGCAATGATGCCGGAGGAGCCAGAGACGCGAGACCTCGCGCATGATGTCGGCGAGATGGAGCGGATGCTCGACAGCTTTCTGGCCTTTGCCCGCGGCGAGGCCGGCGAGGCTGCGGTCGCGGTCGACGCCACGATGCTGGCACGGGAGGTGGCGGCCGACGCCGAACGGTTGGGCACTACGATAGACCAGGCCCTGCAGGTGGATCCTGCGGCCGAGGGTGAGACCACGATGCGCCGCCAGGCGGTCAAGCGGGCCGTGACCAATCTCGTCGACAATGCCCTTCGCTACGGACAGCGAGCGCGCCTGACGCTGCGCCAAACCCGGCGGGTGGTGGAATTCGTGGTGGAGGATGACGGGCCCGGCATTCCGGCCGCGCGGCGCGAGGAGATGCTGCGCCCCTTCACGCGGCTGGACGAGGCACGCGGACAGGACACCGGCGGTGTGGGTCTCGGGCTATCGATCGCGCTCGACATCGCGCGCAGCCATGGCGGCGCCCTTGTGCTTGATGAGAGTGCGGCACTTGGCGGTCTGCGCGCCGTCCTCCGCCTGCCCCGCGGCGGCGATCCGGGCTCGGCAGGTGGTGGCGGCGAGCAGCCGGAGAGCGCGTCACAGGATCGGGCGCCAGATAACAGGCCGGCAGCATCGGTGCCGGTGGAAGGGCGCGTCTAAGCTCAATGCATCCGCTGTCCCGGCGCCACGTCTTGATCGGGTGCGATCAGCACGATCCCACCCTCGGCATCGCTTACGCCAAGGGTCAACACCTCGGACATGAAAGGCCCGATCTGGCGTGGCGGGAAGTTCACCACGCCCATGACCATGCGGCCGACCAGGCTTTCGGGTGTATAATGCGCGGTCAGCTGGGCCGAGGTCTTGCGCTCTCCGATCTCGGGGCCAAAATCGATCCACAGCTTGATCGCGGGCTTGCGCGCCTCGGGAAAGGGCTCGGCCCGGATCACGCGGCCGGCTCGGATATCGACCCTCAGGAAATCGTCGTAGGTGATGGTGTCGGTCATGGGCCTTGGATACTCGGTGATGGAAAGAGCGATCTGGTCGCAGCGTTGTCGCGTAGGATCATTGAAAATGCACGAGATCCCGCGCCTTGAGGCCCAGGACCGGTGGCAAGATCGCGTGCATCGGCCGGTTGGTGCCCCGACCGGGCTGGTCGTTCATGAGATAGGTGCGCTCCAAACCTCCGGCCGGCACTTGGCTACAGGCGACGCTGCGCGTGTAGGCGCTGAGCGGCACGCGCATCTTCTTCCGCGTCATTCTCATGAAGTCTGACGCGAGACCGACCCGGCAGGTCAACATGAAGATCCCCGCGATGCCGGACTTCTCCAGGGCCTTGCCCATGTCGATGAAGCGCTGAAAGTCTCTCAGCCGCTCTCGCGCAGCGGCGGCCTTTGCGTCACTGCCCTGCGCAAGCGTCTCATCCTGTTTCTTCATCGTGACCGAGAATTTGGTGAGCTTGACGTCGTAGAAAACGCTCACTTGCGCCGTCTTCGTCCGTAACCGGTGATCCTCGTTGGCGCCGATGACGACGCAGCCCTTGGGCGCCATGTCGAAGCCGCCGACATTCGTGAGATTGCCCTGCAGACGGCACGCGCCATGCCCGACGCTCAGGATCACGGTGCCACCGGGGCCTGCTGCGGCTGCGGCGCGCTCCATCTTCCTGCAGGCGCTGTCCACCGTCTCGATCGGGTTCATCATATGCAGTCTGGTGAGATCGCCGATCTGCTTCCAGACTGAGTGCACGCGCTTGGCCCAGGCGAAATAGTCCGGCTCGTTCGCGCACAGGATGACGATCCTCGGCTTGGGTTTTGTCGCTCCACCGCCACCTCCGGCGATGTTGCCGACACCCTGGTAAAAGCCCGAGAGCGCGGTCACGGGGCCGCGCGCTTCGGCCATGACCCTCGAGGTTTGGAGATCGGGTGCATCCAGGAAGCGCATCATCTTCGCCGCGGTCATCGGGCCCACGATGCCATCGGCGGCCAGCCGGTTGGGAGAGATGCCCTGGAACGCCTGCACGCGCCGATGGGTCAGCGCGCCAAACACCCCATCGACGACAAGCGGCGGCGCGGCATCAAAGACCGAATTCAGAATGCTCTGACAGACAACGACCTTGGATCCGCGGCTTCCGTATCTCAGCATCTGCCACCCGATCGACGCTAAGCCGAACGCCGGTGAATTAAAGGCCCGCCGGCGCCCGACGTCTCGTGTGCATGCCTGAGAGGACAACAAAAACCGCCCACGGTGTCAAAGCGCGATGCCGCCATGGCCACAGGCTTGATCGGCAGTGGCCGGGCGGTCGCCAGCGCGCTGAGCAAAGCAAAACCCCGCCGGTCGGACCGACGGGGCTCAACTGCTCGTGGCGCGTCGGGCTTACGCCCGGTGCTGTGTCGGGCTTACCGCCCGGTGGCGCATCACTTCGCGGCCTGGACCTTCTCGAAGGCGGTCTGGAACTCCGACACCGCCTCTTCGAAGCGCGCCTTGATGACCTCGAAAGCCTCGTTGCTGGCCTTCTGGCTCATCTCGGTCAGCTCCTGCATGTCCTTGACGGCCTTCTCGAAGGCGGTGCGCGCAGTGTCCATGTTCTTCTGCGCCTGATCGGCCGACAGGGGCTGGCCCTGCAGATCGCCCATCATGTCCTTGGCCTGCGCCATGGTCTCTTCGACCAGCGCCAACTGGCGCTTGTAGACCGACTGATAGCCAGCCATGGCAACCTTGTTCGCCTCGATCGCGGCGTTCAGGTTCCTCTCCTGCGCCTTCACGACGACGTCCATGTCGGGGAACTGCGCGGTCTCGAACATCTTGTCGAGCTCGGGCATCTTGAACATCTCGGTGATCTTCTCGAAGTCGGCGAAGGGGAACTTGTCCTGCATCATTTTCGTGCCTCCATCTAAGGGTCCGCGGGCGGCGCCCTCAGCGCCGTCACAAGCAATATTGTGCAGCGCACAAAAAACGTCAAGCTCTTTTGTGCGCTGCAGCGTGAATTCGGCGAAACCCGCTGGATCGATGATGTCTCGGGCCGTGATGCTGTGATGCCGGTGCCGTGTCGCACGCGTGAGCGCGGCCGCATCGGAGCGCACGGTGACCGGAGATCCCGTAAGCCAGTTGGCGCCCGCGCACATCCGACCAATCACACCGCAACGGCGCCAAGACGGAGCCGCGTGAGATCGCCTGGGAGCGCCTGCCGCGCCAACCAGCTCAAGGCTACCGGGCGCTTGCATCAGCCCTTGGCAAGGTCACGCGAGCGTTCGGCGGCGGCAGCAACGGTGCCGCGCATCAGATCCGGCAAGCGTTCCATCAGCACGGCCAGACCAGCGGCCGTCGTACCACCCGGGCTGGTCACATTGATGCGCAGTTGCGCGGCGCTCTCATCGGACTGCGCCGCCAGGGCACCGGCCCCCGTCACCGTCGCCCGGGCCAGCGTCATGGCGAGATCAGGGGCAAGGCCCTCGGCCTCGCCGGCCGCTGCCATGGCCTCGATCAGGTGAAAGACATAGGCGGGCCCCGATCCGGACAGGCCCGTGACCGCGTCCATCTGCGCCTCGGTATCAAGGCGCACGGTCTGGCCGACGACCGAGAGCAGTGCCTCGGCCCTGGTGAGCCCCGCCTCCCCCGCGGCCATGTTGGCGATCAGCGCGCTGATACCGCGGCCGACCGCGGCCGGCGTGTTCGGCATGGCGCGAACCACAGGAGTACCAGCACCGAAAGCGGCTTCGAAGGCTGCAATCGGTGTGCCAGCAGCGATGGAGATAAAGAGCGTGTCGCCCCCACCGAATGAGGTCACGGCGGGCAAGGCATCGCCCATCATCTGCGGCTTGACGGCCAGCACCGCGACGTCGGGGGGCGAGAACGCGGCCGGGTTGAGCCGCAGCCCTTGGTCGGCGAGGGCCGATAACCGATCGGCCGGTTGCGGCTCAATCACCTGGCAGAGGGCAGGATCCAGACCGGCGGCAAGCCAGCCTTCGAGCATGGCGCCACCCATCTTGCCGCAGCCGAGCAGCAAAAGCCTGCCCGCCGCGGCCGCCACCGATCCCGTTGCCTCAGCCATGCTGCCCTCATCCGCCATAATCGACATGGGGCCTACCATGTCGGTGCCGGAAGCAGCCAGTCGGGATCGGATCACCAGGTCGGGTGACGGTGGCAGTAGAGGTCTGACGCCCCTCCCACCCGTCGCGGCCGTCGGATCAGGCGGTGCCGTAGGCGTCCTCGATCACCAGCTCCAGCGCTTCTTCCGCACGATAGCCAGCGAAGGCGCAGGACTGGACGGCCGGATAGAAGCGCTCGGCCAGCGCCAAAGCCGACAGCACCATGTGCTCGATTTGCTCGGGCGTCGCCGTCGCCCCGCCCGCCAGCGTCAGGCCATAGCGAAAGGCGATCACCTTCTGGTCTGCCCAGAGCGAGAACAGCCCGTGCCAGAGCCGGTCGTTCACCTGGGCGAGCAGCCGGGCCATCTCTTCCTGGCGGTCCTCGTCGACATCAATGTCGAAGGTGGCGATCAGGCGCAGCATGTCATCGCGCTCGGACCATGTGAGCGAGAGCGCATAATGGCGCCAAGCCCCCTCGACCGACATGGCGATCTGGTCCTCGCCGACACGGTCGAAATCCCATTTGGCCTCCTCGGCCAGGGTCTCGACGATATCGATGGGATGTAGGTCAGTGTTCTCGAACAAGCGGTCTGCGGCCGACATGGTTCATGCCCCTACTGCTCAGGCGCTTGGGGCGCTGACGGCCCCTTCGCACCAAGGGTTGCCTCGGGTGGCTTAGGTTTTGTGGTCCACCCATAGATATGGTGGCAGGTCGCGCCGCGATCACAAGAGGAATTCCGTGCACGGCTCAAAAGCGTCACGAGGGTAGAGGGCGGCCATGGCCACTGATGGTTATGTCACTTCTCAGGTATCGCGCCACAGATCAGGCGCTTAAGCACCTTTCTTCGCGTCTTTGGTGAGGAGAGCTTCCAAAGCCGCGACACGCTCGGCCAAGGCTTCGTTCTCCTCGCGCGCTTTCTGTGCCATCTCGCGGACCACGTCGAAATCCTCACGCGCAACCAGGTTCGAATCGCGAAGCCACTGATCGAGCGCGGATCGCATCGCTGCCTGCGCTTCCTCGCGCGCCCCCTGGGCGATGCCGGCCGCGTTGGTCATGAGCTGGCTGAGATCGTCGAGAAGGGTCGAGCGGTTCTGCATGCGGGGTCTCTCCATGTCCGGCGCGGCGGGCGGCCGCGCTTGCGACGAATATGGCAACGCTCCCCCGACCTTCGCAAGGCACCAGGCGCAACCACGGGAATGACGCGTTCCCCGCGCCCAGGCGTGGACCTGCCGCCGACCCGTCGCCGCGGCGGCGCAATTGACTTCTCCCGCCTCGTCCCGCACCACGCTTCCGTCCGCTCGGCTGGATCCTGCCGCGGCATAGACCATGGCCACCGAGAGAGGTTCCCGCGTGTTCGCCCTGCCCTTTCCGCAGATCGATCCCGCGCTTTTCACGCTAAGCGTTGGGGGCATGGAGTTCTCGCTCCGCTGGTACGCGCTGGCCTATATCGCGGGTCTCGTGCTCGGCTGGCGAGCCTGTGTGTTCCTCGTCCGCAGACCCCGGCTTTGGCCCGGCGAGCGGGCGCCGATGAGCGCCGATGCGCCCGAGGCCCTGCTCACCTGGATGGTGCTGGGTGTGATCGCGGGCGGCAGGCTCGGCTTCGTCTTCTTCTACAATCCCGGATACTACCTGCAGAACCCGCTGGAGATCCCCGCCATCTGGCAGGGCGGCATGTCGTTTCATGGCGGCTTTCTCGGCGTGATCGTGGCGCTTGTTCTGTTCTGCCGAACCAACCGCTATCCGCTCTTGCAGGTGGGGGATGCCGTGGCGCTGGCCGCGCCGGTGGGCATCCTGTTCGGGCGGATCGCCAATTTCATCAATGGTGAGTTGTGGGGCCGGCCGGGCGATGTGCCCTGGGCCATGGTGTTTCCGGGCGCAGGACCCGAGCCGCGTCATCCGAGCCAGCTCTACCAGGCGGCGACCGAGGGGCTGATCCTGCTGATCGTCCTGTGGTATCTCGCGCTGGCGCGCGGCTGGCTCAAAACACCCGGCGCGCTGATCGGGGTTTTCTTCATCGGCTACGGGGCAGCGCGAAGTCTGGTCGAGAACTTCCGGCAGGGTGATCAGGATTTCGTCTCGCCCGACAATCCCTGGGGCCATGTCATCCGCCTCGGCACGGGACCCGACGCCTTTGGTTTCACCATGGGTCAGGTACTGTCGATGCCCATGGTGGCCATCGGGATCGTCTTTCTGTTGATCGCCTCGCGCAGTGGCGCGCCAACGCAAGTCAGCGCGGCGGCCGAGCCCCGAGCGGACGATGCGTGAGCGGCCATGACCGAGGGGGAGACCCCGCTCAAACGCTCGCTCGCGCTCAGGATCCGGGCGCGCGGGCCGCTCAGCCTCGCTGAATATATGGCAGCAGCCCTCGGCGACCCGGTCTATGGCTACTACCTGACGCGCGATCCGTTGGGCGTTGCCGGCGATTTCACCACCGCGCCCGAGATCAGTCAGATGTTCGGCGAGGTCGTCGGACTGTGGCTGGCCGATCAGGCATCGACGCTGCCCCGAGGCGCGCCGGTCGTCGAGTTTGGGCCGGGGCGGGGGACGATGATGGCCGATGCCCGTCGCGCGGCGCCGGCGCTGAGAGAGCGGCCGCTTTGGTTCGTCGAGACCTCGACGGTGCTGCGTGCGGCCCAGGCGCGGGCTGTGCCTGAGGCGCGGTGGATCGACAGCCTGCACGCCCTGCCCGAGGGCCCGATGGTGCTGGTGGCCAACGAGTATCTCGATGCCCTGCCGATCCGGCAGTACCTCGCCGACGGCAGTGCATGGCGCGAGGTTCAGGTGGGTCTCGGCCAGCCTTGCGACGATGGCAGTGCGCCGCTTGTTTTTGGCCTGTCCGGACCGCTGCGCGGCGTCGAAAGCGGCGCGGGCCCGCCGGTGGAAGGAGCCTGGGTCGAGGTTAGCGCCGCGGCCGATGCGGCAATCGACGAGACGGCGCGACGCATCGCGGCGTATGGCGGCGCGGCGCTTTACATCGACTACGGCTTCCGCGCGACCGAGCGCCCTGCCGGACCCACGCTGCAAGCGCTGCAGGCCCATCGCCGGGCCGATCCGTTGGCATCACCGGGTGAGGCTGATCTAACTTGGCTGCCGGACTTCGATGCGCTGGCGGCCCGGGTGCGAGATGTGCCCGGCGCCACGGCGTATCTAGCGCCCCAGGGCGCCTTTCTCGCAGAGATGGGCATCGGGCAGCGTGCGGCAGCACTGGCCGCGGCACGTCCAAAAGAGGCCCACGCCATCGCCGATGCGCTGGAGCGCCTGACCATGGCAGCGGCGATGGGGTCGCGCTTCAAGGTCCTCGCGATCCTGCCCGCGGATGCTGCTCATCCGCCGGGCTTCGCGGGCTCACCGACACCCGGAAGCGGACAGGACGAGACGGCGATCGCCGGCACCGATGCCTCGGTCCCGGGACGCAGCTTTGGGGGGCCGCGCGAGTGAACGATGATCGAACCCCTGTGGCCCCGCCAATGCCCCCCCCTGTGGCGGCGGCACCGGGCGGGTCGCTCGCGCCGATCCTTGCGCCCACACTCTCCCTGCCGGGCGTCGCGCATGGTTTCTTCACGCGCGCGGGCGGCGTGTCGACCGGGCTCTATGCCGGGCTGAATGCCGGTCAGGGCTCGGGCGATGACAGCGCCGCCGTAGCCGAGAACCGCGCGCGGGTGGCCCGTGACCTCGGCGCTCGTGCGATCGTCTCAGGCCGTCAAGTGCACGGCCGGGGGGTCGCCGAGATCACGGCAGCCGTGGATCTTGTGGACCGGCCCGAGGCCGACGCCCTCGTCACCGACAGGCCCG
Organism: Pseudomonadota bacterium; assembly: GCA_039027855.1. GTDB lineage: Bacteria > Pseudomonadota > Alphaproteobacteria > Rhodobacterales > Rhodobacteraceae > Thermohalobaculum. The sequence continues at coordinate 89,356 of JBCCJI010000004.1, read as the reverse complement.
GCATCGCGCTTGGGGTGCTCGTGGCCGACTGCGCGCCGGTTTTGCTCGCCGATCCCAAGGCGGGCGTGATCGGCTCCGCCCATGCCGGCTGGAAAGGCGCACTCGCCGGCGTCACCGACGCCGTGATCGCGGCGATGGAGGCGAAGGGCGCGACGCGCGCGGCCATCAGCGCAGTCGTGGGCCCCTGCATCGGACAAGCCGCCTACGAGGTCGGCCCCGAGCTTGAAGCGCGGTTCAGGGCCGATGACCCCGGCAATGCAGGGTTCTTCGCCCCCGGCCGGGGCGACCGGCGGCACTTCAACCTGGCGGGGTATGTGGTGGCGCGGCTCAAGGCGGGCGGTGTCGCTGCGACTTGGACCGGTCAGTGCACCTATGGCGATGAAGTGCGCTTCTTCAGCTATCGCCGCGCGACCCATCGGGGCGAACCGGATTACGGACGACTTGTCGGTGCCATCGCGCTGACATCGTAACGCGATACCACACTGCGCATGACGACGGATTACAGACATGTACGACGCGCCCGATCGCCCTTCCGTATGGCGCTGCCGGTGATCGGGGTAGGCTTTGCAGCGGTAGGCATGGATGGTGGGGCGCCCTGGTTCTGGTATGTGCCCGTCGGGCTGTTCGTGGTGCTCTCGCTCTATGGTCTGATGCTGCGCGACGCAGTCTTCGTCATCGACGACAGGGCGATGCACTGGCAGACGGGAGAGCGCGACGGGCGTGGTGACGGCGAGGTGGCGCTGTCCAACGTCGCGCGCGTCGTGGTCGACGACTGGAGCGACAGTACCGATTACCACATCATCCGCACGGACGGCAGGCGGCTGACCCTGCCCCCAACGCTCGACCTCGGTCCGACCAACAGGCTACGCGATGCCCTGGCCGCGCATGGCATTCCGCTGGACCGCCGCTGACGGAGGGTCGCTGAACGACGGACGTGGCGCCCCACGCGGTCGCGTGTCATAGCGAATGCCGCGCGAGAGCCCTCTCCTCCTGCGCGCGGCGACCGGCGCCGTCCCCTGTGATCAGCATCGCCGACGGAGAAACCCATGCTGCACTTCACCACCCCCGAATTCGAGCGGCGCATGACCGAGACGCGGGCGGCGATGGAAACGCGTGGGGTGAAGGCGCTGTTGCTGTTCGCACCCGAAAGCCAGTTCTGGCTGACCGGCTACGACACCTTCGGCTACTGCTTCTTTCAATGCCTGATCGTGCCCCTGGATCGCGCGCCTGTCCTGCTCACCCGCTCAGCCGATCTGCGGCAGGCAGAGCTTACCTCGACGGTGCGCGATATCCGGGTCTGGCGCGACGAGGCCGGCGCCAAACCCGCTGCGGCGCTTGCGCAGCTCATCACCGAACTCGGGCTGAGCGGCAAACGCATCGGCTGGGAAACCGCGACCCATGGCCTGACCCATGCCAACGGCATGCGGGTCGCGGGGGCCGTGGGCGCGATCGCCGATCTGGTCGATATCGGTGGGCTCATGGGGCAGCTGCGCCTGGTGAAGTCCGACGAAGAGATCGCCCATGTGCGCCGAGCAGCGGCGCTTGCCGATGCCGCGTGGGAGGCAGGGCTCGCCGCCACGGGTCCCGGCGCCGAGGAGGGGCAGATCCTCGCCGCGATGCAGGGCGCCGTCTTCGCGGGCGGCGGCGGGTATCCCGGTAATGCCTTCATCATCGGGTCGGGCGAATACGCGCTCCTCTGCCGCTATCAGGAAGGGCGGCGCGTGCTTCAGGCCGACGATCAGCTCAACCTCGAATTCGCCGGGGTCTATGCGCATTACCATGCTGCGCTTTTCAACACCGTTGTGGTTGGCAAACCCCGCCCCGATCACGTCTCGATGCACGCCGCCGCGGCCGAGGCACTGCAGGCCTGCGAGGCGGCGATGGTGCCGGGCGAGACCATGGGCACGGTGTTCGACGCCCATGCCCGCGTGCTCGATGCGCATGGTCTCGGCGCGCACCGGCTTTCCGCCTGCGGCTACAGCCTGGGGCCGCGCTTTCCGCCTTCGTGGATGGAGGACCAGATGTTCTACGAAGGGGCTGAGACGGTGATCGCCCCGGGCATGGTGTTCTTCCTGCACATGATCCTGATGAACTCGGACAGCGCGACTGCCATGTGCCTTGGCCGCACGTCGCTCGTTGGCGAGACGTCGGCGGAACCGCTCAGCACCATGCCGCTCGAGATGGCCCGGGCCTGAGGCGCAGAGCGCGTCGCTCAGCCGATCTGGGTCGAGAGCAAAACGACGCTCGGCATGGTGGCCACGCCGACGAAATCGCCGATGGCGTGCGCGCGATGACGCTGCGTTTCGCTCGCCATACGACTGCCGACCACCATGCCGCCGATGCGCCCGATGGCGATGCAGATCGACATGCCGATCGACAAAGCGACGATCCCGCCGAAGACGATGGGCCAGGGGCTGCTTGGCGTGCTGCCGATCGCGCCCACAATGCTGAGCGCCCAGAAGACGATCAGCGCCTGCATCGCAATCACACCCAGCACGAGGATCACGAGCACCATCGGGCGCCGCGTCGCCAAGGGCAGGAAGGGCAAGAAAAGCTGTAGCCAAAAGATCAGCGCCGGGTGCACCCCGTGCAGCAGCGTCGCATCCATCTGGCTGCCCCCCTCAAGGCGTGGCCCTGCACTCAGCCACGAAGCCTGTCGGACGAGGTACCGCGATAAACCCGCCGAAATTTTGGCTGGCGCTCAGGTTTCCTGCGCCGCTTCCATATTCACGATCTCAAAGGGAACGCCTGGCGTGTCCTTGGCCGCGCGGATCACCAGCGATGTCTTGACCGAGGCGACATTCGGCGCCGTGATCAAATGATCGGTCAGAAAGCTCTGAAAGCTCGACAGGTTGGGCGCCACGCATTTCAGCAGGAAGTCGATCTCGCCATTGAGCATGTGGCATTCACGAACCAGCGGCCAGTCGCGACACTGCGCTTCAAAGGCCGCGAGATCGGCGCCGGCTTGGCTCCGCAACGAGACCATGGCGAACACCATGACCTCGAAACCCAGCTCTCGCGCGTTGACGCGGGCGTGATAGCCTTCGATCAGACCGGTCTCTTCCAGCCCGCGCACGCGGCGCAGGCAGGGCGGCGCGGAGATGCCCACACGGCGCGAGAGTTCGACATTGGTCATGCGACCGTCATCCTGCAGTTCTGCGAGGATCTGGCGATCAATGGGGTCAAGCTTTGAGGCGGGCATCGGGTCACCCTGTCCGTTGGGACGGTTGGGAAAGCAAATTGCCTGGCGGTCGCGCGGTAGCACGGGTCGGCTTATGGCATCACCGCTTTCTTGGCAACATTATTGCGGCCAAGCGCAAGATTCGGGAAGAAGCCGGCGATGGATGAGCCGCGGAGCGACACCACACCCAGCCGCGCCCAGACCACGGCGCGACCCGGTCCAAACACCGGTCCCATCACCGGCTCCGGCACCGTTACTGGCCCCGTTACTGCGACCGTTACTGGCACCGTCTCCTTGCTCACGGTGACCGACGGGCGCGCGGGCAATCAGGCTCAGGCGCTTGGCTTGGCCGAGGCGCTGGCACGGCTCGCGCCCGAGAAGGTCCGGACCCTGTCGCGCGAGATCACGCTGAGGCGCTGGGCCGCGATGCTGCCCGCCGCGGCCTGGGACTGGGCGGGGCGGCAGCTCCGGGGTTGGCCAGAGGCCGGGCTGAGGGCGGCCGACGGGGCCCTGGCGCCGCCCAGTGGCAGCGGACGCGCCGTGGTGATCGGCGCCGGCCGGCGGGCGGCCCCCGTCGTCGCGGCGCTCGGCCGGCGGCATGGGGTGGCGACCGTCCAGCTGCTCGACCCACAGATGAGCCCCGCAGCCTTCGATCTCGTCGCAGCGCCGCGCCATGACGGCCTGACTGCCCCTAACACCGTCGCGACGCTCGGCGCGATCGGGCGTCTGAGCGTCGAGGGGATCGAAACGGCTGCAGATACCCTGCCCGCCGTGATCGCCGGGCCGATCGCGGCACTGCCGGAACCGCGCCTCGCGGTGCTGCTGGGGGGTGGATCGGCCAGCGCGCGATGGAGCGACGACGACAAGGTTGCCTTTGTCGCGGCCGGCAAGGATCTCGCCCAACGGGGTTGGTCGCTTATCGTGACCCCGTCCAGGCGCAGCGATGCCGAGATGGTCGCCACCCTCAAGGACCAACTGCCACCCGACCGGCTGTTCCTGTGGGAGGGCGATGGTGCAAACCCTTACCCCGCGATGCTGTCGCCGGATCTCGCATCGGCAGTGCTTGTCACGGCGGACAGCGTGAACATGGCTTCCGAGGCGGCGGCGTCCGGTCTGCCGGTGCATGTCTTCCACATCGGCGGGCTCGACCCCAAACTCGCGGCCTTCCACCGCGCGCTTGAACAACACGGCGCAGCGCGGCCTTTCGAGGGTGAGATCGGGGCATGGTCATACACACCATTGCAAGAGGCGGATCGTCTGGCCCGAATCGTCTCGGATAGGCTAGATCTGGGGCTATAGGCGCGATTTGCCCCATGATATGGACTGATCCGAGGCCTCGGTAGGGCTGCATCAGGAACATGGCGGCGTAGCGCCCCCTTGGTTCGGACCAGCCGTGACCGTATCTGGGGCCAGAACGAGATGGAGACAGCGATGTCCGAGACCCGCCATACCCGCGTGCTGATCGTAGGCTCGGGCCCCGCCGGCTACACCGCGGCGGTCTACGCTGCCCGCGCGATGCTCGAGCCCGTGCTGGTCCAGGGCATGCAGCCGGGCGGGCAGCTCACCATCACCACCGATGTGGAGAACTGGCCGGGCCTCGTGACCACGCAGGGCCCGGAGCTCATGCAGCAGATGGAAGCGCATGCGCGTGCCACCGGCGCCGAGGTGATCACCGATCACGTCGCCTCGCTCGATCTCTCGCGCCGCCCCTTCCGGGCCGAGACCGAGGGGGGGATCACCTTCACCGCCGATAGCGTGATCCTGGCGACCGGGGCGCAGGCGCGCTGGCTGGGGCTCGACAGCGAGCAAAAGTTCATGGGTCAGGGCGTCAGCGCCTGCGCGACCTGCGATGGCTTCTTTTTCCGCGGGCGCGAGGTGATCGTCGTCGGCGGCGGCAACACCGCCGTTGAGGAAGCGCTCTACCTCGCCAACCTCGCCTCGAAGGTGACGCTGGTGCACCGGCGCGACAGTCTCCGCGCCGAGGCAATCCTGCAGAACCGGCTGTTCAAACACCCCAAGATCGAGGTGGTCTGGGATCATGTCGTCGACGAGATCCTGGGCGATGCGACCGGCGTGACCGGCGCGCGGCTTGCCCATGCGCGCAGTGGCGAGACACGCGAGATCGCGGCCGAGGGCGTGTTTGTCGCCATCGGCCATGCGCCCGCCTCGCAGCTGGTGGCGGATCAGGTCGAAACCCATCACGGCGGCTATGTGGTGACGAAGCCGGGAACCACCGAGACCTCGGTGCCGGGCCTTTTCGCGGCGGGCGACGTGACCGACCATGTGTACCGCCAGGCGGTCACCTCGGCCGGTCTCGGCTGCATGGCGGCACTCGATGCCGAGCGCTTTCTGCAGGCCGAAGCCGACGCCCCGGCGGCCGCCCCGGTCGACGCCCCGGTCGACGCCCCGGCCGCTGCTGCAGAGTAGCCGCCTGCGACAGGTCACACAGTGCTGTTACGGTCGGCGGCAGTTCTGAACTGTAAGTCAGTCTTTTGCAGCTACCGCTTGCCGGGATCTGTGTGGGTGGCTACCTCAACGTTATGGTCTGGTTCCTGCTCTTTGCCGCAGCCCTGACGCTTGCGGTCATGCTCCTCGTCCTGCGCCCCATGGCGCGTGGCGCGGTCGATGGTGAAGCTGTTGCCGCGGTGCCCGCCGGGTCGGACGCGTCGAGCGACACAGCGCTTTACCGCGATCAGCTGAGCGAGCTGGATCGCGACTTGGAACGCGGCGTAATCAGCAAGGCCGAGGCCGAGGGCACGCGGGCCGAGATTGCCCGCCGCCTGCTCGCCGCCGCGCGCCGGGCCGAGAAAACGCGTCATTCCGCCAATGCGCCGGCCGGTCTCACGCGGACGACGGCCCTGGTCTCGATGGCGGGCGCCCCGATGTTGGCCATCGCGCTCTACTTCGGTGTCGGCAGCCCGGGTACCGCCGACAAACCCCTGGCCGGGCGCAACATGATGGCCGAAGCGCGGGAGGGACGGCTCACCCAAGTCGAAGCGGAGCGCGAAGCCCAGCGTATGAACACGCTTGGACCGCGCCAGGCCGCGCCCGATCAGCAATACGCCGATCTCGTCACCCAGCTGGAGGCCGTGGTCGCCACCCGACCTGACGACGTGGAGGGGCACCGGTTGCTCGCCTCTTCATTGTTGCGCCTGCAGCGCTATGACGATGCCTGGCCGGTGCTTGAGCGGCTGATCGCACTCCGCGGGGACGGTGCGCCGGCCGATCTGCATGCGGCCCAGGCCGAGGCCATGATCCTCGCCGCCGGCGGCTATGTCTCGCGCGAGGCGGAAGTGGCGCTCGGCCGCGCCCTCAACCTCGACCCGCAACTGACCATCGCGCGCTATTATGCCGGCCATGCCTTTGCGCAGCTCGGCATGCTCGATCAGGCGGTCAGCCTGTGGCAGCGTCTGGCGGCCGAAGCGGACCCGGATGAGCCGTGGTTGCCGCAGCTTCGGGATATCCTCGCCCAGATCGAGACCGAGCGCCGCGGCGCCGATGCGCTGGCCGCCATGCCGCCCGGCATCCTCGGCGAAGGGCTACCGCCCAACGTCGCCCCCGATGCGGCTGCCGCGGTGATGGGGCTTAGCCCCGAAGAGCGCATGGCCTTCATGGCCGAGCGGATCGTGGCGCTGGAAGAGCGCCTGACCGAGGGGACAGGCGGCGGCCCCGAGGATTGGGCACGCCTGGTGCGCGCCTACCGCGTGTTGAACCGGGTCGAGGATGCCCGCCGGGTCTACCTGCTCTCGCAAGAGCGGCTGACCGGCGCCGAAGCCTCCTTTGTGCGCGAGCAGGCGCTGGTCGACGGCGTCATCGACGAATGACCATGCCCCTGGGGACCACGACCGGCGAGGCCATCCATGACGATGTGGCGGCTCTCGCCTCCACGCAGGGCGCGTTGATGGGCCTCGATCTCGGCACCAAGACGATCGGCATCGCGGTGTCCGATGGGCTCAGGATCACAGCGACCGGCCTCACCACGCTTAAACGCACGAAGTTTCAGGCCGATGCCGATGTGCTCGCCGGCCATATTGCCCATCGCTCGATCTGCGGCATCGTGCTGGGCATGCCCCACAACATGGATGGCAGCGACGGTCGGCGTGCCCAGGCAACCCGCGCCTTTGCGCGCAACCTCGCCGCGCGCGGCATCGGGCCCATCGCCTATTGGGACGAGCGTCTCAGCACCGTGGCGGCGGAAAGGGCACTGCTCGAGGCGGATCAGTCGAGAAAGCGTCGCGGAGAGGTGATCGACAAGATGGCGGCGGTGTTCATCCTGCAGGGCGCGCTCGACCGTCTGGCGGTGATCGCGCGCGCCGATCGGCCGGCCGATACCCTGGAGACGCCCTGATGACAGTCGAGGATGAAAGCGCCGGAGGTACTGCCGCCACGGCGGGGTCAGCCCCCCTACCGGCATCGACGGCAATGATCGAGAGCCCCTGCGTGAAGCTCTGCATGCTGCATCCCGAGACGGGCTTCTGCGTCGGCTGCGGGCGTACCGGCGACGAGATCGCGGGGTGGGGCGGCATGTCGGCGGAGGACCGGCGCGCGGTGATGCAGGTGCTGCCCGAAAGACAGGCCGCACCCGACATCCGGCGCGGCGGCCGCAGCGCGCGTCTGCGGCGCCGCGCTGGCAGTCAGGCGCGGGGCTAGGGGCTTTTCTTAACCGGTAGTCTGGCCCGCCCGCGGCCCCCGATGCGGCCGCGATGCGGCCCCGCGGGGCAGGGCTCGGCCAGGGCTCGCGCAGGGCTCGGCCAGGGCTGGCAGCCGAAGCTGGCGCCTTCGCAAAATGTGCCGCCCTACGCCATGCGATTGCCATGGTTCGACGCGACACCATTGTGAAGCCGAGCGGTTTGGTTCAACGTAGCGAACGTGAACGAAACGACCCGGCCTACGCGGCACGCGAGACGGAGCGACAGGCGGAGCGCATGATCTACTGGCCGATCTTCGTTGTCACGGTCATCGGCTGCGCGCTGCTGCTGACCGAGCCGCCGAAATCCTACCATCCGGACGAACACGACGCCGTCATGCGGCTGGTCTATCTCGGTGTGCTCGCGGTCGGACTGGTCATCGCGGGCCTCGGTCGGCTGGTGCTCTCGAGCGGCTGGCGCACCGTGCATTACGGGATGATCTGGTGCGCGGTCGGCGTCGGCCTCTCCGCCGCCTATGCCGAACGGGATCTGCTGCGCGAGCGCGTGCACGAGATCCGCGGTGACGTGGTTACGCAAGTTGCGGTATCGACCATCGGCATCGAAGAGCAGCTCGAGCGCGACTGGGACGGTCACTACCGCACGGATGCGGAGATCAACGGGCGCCCCGTTACCCTAATGGTCGACACCGGCGCGTCGATGGTCGTGCTGCCTTATGAGGCGGTCAGCAGGGTGGGGATCGATCCGACCTCGCTCGAGTTCAACATGCCGGTCTCCACCGCAAATGGCCGGTCGACCGTGGCCCCCATCGAGCTGCGCGAAATCCGGGTTGGCGATATCGTGGTGCGCGACGTCCCCGCTGCGGTGGCCCATCCCGGGCGTCTGCATTCGGGCCTGCTTGGCATGAGCTTCCTCGACCGGCTCAGCGAGACGAGCTTCCAGGGACAGCGGCTCTATCTGCGCCAGACCAAGATCGCGCCGGTCTACAGCCCGTACGTCACCTCGCGCTAAGGCGCCACGCGGTGCCGCGTAGGAGCGCATCCAAGCAATGCTGAGCGTGGCGGCGTCCCCTGTGTTCAGGCCACACCGTCAAGGACGCGCCCAAGTGCCTGTCACACCACCCCGCCAAACGCCATGTGCAAGCCGCGGCGCGGGTCGCTGCCGGGCAGAACCCTCGCAAGCCTCATCGTGGCGACCAGCCGCGATGCCGTTTAACCAGGCTCACGGTGCCTCGAGCCACCATCCGAAATCGCGCGCAGGCGAGGGCCGGGGCCAGAACTCGGGCCGAAAATAGACGATCGGGCGACCATGACGCGCATGATCACACCCAACCGGCGCCTGCGAAGGCCAAGGTGCCACGCCATGCACAGCAAGGCGGTGGACGAGATAGCTCTCGCCCGGCAACGCATGCAGCACCACGCGCTCGCAGCTGTCGAAAACCCGGCGGCGGGCGGCGACATAGGCATCCGTGATGTCCTCATCGCCCCAACGGGCCAGGGGTACGTCCTTCAGGCGTTCGGCTAACGCCTCCCGGACGACAACATGGCTCCCGCGCCAGACCACCATGGGTGCCGCTTCGACCGGGGTCTCCTCCAGCGGAATGCCTAGGATAAAGGCGTGCGCCTCGCTAAGCCGGCGCCTGCGCCCGGCATCGCGCTCAAGCCCGTCGACATGCGCCGCATCGCGGTGGCGCCTGAATCGGAAGGCCGCATCGCTCTCCCCCTCGGCCGGTGCCGCAGGGTAGCACGGCCAGCAGACCGACAGCTGCCCCGCATCGAGCGCGATACCGTCGAGCCCCATCGGCCCACGCACCACCGACATGGCCATCCCAGGCAGCGGCCCGACACCGAAACGGGGCAAGGACCCATCGGCAGCCGCATCGAGGACATTGACGCCGGCAAACCAGCTGCCGCCGCAGCGGAGCCAGGCTGCATTCAGCTCCGGATCACGGGCCAGTGCGCGCGCCGCGGGGCGAAGTGTTGCAACCCACTCGGCCAGAGCAGGGTCATGAGGCAGGCAGACGAAGCCATGGTGCAGAAGCTGGCGGTGAGCCTCCTCCAATCCTAAGTCTCCCGGCACAGCCGATGCGATCTGACGTGTCAGGCGAGACACGCCGTGCCCGCCACCGTCCCTGCCGCCATCGCAGTCGCCGTACCCGTCAACTGAGGCGCAGCGGCGCCCCCGTCGTGACCGACACCCACGTCGGGCACGACGGCCGCGAGGGCACGGCGCAGCGTCGCGACATCGGCGCCATCGCGCGTCGCTTCCTCAGACAGAATACGCCGCCAGGCACGGGCCCCGGGGCGGCCCGCAAAGGCGCCGAGCATATGCCGCGTCACCGAGTGGAGCCGTCCTCCCCGCGCGAGATGCGCGTCGATATAGGGCTCCATCGCCAACACCGCGTCCTCAGGCAGCACGGCGGGCCGGTCCTCACCGGTGATCAAGGCATCGGCGCCCGCGAGAACAGCTGTGGGATCGTGATAGGCCGCGCGCCCCACCATGACGCCGGCCAGCACACCCGGCGCCAGCAGGTCGCGCACCGCATCAAGCGACTGCACGCCGCCATTCAGCGAGATCGCCAGATCGTCGCGCGCCGCGGCAAGGGCCAGGACCAAGCCATGGTCGAGCGGCGGGATCGTCCGGTTTTCCTTGGGGCTCAACCCGTCAAGCCAGGCCTTGCGCGCGTGGACGATCACCTGGCGCACACCGGCACCGGCCACATGGTCAAGGAAGACCGGCAGGGTCTCCTCGGGCGCCTGCTCGTCGACGCCCAGCCGGCATTTGGCCGTGATCTCGGGTCCGCCCGCTCCCGCCGCCTCGATCATGGCCCGCAGGCACTCGGCCACGATCGCTGGTTCGCGCATCAGGCAGGCGCCGAAACGCCCAGACTGCACCCGATCCGACGGGCATCCGATATTCAGATTGATCTCCGCAAAACCGCGCTCGCGCGCCATGCCGACCGCCTCGGCCAACACGCCTGGATCCGAGCCACCCAACTGCAGCGCGAGGGGATGTTCGGCCGGGTCATGGTCGAGCAGCCAGTCGGCCTCTCCTTTCACCAAACCCGCCGCATTGATCATCTCGGTGTACAGCAGCGCCTCGCGCGAGAAGCGCCGGTGGAAGAAGCGGCAGTGACGATCGGTCCAGTCCATCATGGGCGCGACTGACAGGCGTCGTGCGCGGATCAAACCCTCGGGGGCAGTATCGGCGATCGTTGCGCGGCAGGGCATCGCGTGTTCCGTCATCATCTGTCGAGATCGGCAGCGTTCCGTCCGGAGGGGTAATAGGGCACCGTGCATTCTGCGCAAGCGCGATGCCGCCCGGCCAGGTCGTCGATTTGGTCGGGACGGGCGGGCGCATCGCCGATGCGACGGGCTGGTTTCACAGCCATGTTTCAACCGACAGGTTTCTCGCGCCGTCTCAGTCTGCGCGGGAAAGACAGGCGGCGATCGTCTCGGCCAGAGTTGTCAATAACGTCGGATAGTGCTCGGGACCCGGCGGCGCCTCGCGGCCCAGTGGATCTATGGCGACGACTTCGGCACCGACCTCTTCGGCGATGGTCAGCGCCAGCGGCGAGACAGGGTCCTGTTCGACGAAGACGCAACGCGCGCCGTAGGACGACGCGCTGACCGCCGCCGCCCGCGCCGTGTCAGGATCGTCGCCGAAGACGCCGCGAACCGCGACCGAAGGGCCCAGTCCGAAGCGCTCGGACAGATAACCGGTCGACGCGTGGTCGGTCACAAAGGGCTTGCCCGCCACCGGCTCCAGCCTAAGCGCCGCCAGGGACATGGCCCCCCTGATCCGCGCGGTCGCCGCCTCAGCGTTGCGGGCATAGTCGGCCGCTCCATCGGGGTCGATGGTACTCAAGGATGCGGCGATCGCCTCGACGAAAAGAACGGCGTTCTCGGGATCGAGCCACAGATGCGGATCGACTGTTCCCAGCGCATGACCATCGGGGGCACCGTCTGGGCCATCACGTTCGCGCGGCTTCGGGGCATCGCGGCGCAGCGGGCCGACCGCGTCGACGTCCCCGGCCTTGTCCCATCCATTAAATGCTGCCGCCTCATCCTGCAGCGCGATCTCGCGCGCGCCATCGGCATCGGGCTCGGCCCGGCGCTGCACGAGACCGTCGAGCGCTGAGAGATCCAGTACCTCGGTCTCGCCGGTGAGGGCCACCAGCATCGGCGCCATGGCCGGGGTCAGCGCATCGCCCAACGTCACAACCACCGCAGCGCTCTCAAGCACGGCGACATCATCGGGTCGCGACACATAGCGCTGGGGGTCGGCCTCAATCGGCAGAAGCAGTTCCGGCGCGCCGCGTTCGCCCATCACAGCGGCAACGAGGCCATGGACGGGCGGTAGATCTGCCACCACGCGCGGGGCCTCGCTCGCCCATGCCGTGTCCGTACCGAGCACCGAGAGGGGCGCAGCAACGGCCGATGCTGCGCAGAACCCTGCGACCACGCGCTGGGTGATCGACAGCGACCACCCCGGGCAGAGCCGAGGCAACGGCATCACAGGCATTCCTCAAGCTTTCGCACGCGCCGCACCTTGGACAGACCACTCGACTGCACGGTCAGACCCGACGGTCTGTGGCCGCCAGTGTTATGCCATGGCGCCGGCAAGGCAATGACAAGCCATTCAAGAGGGCGCGCTGAGCTGGGGAGACATGGGCCTGGCAACATCCCGAAGGAGCCGCCAGGCCCTGCGCGACACCAAGCGGCCGATCCCGCTTCCGCCATCAGCCCTGCGGCGCGCTCACCCTTTCAGCCAACCGGATCTTCGAAGCGGTTGAACCCGGCGGACCAGTCTGCCCGTTCCCATGCGGCATAGACGGGGTGATGCCCCTTCATCAGATCCCAGAGCATGGCGCAACGATCCACAAACCAGATCTTGGCCAGCATCGCCGCGAGCCAGGAGATGGCACCGGTGACGATCTCGCCCGCGACCAACCCCCAGATCGCCACGCCCACGAAAAGCGCGCAGATGCCCGTGCTGATCCAGGCGACGCGCACGAACTCCGGCGGGATCGGCACGCGGTCGCGGTTGAGGAACACCCGCTCTCCCAACACGCCACGCTGCGCCCAGCCATCGGCCCGCGAGGGCGGCGGGAAGAGACGCGGATTGAGCCACGTCCAGGCCAGCGCCAGCAGACAAGGGATCACCGCCCACCAGCCGATGGCATGACCGCTGGCCAGCGCCGCGAAGATCCCGACACCCCCGGCAATGCGGCTGTAGACGCTCCAGTCACTGGCATGGCGGGCCCAGCTCCGGTCATCCATCGCCATCAAGACTTCGCTCAGTCGAAATAGATCCATGGCAATCCACAACGCACGCGACGCGCCCTCCGGCGCAAATCCCACGGATAACTGGGGTCGCAGGGCGGTAGGGGGAACGCCAGCAGTCGGACGATCTGAGGACAATGGGACGCGATTGCGTGCAGAAACGGCGCAGTATTGGCTCAAATACCGCTCAACATAGCCACATCACGCTACCTAAGGGTCGCAGGGGGATGCACCGTCCACAACGCCTGTTATAATCACGACGCCAGACGATGGTGGAGGCAAGGATCGCTGTCACGAGCACCATAGAAGACGGCGCCGCGGTGCCACAGCCAACCTCGGGGGCCGGTGCCGCGCCGATCACGACCTCGCGGGCGGCGCGCCGGCGCGCGGCGATGATCGACGCGGCGACCGAGGTCTTCAAGCGCCACGGCTTCGCGGCCGCATCGCTCGACATGGTGATCGAACGCTCAGGCGGCTCGCGCCGAACTCTTTATGAACAGTTCGGCAATAAGGAAGGCCTGTTCCACGCCACCATCGACAACATGCTCGACAGGTTTGTGGCGACGCTCTCGGTCCTCGACGGGCCGGGCAGCGGCAGCCCCGAAGACGATCTGACCGAGGCTGGCAATGCCTTTCTCGGGGCGCTGTTGTCCGAGGATGGCGTGGCTGTCTGCCGGTTGGTGATGGCGGAGATGCAGCGTTTTCCGACGCTCGGCCAGCGCTTCTACGATACCGGGCCTGCGCGCTCTTACGGCGCGGTGGAACGTTATCTTGCCCAGCAGCGCGATGCGGGGCGGCTCGACCTCAGCGATCCGGCGATGTCGGCCTGCCAGCTGATTGAGATGCTGAAGGGGAACATGCATCTGCGCGCGCTGCTGCGCGGCGATCCACCGCCAAGCGCCGAGACCATCGACGCGCATGTGCGCCATGCCGTTAAGCTGTTTCTGTCGGGCGCCCGTCCCGCGGCGCACTGACAACCGACAGATGCCCTTGCCGCGCCCGGCGCCGCACGCGACAGTCAACCCATGACGCGATCCTGTCGGGATACCGAGCGCGAGACTACAGACGCCGCGCGCAGGTGGCGGCCGACCCGCCGCACCGTGATTGCCGCGGGCCTGGCCACCCTGCTGCCGACATCGCAAGCGCTCGCCGCCCTGCCCCGCCCCCTCGTCTTCGCCGCGGCGAGCCTGAGCGAAGTGCTGCAGGATGCAGGCGATGCGGCTCTCGCTGCGGGCATGGCGGCACCACGGTTCTCCTTCGCCGCGTCCTCTGCCCTGGCACGTCAGATCGACCTCGGCGCCCCGGCCGAGATCTTTGTCTCGGCCGATCGTGCTTGGGTGGATCATCTCGAAGCGGGTGGCCGTCTTGTGCCGGGCAGCAGGCGCCTGCTTGCCGGCAACGCCCTCGTGGTCGTGGCGCCCCGCGCCATGGCCCCCAATCCAGGCCCGGCGGCCGAGATCCTCGCCCGGCTCCCCGAAGGCGGCCGCATCGCCGTCGCCCTGACCGATGCCGTCCCCGCCGGGCGCTATGCCCGGTCTGCCCTGGAAAGCCTCGGCCTCTGGGGCAGCCTTCGTCTGCATCTTGCCGAGACCGACAATGTCCGCAGCGCCTTGGCGCTCGTGGCACGAGGGGAGGCGCCGCTCGGCATCGTCTATGCGACCGATGCTGCAGCCGAACCCGGCGTAAGCGTGCTGGCCCGCATCCCTCGATCACGCCATGCGCCAATCCGCTATCCCGCTGCCCTGGTCGCGGGGGCGACGCCGCCGGCGGCCGCCTTCCTCGATCTTCTCGCCGGTGAGACAGGCCAGGCCCTCTTCGCCCGACGCGGTTTCACCGCGCCCGATCTCACTGGCTAGGCCGCGCGACGGGCCCGATGACCGAGCTTTTGTCACCCGAGGCCTGGGATGCTGTTCTTCTGTCCCTCAAGGTCGCGACCTGGGCGACGCTTGCCAGCATCCTGCCCGCCATCGCCGTCGCTGCCGCCCTTGCCCATGGCCGTTTCCCCGGCCGGGTGCTGCTGGACGGCATCGTTCATCTGCCCCTCGTCATGCCACCGGTCGTGACCGGCTACATCCTGCTCGTTCTGTTCGGTCGCCAGGGCGCCATCGGCAGCCTGCTGGAAAGCCAGCTTGGCATCGTCTTCGCCTTCCGATGGACGGGAGCCGCGCTGGCAGGGGCGATCATGGGATTTCCGCTGATGGTCCGCGCGATCCGCCTCTCGATGGAGGCGATCGATCCCCGCCTCGGCGAGGCCGCGGCCACCCTCGGCTCGGGCCGCGCGCTGCGGTTCCTGGTGATCACACTACCGCTCATGACGCCCGGTATCCTCGCCGGCGCCATCCTCTGCTTTGCCAAGGCACTGGGTGAGTTCGGCGCGACCATCACCTTCGTCTCCAACATCCCCGGCGAGACGCGCACCATTCCTTCGGCCATCTATGCTTTCCTGCAAGTGCCGGGCGGCGGGTCCGAGGCCGCGATCCTCGCAGGCGCAGCCGTCACCATCGCCCTCGCTGCACTGTTTCTGTCAGACATCGTCTCGCGCCGCGTCGCCCGTAGCCTTGGCAGCGAGGACACAGCCGGGCGAGAGGCCCCGCCGCGATGAGCCTCGACGTCGCCATCCGCCATCGCCTGGGCGCGATGCAGCTGGACGTGGTGTTCACGGCGCCACCGGGCGTGACCGCGCTTTTCGGCCGGTCGGGCGCGGGCAAGACCACCGTCGTCAACGCCATCGCCGGGCTGGTAACACCGGATCAGGGACGCATCGTGCTGGACGGGCGCGTGCTGTTTGACCGCGATACGGCGACCCATGTGCCGGTCCACCGCCGCCGCGTCGGTTACGTCTTCCAGGAGGCGCGGTTGTTTCCGCATCTCAGCGTGCGCGGCAACCTCGCCTTCGGCCAGATCTTCAGCCGGGGCGTCGGCGGAGGCCGCGGCGGCGGGCGGCGGGCAAGGTCCGACGACATGGCGCGCATCGTCGAGCTGCTCGGGATCGAGCCGCTGCTCGACCGGCGCCCGGGGCGCCTTTCAGGGGGGGAAAAGGCGCGCGTCGCCATCGGCCGCGCCCTGCTCGCCCGCCCGCAGGTGCTGTTGATGGACGAGCCGCTGGCGGCGCTGGATGCGGCGCGCAAGGCCGAGATCCTGCCCTGGATCGAACGGCTTCGTGACGAGGCGCGACTGCCGATCGTCTATGTCAGCCACGCCCTTGACGAGATCGCCCGGCTGGCAACGACCATTGTCGCGCTGGATAACGGCCGCGTGGCGCGGAGTGGTCCGACCGGCGAGGTGCTTGCCGATCCGGACAGCTTCCCGCTGATGGGCCGTCAGGAGGCGGGCGGCATCTTGGCCGCCACGCTGGAGCGGCAAGACGACGGCGATGGTCTCAGTCGCCTGAAGGTTGCTGCGGGCACGCTTTTCGTCCCCCGCGTGGACGCACCCGATGGCGCGTCGCTCAGGCTGCGCATCCGCGCCCGTGACGTCATGCTGGCCGCCCGCCCGCCCGAGGGCGTCAGCGCCCTGAACGTGCTGCCCGTGACCGTGGTGCGTCTGGCCCAAGACACAGGTCCCATGGCGGAGATCGGCCTTGATGCCGGGGGGGAGCGGCTGCTGGCCCGTATCACGCGGCGTTCCGTCAACGCGCTATCACTGGCGCCGGGGTCCCGGTGTTATGCGGTCGTGAAGGCCATCGCGGTCGGTCGCCGCGATATCGCCCGCCCCAAGTCAGGGACGGGCGAGGACTGATCAGACAACCTCGGCGCGGCTGCTCTCGGCCATCGCAGGGCTGCGCGTCAGCAGACTGGCCTCGATGGGGACCGGCAAGCGAAAGACGCCGGGGCCGATCAGCTCAAGCTTCCCGCGCCGCTTGAGCGCACTGAAGCTGCGGCTCACCGTCTCGAAACTGATCCCTAGATGATCGGCGATATCGCGCCGGGACATCGGCAGCGCCGTGGTGCCATTGCTGCGCTTCAGGTCGGGGCCCGCCGTCTCGGCGAAGCGGTACAGGAAGATCAGCAGCCGCTCCTCGGCGCTGCGCGACGCCATGGTCAGCAACTGCTGCTCGCGCGACTGGATCACCGCATCCACCATGCGCGCGCGCCACTCGGCCAGGGCCGGATTGGCGGCCATGGCGCTGGCGAAAACATGCCGGGGCAGCACGCGGAGGCTTACGGGACCGACAGCCTCGGCTGTAAAATGCCATTGCAGCGCGGCGCCGAGACCGATCAGCGCGCCGTAGCTGGCGAAATCGAAGATGTGCTTTTGCCCATCCTCGGCCACGGTGAAACAACGGACGACGCCGCGGCGGACCTCGTAGAGCGTGTCGAGCGGATCGCCGTCGAGGAACAGCAGGCTGTCAGTCGGCAAATTGATCTTGGTACCCCGCTTCGCGAGGAGATCTGAGACGAGACGCTGGCCGGGGGAGAGCTCGGTTTCCGCACTGCAGTACTGATGGTTAGACAACACGTTACTCCTTCAATAACTGCCCGACAGTTAGAAGAGATTGGGAGCAAGAAAATGACAGACCGCAGGTACACCCCGATAATTGCCAATTATAACAAGAAAATTGCGTACCCGATGTTCGATTCTGAGAAAAAGGGATGCTAGGGACTCATACGCAGAACAAAATAAATACTGAATGCATAATTTATACTTCAGAATACCAGATTTACGCGTCTGTTCCGTCGCTGTTGGGACACAGGTAGCGACGAAGCATGCGGGCATAGAGGGCGCTCGGCGCCGAGCCGCGGTAGCGCGAGGGGTTGCCACCGAGCACCTCAAGGTGAGCCTGCCCGAAAACGCCGTCGTTCCGGGCGTGTAGCAGCGTGGCCGCGATGGCAAGGCTGTCGGGAAGAGACGCGCCGATGGCATGCTCACCCAGCGGCAGAACCGCTACGCTCCCATGATCGTCCAAAAGATCATTCTGCCGTTTCATCGCTTCGTCTCCGGCATAGCTGGAAAGACGCTACGGCAATAGAATGACGGGTTTTGATCTTCCGCGTTCGAAGGAAGATCAGTTCTTACCGAAACCTTTAGGATTTATTTCGATCCTATTAACGACCTGCGCTGCTTTCGTCATCAAGCAAACGCTGCAGCGCTTCGGCTTCCTCATCGCTCAACGGCGCATCCGGCGCCAAGGCCCTGCTTTCCGAGCGCTGGCGCATGGTGACCCATGCAACGCCACCGCCGATCACGAGCATGGCGGGCCCGGCCAGCCAGATGAAGGCGTTCTGGATCGAAAAGGACGGCGTGAGCAGCACGTATTCGCCATATCGCTCGACGAGAAACGCCCTCACTTCGGCGTCGCTGTCGCCCGCCACCAGCCGCTCGCGCACCACGAGCCGCATGTCCCGGGCGAAATCGGCATGGGACGCATCGATCGACTCGTTGCGGCAGACGAGGCAGCGCACATCCGAAGAGATCTCCCGGGCCCGCGCCTCGAGCAGCGGATCGTCAAGAATCTCATCGGGCTGCACGGCGGCTGCTGGCCAGGCTAGCGCAAGCCCAAGGCTCAGCATCGCGGCCCGGGCGAGACCGTTCATGCGGGCACCGCGGCCGGTGCCTTACGTTGCTTGACGACGGCGCCGACGCGGTAGCGTTGATCGGTCAAGCTGACGATCCCGCCGATGCCCATGATCAGCGCGCCAAACCAGATCCAGACGGCGAGCGGCTTCACATACGCACGCACCGCCCAGTCGCCATTGCCAAGCTGTCGGTCACCCAGCACCACATAGACATCGCGCAGGATGTTGCTGTCGATCGCAGCCTCGGTCGTCGGTGTCGCCGCCACGGGATAATACCGCTTCTCGGCGCAGAGCGTGTCCAACTCACGCTCGCCATCCAGCAGCGTGAAGCGCCCCATCTGGGTCGCGAAGTTTCGCGGCTCGTCGCCCTTCAGCCAAGCATCCTGCCCGAAATCGCAGCCGACCACGGCAAAGGGCGCGCCGAGCGGCAGTTCTTCCACCGCGTCGAAGCGAAGCTGATACATGCCGAGGTCCATCACGTCGCCGGGCCCAGCAAGCTGGATGTTCTCACGCTCCCAGGCGCTGATCGCAGCGATCCCCGCCACCATGACGGCCAGACCGGCATGGGCGATCCACTTGCCCCATTCGGCACGCGGCATGCGCATCAGGCGCCTGAGACCGGCGCCCGTGCTGGCGCGTGGCCAGCCCGCCCGCTCGATCAGTTCCACCACCACGCCGAGGAACATCCAGGCGGCGAGGGCGAGCCCCACCGGCGCCAACAGCGCCGCGCCGCTTTGCAGGCCCCAGACGATCCCGCCGATCGCCAGCGACGCACCCGCCGCCCACCACAGCTTGTTCATCACCTTGGCAAGATCGGCGCGCTTCCAGCTCATGATCGCGCCGAGGGGCAGCGCGATGAACAGCAGCACCATGAAGGGCGTGAACACGAGGTCGAAGAACGGCGCGCCGACTGATATCTTGGTGCCGTCTATGTACTCGCGCACCAGCGGCGCCATGGTACCGACGAAGACGACACCGCAGCTCACCGCCAGCAGCAGGTTGTTGTAGATCAGCGCCCCTTCGCGGCTGACCGGCTGGAACACCCCCTCGGATCGCATCGCGGGGGCGCGCCAGGCGAACAGCCCGAGCGAGCCCACGACGGCGATCAGCATGATGATCAGGATGAACAGGCCCTTGCTCGGCGAGGTCGCGAAGGCATGCACCGAGGTCAACACGCCCGAGCGCACGATGAAGGTGCCGAGGAGGCTGAAGGAGAAGGCGAGGATCGCGAGCAGGATCGTCCAGGTCTTGAGCGAGGCCCGCTTCTCCACCACCACCGCCGAGTGAAGCAGCGCCGCAGCCAGCAGCCAGGGCATGAAGGACGCGTTCTCCACCGGATCCCAGAACCACCAGCCGCCCCAGCCGAGTTCATAATAGGCCCAGTAGGACCCGAGCGCGATGCCGAGGGTCAGCGTCACCCAGGCGAGCAATGTCCAGGGCCGCACCCACCGGGCCCAGGCCGCATCAACCCGCCCCTCGATCAGGGCCGCGACGGCAAAGCTGAACGCCATCGAGAGCCCGACATAGCCCAGATAGAGAAACGGCGGGTGGAAGGCGAGGCCCGGATCCTGCAGCAGTGGATTGAGGTCGTTACCGTCCGGCGGCACCGGGCTCAGCCGCCAGAACGGGTTCGAGGTGAACAGGATAAAGGCAAAGAACGCAGCGCCGATCATTGACTGCACCGCCAAGGAGCGGGCCTTGAGGCCCAGCGGCAACCGCCACCCAAAGGCCGCGACCATGGCGCCGAACAGCGTCAGGATCATCACCCAAAGGAGCATCGACCCCTCATGGTTCCCCCAAACTCCCGTGATCTTGTAGAGCAGTGGCTTGGCCGAGTGCGAATGGCTCGCAACCAACTTGACCGAAAAGTCGGATACCACAAAGGCGTGGGTGAGCGCCGCGAAGCTGATCGCGACGAGGATGAACTGCATAATCGCCGCCGGCGCCGCCGCGCGCATCCAGTCCTGCCAGCCGCGCGCCGCGCCGTAAAGCGGTACGCTCATCTGGAAAAGCGACACGGCGAAGGCCAGCACCAGCGCAAAATGACCGATCTCGGTAATCACGGGGCGTCACTCCATCAGGGCTGCCGTCGGGTTGCCGGACTACAAGGTAGCTCGGGAGAACGGATCGCAGAAGAGGGCGCGACCCTTCGCGGCACCAAAGACATAGCCAGGCTCACGATTATGCGAGGTCGCCCAAAAGCGCCTGGCGCCCTGCCGAGGCGCTCACAGCACCACGGAGAACACCACAAACATGACGATGGAGTAGATGGCGATGCCGCCGGCGATCAGCGCGATCTGGTAATTCTTGCTGACCGCAGCGCGCGCCGACAGGGAAAGCTGCGCGATCAGGTCGGGCCACGTGTAGGAGACGAAATCGCCCTGCGTCATCATCGACACAACGCGCCCATCGGCATCGACGATGGGCAGGCGGCGAAACCGCTCGTTCGACATGATCCGCAGCCAGTCGATCAGGTCGTCATCCGCTTTGGCCGCGCGGATCTCGGTCGACATGATGTCGCTCAGCGTCAGCGCATCGGCATCGCGCCCTTCGTTGACGACGCGGGACATCACGTCTCGTTCGGTGACGATGCCGACCAGGCGCTCGTCTTCATCGGCCACGACGACCGAGCCGTAGCGCCGCTTGCACATCTCTGCGACGGCCTCGCGCAGCGGCGTCGCCGGGGGCATCGTCAGCACGCGAGGCTTGGTTGCGAATTCGGGGCGGTCCTTGATCTTCATGCGAGCACGTCTCCTGCTGAGGTGTGTCGGCGCACCGCCTGCCCCGCGAACGATAGCCGCGACAGGCTGAGATGCGCATCCATCCTGGCCCCTGGCAGGATGGGTCGCGGCCTTCCGCTGTCACCTGCGAAGGCGCGAATTCCCGGCAAAAATACGAGGCCCGCGAAGGCGCCGCCTGCTCAGAACACGGCGGAGAGAACCAGGATCAGGACGAGGGAGTAGAGCGCTACCGCCGCAGCGACCAGGGCCAGAGGATAGGCCTTACCCACCGCCGCGCGGGCCGACAGCGAAAGCTGGCCGAGCAGTTCGGGCCATGTGTAGGCGACGAAATCGCCTTGCGTCATCATCGAGATCACCCGCCCGTTGGCATCGACGATGGGCAGGCGGCGAAACCGCTCGTTCGACATGATGCGCAGCCAGTCGATCAGGTTGTCCTCGGCGCTGGCGACGCGAACATCCGTCGTCATCACCTCGGCCAACGTGATCGCATTGGCGTCGATCCCCTCGTTGATCACCCGCACCAGGGCATCGCGCTCGGTGAAGATACCCAGCATCCGCTCGTTCTCATCGGCAACCACGACCGAGCCGTAGCGCCGCTTGCACATCTCGGCCACGGCATCGCGCAGCGGGGTGCTCGGCGGCATCATCAGGACGTTGGGCTTCGAGACAAACTCGGGACGGTCCTTGATCTTCATCGGTATCCCTCGGGCTGCCCAATCGGGTGGCTCGGGCAGACACGGGCCAATCTCAGCGCGCCGACACATCGTCGGCCTGCATCGATGACCCGCGTTTCCCCTCGCATTCCGGCAAATGATACCGTCTGCCCACCCGCACCGCCGCCCCTCGGCGTGCATCGGTGTCAAAGAAAAACGTCACCATCCATCAGCACCGCGGCCGAGCCGCCGACCCTCACCCCCGTTGGACGGTCCGGATCGCCCAGCACCTCGACCTGTGCCCGCCCGGGCCTGCCCATCAGATGCCCCTGCTCGGCCACGAAGCGGCGCAGGACCAACCCCTCGGCAAAGGCATAGGCCGCCATTGAGCCGGTGGCAGAGCCGGTGAACGGGTCCTCCACCGGCTCTGGCGGGACCATCATCAACCGCGCGGCCGTGTCGCCTGTATCGGTGAACCCGCCGACCACGAAGACATAGGGCTCCATGAAATCGACGCGGTCGCGGAGCAAGGCCATGCTGGCCGTGTTTAGCTTGGCGTCGGCCAGCGCGGCGTGATCGCGGAGGCGCGTGATGCAGAACCGGTTGCCGGTCGAGACGGTTCGTGGCGTGCCGATGATCCGGTCTGGCGGCAGGCCCATCAGCGGGCCGATCAACCCCGGATCATGGCGGTCGCCAAACTCTGGGGCGCCCTGCGTCATGGTATAGACGGGTCCCGCGCCGCTGCGGTCGATGTCGACGGTGAAGACGCCGGCACCAAGCTCCAGCGTAAAGGACCTGCGGCCCTCCAGCAGACCTGCCCGGTCAAGCGCCGCCGCCGTGGCCACCGTCGGGTGACCGGCCATTAGGATCTCGCGCGAGGCGAGGTAGTAGCGCGCCCCGAAATCCGCCTTGTCGCTCGCCACGAGAAACGCGCTTTCCGAGAGCTTGGTCTCGCGCGTGAAAGACAGCCGGGTCTCGACGGGAACGTCGTCGCCGTCGAACACCACCGCACAGGGGTTGCCGGTCAGCACGCGGTCGGTGAAGGCGTCCGCCCAGATCACGCGCCGCGCCCGCACGGGCCTCACCGTTCGCTCCGCCCAGGTGGGCGGTCGATCACCATACTACGAACCGCCCGAGTAGCTGCCCGAGTAACCCGCCGCACCGGCTGCCGGGACAGCGTCGCCGGGTTGCGGGGGCTGGCCCTTCCAATGGCCCTGCTGCTTCAGCGCGTCGGCCACCTCTTTCGGCACGTAATTTTCGTCGTGCTTGGCGAGCACCTCGGTCGCCTCGAAGCGGCCGGCGCGCCAGTATCCCTCGGCCACGATGCCCTGCCCCTCGCGAAACAGGTCGGGCAGGATGCCGGCAAAGCTGATCGTGACGCTGGCGCCCCCGTCGGTGACGTCGAAGCGCACCGCCTCGCCCTCGCCGCGGACCACGGTGCCCTCCTCCACCAGCCCGCCGATCCGCAACAGGCGCGAGGCATCGGGCTGCTGCGCCATGATGTCAGAAGGGCTTTTGAAAAAGGCGATGGTGTCCTGGAAGGCAAAACCCACCACGACGGCAGCCGCGGTCATGAGCGACCCACCAAAGGCCAGCAGGATCATCCGCTGTTTCTTCCGGGTCGATGCCATCACGCCTCTCCGCCTGTGGCCCCTAAGGTGCGCATTCGCCACGGCAGAGACAAGTCATCAAACGTCCGTTGATTTCGGGTGTCAGCGAACGGAGCCCCTCGTCGGCACTCACGCCGCACCGAAAGACCGGATGACGCTCGCGCGCCGCTTTTCGGAGATCATGCTGCCCTACCCAGCCCATCGTCTTGATCACGATTGCTGGTCTCTGCTTCGGCATCTCAACCAACACCAAAATCCCCGTCTGCTGCATCGGGGTAGGGGGCTGTCAGACGCGAGCTCGGCGCCGCGGAAAGCTCATCTCAAGCTCGGCATCATCAACGTCGATCTCTGCGGGCAGCTCGGTCAGTACGCAGTTTGATGGGACGCCGATCCACCCTTCCGGTCCTCTGCGTCCACGGCGAAAAAACCGAAGATCAGACACAGCCTGAGTTCCATTCACGGAGATCCGACCAGTCGACATCACATCCTTATGCAGGCGATCGAGCGTTCCTCTGTCGTTCTCGACCGTCCAAACCCCACACACCGCCACACCCTGAGGCAGCGACTTCAAACCGTAGAAGAACCACATCGTCGTTCCAGAGCTCCACCGGAACGTATAGGTCTCGTAATCATCGGTAACTTCATGACCGCCAGCTGGGGGCAGAGTGCTGAACTCATTCGCGCACCCCACGACGGGACCTGACACCAATGCAGCTACGACGATCCTCAAAAATCTCATGAACTCAACCCATTATCAGACGACACGAGTTGCGCCGTCTGAACCGCGGAAGTCAATTCCATTATAACGGCAGCCAGCAGGTCATCCGCCGCGTCATTCATCTCCTCGATGTGGCTACGGAGACCCAGCAGGAAGGCGGCAAATTCCTTCACCAGAAGAAAGACGGTGACGTGAAAGAGGTCACATTCCTCTGAGCGACCCGGCAGGCTGACAGTTGCCCGGGCCATTGGTCTAGATCTGCACGCGTCTGCGGGGGACAACAACGTCGAGTTCCGCGTTCTCGATGCTTGTGCTCGCGGGCAGATCCGTCATGACGCAGCTCGTTGGCACGCCGCCCCACCCACCATCCGACCAAGGCCTGCGGCGCAGGAAGTTCAAATCCTTCGCAACCGTCGTCCCATTCACGGTGATGCTCATGGTCGACAGAATATCGCGGTGGAACCGGCTCACCGTTCCGGTTTCACTCTCGACCGTCCATACCCCGCAGAGCGCGACTCCGTCAGGCATGGGTTTGAGCCCGTAAAAGACAAGCACCTTGGTCCCGTTGCTCCAAGCGCCACCGCCAACCGCGTAGCCGGGACCGATCTGGTGCAAACCCGCAGGGGGAAGCTGCGAGCCTGTCATGCTGCAGGCCGCCACGACGCTCACGCCCAGTACTGCAAGGGCACGCAACACGGAAAAATTCATTAAATCAACCTCCTGATCCAGGCGGCAAGGGTTGCGCGCATGATTTCGGAAGTCAATTCCATTTATCAATCGGGGAGGGTGCCGCCGTGTCGGCTGACCCGCCTACGGGAACAAGGGTGGCGCCATCAGGCCCTCGGCCTCGTCGAAGCCGAGCATCAGGTTGGCGCATTGCAGGCCCATGCCCGCAGCCCCCTTCACCAGATTGTCGAGGGCCGAGAACAGGATCACCCTGCCCTCGCGCCGGTCGGCCGCCACGCCCAGATGGCAGAAGTTCGAGCCGCGCACATGCCGCGTCGCCGGTGCCTCACCGAGCGGCAGAACCACCATGAAGGGCTCATGCGCATAGGCCTCGCTCAGCGCACGGTGACAGGCCGCTGCCTCACCACGGGCATAGATCGTGGCGAGGATGCCCCGGTTCTGCGGCAGAAGATGCGCGGTGAAGCTGCAGGTGACCGGCTGACCGGCGGCGACGCTCATCTCCTGGTCGAACTCGGCCATGTGGCGGTGATGAGCGATGTTGTAGGCGTGATACCCCTCGCTGACCTCCGAGTGCAGCAGCCCCTCCTTCGCCGAACGGCCCGCGCCCGACACGCCGGTCGCCAGATCGATCACGATCTCCTCGGGGTCGATCACCCCCGCACGCAGCAGCGGCAGCACAGCCAGATTGCCGGTGGCCGCATTGCACCCGGTGGCCGCAACGAGCCGCGCAGACCGGATCTCGTCGCGGTAGATCTCGGGTAGGCCGTAGACTGCCTCCGCCTGCAGATCGAGCGCCTGGTGGGGGCGGCCGTACCAATGCGCGTAGACGGCCGGATCGCGCAGCCGGAAATCGGCGGAAAGATCGACGATCTTCAGATCCCGCGGCAGGGCCGAGACGACCTCCTGTGTGGTCGCGTGGGGCAGCGCGCAGAAGACGAGATCGATCTGCGCGTAATCGATCTCTTCGATCCTGGTCAGGCGCGGCAGCGCGAGATGGCGCAGATGCGGGAAAACCACGCCCATCTCCTGGCCCGCGCGCCGATCCGCCGCAAGCGCCGACACGGCCATATAGGGGTGCGTGGCCAGCAGTCGGACCAGTTCAGCGCCGACATAACCGCTGGCTCCAAGGATCGCGACGCGCGCCTTCTGCATGGGAGTAGTCTTTCGTGCTGACCGCCTTCGCGCGACCCTTACGACGCAGGCGCGCGGCGCGCAAATGGGGTCGCGTGGGCACGATGAGCCCAGCGATCGCTCGGGCGCCCTGCAAGACTGCCCGCGCCTCGCGTCGAGGTTTGCTTAACCGAGATAGAGGCCCGGCGCCTGGTCGCGCACCCTTTCGGGCCCCAAGCCATAGGTCCGGCGGCGCAGATGCTCCATCATGCCGCGGGGATCCTTCGAACGCGCCTCGATCTCGCCGCGGGGGATCGGATCGCCGACGACCATTTTGACGGGCGTGTTCACCCGGCTGTCGAATTCGTTGATGAGAAGCGCCGTGCGCAGCGTGGCATTCAGGTGCGAGGCGATCTGGAACAGCCGGCTGTTCGCCCCTTCGAAATAGACTGGGATCACCGTGGCATCGGACTTGGCGATCATCTTCGCGGTGAAGGTCTTCCAGGTCGGGTCGGCCGGGCGTGAGAAGGGTTTCGCCGCGGTCGAGACGGTGCCGCCCGGAAAGATCCCGATGGCGCCCCCGCTCGCCAGATAACCGAGCGCTTCTTTCCGGGTGGCGATGTTGGTGCGCTGCGCCTCTTTGGTCTCGCCGAAATCGATGGGTAGGATGATCCGCTTCAGATCCTCGGCCCGGCGGAAGATCACATGGGCGATGATGCGGAAATCGCCTCGCGTCTCCGACAGCATGCGCCCCAGTGCCAGCCCGTCCAGGATGCCGTAGGGATGATTGGCGACGATCACGAGCGGCCCCTCGCGCGGGATGCCGGCCAAGCCATTGCCGCCCACATCGAGCGTGATGCCGTAGCGAGAGCGCATGACCTCCCAGAAATCCTCGCCCGCCGCGACATCGCGGTCGTAACCGTCGGCCATGCGCAGCAGACGGGGGCGACCCGTCAGGTTCTCGATCGAGCGGATCACCGCCCGCGCCGCCCTGCTGCGCCCCGAGAACGAATAGCTGATATCGCGTGGTGACGTGCCGCCAAGCGCCGGGTCGCTGGCCGCCATGGCCGAGAGCGCACGCCGTGCAACCGCCTTCACGCGACGCGGCCTCCTGCCGCCGCCTGACCCGGCATTCGTGCCCATGCGCTCATCCTCCCTTCACCCGCTTCTGGGGGTTGAGGGCAAAATACGGCTCCAAGGGGTTCCCTGCAATGCGCGAACGTTTTGTCGCGACAGCTTGAAATCTCGCTGCGGGACAGCAAAGTGCTCGAACGTCTGGCGATAATACTGGGTGGCAGTGTGGATCTCGACAGCTTTATCGCGCTCGCCGTGTTCTGCGTCGCGGCGTTCGGTGCCGCATCGGCCGGTGGCCTCTTCGCCCCGGGTGAGTGGTATGAGCGTCTGAACCACCCGTCCTGGCGCCCGCCCAACTGGCTTTTCCCGGTCGTCTGGACACCGCTTTACATCATGATCGCGGTGTCGGGCTTTCTCGTCTGGAAACAGGCAGGCTGGGGCGGTGCCACGCTGGCCTACACCGTCTACTTCGTGCACCTGGTGATCAACTTCGCCTGGTCGGGCATCTTTTTCGGCCTCAAACGCATGGATTGGGGGCTGATCGAGCTGATCGCGCTCTGGCTCTCGATTGTGGCGACGATGGTCGTCTTCGCGCCGTACAGCGCGACGGCCGTGTGGCTGCTTGTCCCCTATCTGATCTGGGTCACCTTCGCCGGTTACCTGAATTTCGTGATGTTGCGCCTCAATCCCGACGCACCGCGCAGCTAGCTCGCGCACCGTCCTCCTCAGTGCGCCACGCAGCGCCCGATCTGCAGCCAGTCCCATCGACCTCGCCAAACCGGAGTTGCCATGAGCCGTATCCTCGTCATCGGTGCCAGCAAGGGCATCGGCAAGCTGACCGTCGAGACCGCGCTTGAGCATGGCCATGAGGTTCGCGCCATGTCGCGCAGCATCGATGCGCTCGACATCACCCATCCCGCGCTCGAGAAGTTCAAGGGTGACGCGCTCGAGCATGACAGCGTCGCCGCGGCGCTGGAGGGACAGGACGCGGTCATCCAGACGCTCGGCATGCCGCTGAACCGCGAGACCATCACCAGCAAGGTCACCATGTTCTCGCATGCGACCGAGATCCTGCTGAAGGCGATGGCCGAGCAGAAGATGCGCCGGGTGATCTGCCTCACCGGCTTCGGCGCCGGCACCAGCCGCGTCGCCATGAGCGCTCTGGAGATGCTGGGCCACGGTCTGATCCTCGGCAAGATCTACGAGGACAAAGGCCGGCAAGAGGCGCTCATCAAAGCCTCCGATACCGACTGGACCATCGCGCGCCCCGTCATCCTTACCAACTTCAAGGCGTCGGGTAAGTACGCCGTGCTGCTGGACGAGCCCACCTGGCGCAACGGCCTGATCTGCCGTGCGGATGTGGCCGACTATCTCGTGCGCGCGGTCGACGACCCGGCCACCTTCGGTACCGAACCGGTCCTCGCCCGCGGGCGGTGAGTCAGCCGACCGGGTATCCCCATCGGGCGAGGTCGAGACCGGTCATCGCCGACAGCCGAGCGTTCGAGGCATCGAAACGCTCTTGGTACAGGGCGGCAATCATCCCCTTCGCATGACGCTCGACCGAACGATCCATGCTCGCGGGCGCCAGCCCGCTGGCGTATCTGACGCCCCGGTTGAGAGCCCGCTGAACCACGGTCGGGCGGTCACCCAGCACGCCGGGTGGCGCAAGCCGGTTGGCAAGCCGCCGAAGGCCGAGCACGGCCGGTCTCTCCGCCACGTTCACGCTCTCGGTATCGGCTGGGGCCAGCGCGGCCTGCCCGAAGAGCGGCGCAATGGCCGCCATGAACGCCGCAGGATCGCCGCGCAACATCTCATAGGGCAGAACCGTCACATGCTGCGCCCCGATCGCGCCCTGCCAATGGGCGACGGCGTGGTGGAACTCAAGGTAATCGGGGCGCAGCCACGGCGTGAAAGACGGCGTTAGCCCTGGCCGGCCGATGAACTCCTCCAGTTTCAGAATACCGCCATCGCGGAGATACTGGCGATAGGCGGACCAGGCGAAAGAGCGCTGCTCACGCACGACGATCAGCACCCGGATATCGCGGCCCATCGCGATCAATCGGTCGGCTACGACGCGGCCGTGATAGGCACGTTGACACGGGTCGCCGATCAGCACTTCGTCCGACCAGACGGGCACCAGCCCACGCACCCTCACAGGCTCCTCCAGCGCGGCAAAGCGCTGCGCCACGGCACACGCATCAAAGGTATAGGGGTCGCAAACGACAAGCTCACTGACCAGGTGACGGCGCGACGCTTCCCCGCCCGGCACCCCGCTGCCGGTGCCCGGTTGCCCGAAGACCCGTGCCTGAAGGTAGGTCGACGCTGTCTTGATGTGGCCGAGATGAAAGACCGCCGGCCCGTCATAGCGGTGTGGCGCGCCCCGGTGCGCGGTCTCCCCTTCACTCATCCCGCCCGCCAAGACTGATGCGACCCGGCGCCGTAAGGCCACGACGCGCCCCCTCCGTCAACCACGGCGGCCCCCTGGAGCACGGTGCCCGGTCTCCGAAGTGCCACTCTGCACGTTCGATTGATGTCACACTGACGCAGCGTCACTCATTCATTGCAAAAATGATCTAGGTTTCCGCAAGGTGGTGGGGACTCATCGCCATCGGTGGTGGGGAACCATCCGAAACGCCCGAAATCTGACAGAAGGAATAGTGCGTATGACCACGACTGCCGAGCTTCTCGTCCTGAACCCCGAGACCCAGCTCGTCAGCGTCGTGAACGACACCCCGACGCCCTCGATCCTTTGGGATCGGGCAGTCCAGGCCGCCGTGATCGAAACCGCTGTCGGGCCCACCATCGCGTCGCGTGCGTACGCCATTACCCATACCGCCATCTACGACGCCTGGGCGTCGTTCGACATCGATGCCACCGGTTCGGTCGTCGGCGATACGACCCAGGTCGGTGTCGAAGCGATCAGCGACGCCAACAAAGCCATCGCCATGAGCTTTGCGGCCTATACCGTGCTGATCGACCTCTTTCCGGCCCAGCAGGACATCTTTGACGCCGCAGCGGCCGAGGCGGGGATCGACCCCACCGCGATCCCGGCCGAAGGCAGCCCCGAAGCGCTTGGCATCGCCGTCGGCGAAGCGATCAAGGCGGACCGCGCCGATGATGGCTCGAACCAGGCCAACGGCTATGCCGATACAACGGGTTACGCGCCGACCAATCCCGACCCCGGCACCATCAACGACATCACCGCCTGGACCCCGGAGTTCGTGCCGATCGACCCTGACGACCCTGAAGAGCGCCCTGGCGAGACACCGCAGAGCTTCCTGACCCCCCATTGGGGCGAGGTGACGCCCTTCGGCATCCAGGCCGGCGCCGATCTCCGCCCCGAAGCTCCGCAGGCCTTCTTCACCGAGGCGTTCTCCGACGCGACGCTCAACGTCGAGGCGGGCACCATCACGCTCGGCAGTGACGCCACGATCGGCGGCACCTTCTTCACCGCCGGCACCGAGATCCCTGTGACGCCCGATCTGGTCGGCGAAGTGATCGAAACGCGCTTCATCACTCAGGCCGAGGAGGTGATCGACTTCAGCGCAAACCTGACCGAAGAGCAGAAGCTGATTGCCGAGTTCTGGGAGGATGGCGGCGGCACGTCCTTCCCGCCGGGTACGTGGATGACCTTCGGCCAGTTCGTCTCCACCCGTGATGGCAACACGCTGGATGAGGACGCGCAGCTGTTCTTCCAACTTGCCAATGCGGTGCAGGACGCGGGCATAGCGACCTGGGAGACCAAGTTCTTCTACGACTATGCCCGCCCAGTGCGCGCCATCCGCGAACTCGGCAAGCTTGGCCTGATCGGTGATGAGGGCCCCGACGGTAACACGATCGAAGCGTATGCGGGCGAGTTCGTCGGCACTCAGACCATCCTCGCCGAGGATTTCATCACCTACCAGACCCCGGGCGCAGACGTCTCACCGCCCTTCGCCGAGTATACGTCGGGTCACAGCGCCTTCTCCGCCGCGGGTGCAGCGGTTCTGGCCTCTTTCACGGGCTCGAACGACTTCGGCGGTGAGATCACCTTCCCGGCGCTGTCCTCGCGTTTCGAGCCGAGCAGCACCCCGTCGGAAGACCTGACGCTCGGTTGGTCCACATTCACAGATGCCGCGGATGAGGCCGGTCTCAGCCGGCTCTATGGCGGCATCCACTTCGAGGACGGCGATCTTAACGGACGCACCCTGGGGGCAGAGGCCGGTGCAGCAGTGATCGCCAAGGCCGAAGGGCTGATCGACGGCAGCGACGCTGAAGTGAGCGATGCACGCGACATCGGCGGACGCAGCGACGACGATCAGGTGGGCGGACGCGGTGATGACCGCCTGTTCGGTCGTTCGGGCGATGATGTGCAGAGCGGCTTTGGTGGCAATGACGAACTCAGTGGCGGGCGCGGCGATGACCGCCAGTATGGCGGCGACGGCGACGACACCCTGAACGGTGGGCGCGGTGACGACCTGCAGGTCGGCGGTGCGGGCAACGACACCTATCGCGGCGGTCAGGGCGACGACACGTTCCGCTACGAGGCCGGGCTCGACACGATCCTCGATTTCACGCTGTCCGGGCGGCGCGGGACCGACACGCTCGACCTCGTAACCCTCGAGACGACGCTGGATGAGGAACAGGACTTCTACGATCTGGCCCTGTTGCTGGCGAATGATGGCGACGAGACCACCGGGGTGAGCGTCGACGGCGATGATCTGATCATCGACCTGAGCGCCGAAGACACCTTGACGCTGGAGCGTGTCGTGGGCTTCCGCGGCCTCGACGAAGATCTGCTGACCGACCCGGTCGCCATCGGCTGATCCGCCTGCCGCTACCGCGAACGCGTCAGGCTGCCGAGTTTGGCACCCCGCGACCACGGTCGCCGGGTGCTTGTCGTCTGCCGCCACCTGGACAGGTCTGGCGAGACCGGGCCACATCGGTATAGGCGTAGAAAAGGCAAAGGGCGCGGTCACCCGAGGCCGCGCCCTTCTCTTCGGTATCCCGGCAACCCTGCCGGAGAGAGATCAGCGCTTCGAGAACTGGAAGCTGCGGCGGGCCTTGCGCTTGCCGTACTTCTTACGCTCCACCACGCGGCTGTCACGGGTCAGGAAGCCCGCGGCCTTCAGCGAGGGTCGCAGCTCCGGGTCATAAAGGCTGAGCGCCTTTGAGATCCCATGCTTCACCGCGCCCGCCTGGCCCGACAAGCCGCCGCCCTTGACGGTCGCCATCACGTCGAACTGACCGGCGACATTGGCCACGCGGAAGGGCTGCGCCACCACCATCTGCAGCACGGGCCGCGCGAAATAGGTGTCGACCTCTTTGCCGTTGACGACCACGCGCCCCGCGCCGGGCTTGACCCAAACGCGGGCCACCGCGTCCTTGCGCTTGCCGGTGGCGTAGGAGCGGCCGTGCTGGTCGCGCACCGGCTCGCGCGGCGCACGCACCTCGATCTCGGCATCCGCGCCCTCGACCACGGCCTGTTCGGCGACCGCGTCCTTAAGCTGGTCAAGCGACTTGATTTCCTCGGCCATCAGCTGGCCCCCCGTGCAGACTGCGTGTTCTTGGCGTTGGCGCCGGCGACGTCGATCACCGCGGGCGTCTGGGCGTCGTGCGGATGCTCGGCCCCGGCATAGACGCGCAGATTGGTGAGCTGACGGCGCGTGAGCGGGCCGCCCGGCATCATGCGTTGCACGGCCTTCGACACCACCCGCTCGGGAAAGCGCCCGTCGAGCAGCTGCTCGGCCGTGCGGCTCTTGATCCCGCCGGGATAGCCGGTGTGCCAGTAATAGGTCTTGTCGCGGCGCTTGTTGCCCGTCAGCTTCACCTTCTCGGCGTTGATGACGATGACATTGTCGCCCATGTCCATATGCGGCGTGAACGAGGCCTTGTGCTTGCCACGCAGGCGCATGGCGATAATCGAGGCGAGGCGGCCCAGAACGACACCCTCGGCGTCGATCAGAACCCACTCCTTCTCGATATCCGCAGGCTTTGCGGAAAAGGTCTTCATCGCGAGGCTCCCTCGATTGATCGGGGCGCCATATCGCCGACGCCGCAGATCAAGTCAAGAGCAGAGCAGGCGAAATTCCGAAGCAAAAGCAGTAGATTGAAAATGGGGTATCAGAAAACCCCACGGTCACGCGCGGATCGCGAGCTCCAGCATCAAGCCGCCGCTGAAAGCAGAGAACGACCACGACGCCGGTACCCCGGCGGCGCGCAGCAGCGCGGCGACCCAGTGATTACAGGTCCTGAGCGCGCTGTAGCTTGGGCGCGCGGCATAAAACCGGCTGTCACCGTACAAACCCAACCCCAAAGCCACCGGCTGGCCGTCAGCGCCAGGTGCCACTGTCTCGGCCAGCCGCGTCGCAAGCGCCGCAAAACCGGCATCCGTCAGCGGCAGGTCCTGCCGGGCAGAGCGGGGGAACGACCACGCCGCGGGCCCGTTGAGCGCCACGACATGCAGAGCCGAGGGCGTCGGCCAGAGGAGCGCGGCGAGCGCCAAGCCGGCCGAGAGATCCTCAATGCGCCGGGTCGAGCGGTAGACGGCGGCATCGCCCCAGCCGACCTCCAGATAGCCGGCGGCGGGCGCCAAGGCGGCCAGCGAACGGATCACATGCGCCGCTGCCGGATCGTCGCGCCCGATGATGACGGCTGCCGCGCGCAGATCGGTCGGATCGAGGACGATGCCGGTATGCCAGCCGTGATCGACCACCGTCACCCACCGCTCTGCCCCCGGAGGCGCGGGATAAAGCGCCGGATCGCGCCACGCCGTGCCAAGCGCCAAGACCACCGACACCGCGAGAAATGCCCCAAGCGCCACGCGACCGAACCGCACCAGGCGCAGACGCCCGCGGCGGTCGGGCGCCATCGCCTCGGTCACGGCGCGCCCTTTCGGCGCGGCGGGATGGCGTAGGTGACGCTCGCCTGCGCGACGGGGCCGGCCATGCCGGGCTGGGTCAGCAGCACATCGCCGACCGCCAAGCTGCGCCCGAGTTTGAGGATCCGCGCCTCGCCCCACAGGTCGGCCGGCTCGGGCTTGCGCATGAAATTGATGGTGAGCGACGTCGTCACGGTCAGGGCCTCGCGCCCGATCATCCCCAATACCGCCGCGTAGAATGCACAATCGGCCAGCGCGAACATCGAGGGGCCCGAGACGGTACCCCCCGGGCGCAGATGCCGCTCGCCGACATGCAGGCGCATCACAGCGGCCATGGGCGCGACCGACACGACCGACATCTCGCCACGGATCTGGGGAAACACCTCATCGAGGAACGCCGATAGCGTTGCTCTGTCCATCCGAGGCTCTGTCATCGGCGCCTCGCTGCCTGGGGGCCACCATGTTCCGCCATCGCGCGCTTCTCCGCCGGTGGTCTCTCATCACAAGGCTTTGCCACGCGATGGCCCTGACGGCTAGGCTCCCGCGCAGCAGCCCGCGGAGGACACAGATGGACGGCGCCAGCCCCGAGACCCTGCTCGACATCACGCTCGATGGTCATGTCGCGACGCTGACCCTCAACCGACCCCGCGCGCTCAATGCGCTCTCCACGGCGCTGATGACCGAGATCACCGCCGCCCTTGATGCGATTGAGCGGGATCGAAGTGTGCGTGTCGTCGTGCTGCGCGGCGCGGGGCGGGCCTTCTGCGCCGGTCACGACCTCGCAGAGATCGATGGCATGCGGAACGCGCCCGATGGCGGCCGCGCGGCGTTCGAGGCGCTGTTCGCCCAATGCACCGCGATGATGACGCGCCTGCCGCGCCTGCGCGTGCCGGTGATCGCGGCCGTGCATGGGCTTGCCACGGCGGCCGGATGCCAGCTGGTGGCAAGCTGCGATCTGGCCATCGCCTCGGATGAGGCGCGCTTTGGCGTGAACGGGGTCGATATCGGTCTCTTCTGCTCCACCCCGATGGTCGCGCTCAGCCGCAATATCGGGCGCAAGCGGGCCTTTGAGATGCTGTCGACCGGCCGCTTTCTAAGCGCGGTCGAGGCGGTGGAGGCGGGCCTCGCAAACCACGCCGTGCATGCCGATGCGCTCGACGCGACGGTGGACGAGATGGCGAAGAAGCTCGCCGCCAAGCTGCCCTCGGCGCTCCGGCATGGCAAACGCGCGTTCTACGAGCAGGCCGAGATGCCGCTGGACCAGGCCTATGGCCACACCGCCCGGGTGATCGCCGACAACCTGACGGACCGGGGTACCGCAGAAGGGCTGCGCGCGTTCCTCGACAAGCGCGCCCCCGACTGGTCCGGGGAGGACTAGCGCGCGCTCGCCGCCCTAGCCCCCGCGCAACCTGACCGCCGGGGGATAGGCCAGGGTAAACATCGCCGATATCGCGACGCCCCAAAGCGCCAGGCCACCCGCTTGGTGCCAGATCGCGATCTCGATCGGTGCGGCATACAGCACCGTCACGATCCCGATCGCGGTCTGCGCCACGACCAGCAGCAACAACCCCAGCCCGTGACGGCGCACCGCCCTCTCGGCCCGGCGCATCAGCGCGATGGCCAGCACCACGCCCGCCAGCAGCACGACATAACCGACCATGCGGTGGATGAATTGCACGAGCCCCGGGTTCTCGAAGAAATTCGCCCAGAAGGGCTCGATGCTGAAGGCCAGCGAGGGGAAGAACTCTCCCCCCATCAAGGGCCAATCGGTGTAGGAGCGTCCGGCATCGATGCCCGCCACCAGCGCCCCGATCAGGATCTGCACGAAGGCGAGCGCTGCGAAGGCCGTCATCCAGCCGCCGCCGCCTGCGCGCCTGCGCCGGGCCTGCACGATCTCGGCCTCGGGCAGGCGGATCCGGCGCGCATACCAGACCAGCATCGCAAAGATCACGAAAGCGAGGCCGAGATGGGTCGCTAGGCGATAGGAGGCGACGTCGAGCCGGCCGACGAGGCCCGAATAGACCATCCACCAACCGATGGCGCCTTGCACACCGCCCAGCAGCCCCGGCACGACGAGCCGCCACGTCCAGCCCCGCGGCACGACACGGAAAACCAGGAAACCCAGCAGCCCGACCGCCCAGACCACGCCGATGAACCGGCCAAGCTGGCGATGCCCCCATTCCCACCAGAAGATCGGCTTGAAGTCGTCGAGCGTCATCCAGCTGTTCTGGACCTGGTACTCGGTCGTGGTCTTGTACATCTCGAAGGCGGCGATCCAATCGGCCTCGGACAGCGGCGGGACGGCGCCCATCACCGGGTCCCAGACGGTGATCGACAGGCCACTATCCGTCAGCCGCGTGAGCCCGCCGACCAGCACCATAACCACGACGAGCCCCGCCAGGGTCCAGAGCCAGACCGCGATGGCATGGCGCCCGCGCAGGCTGGCTGCCGGGTCCGGGCGGCGCACCGGCTTGACCGCGGCCGCCGCCTCGCTGCGGTTGGCCGCCGTGACATCCTGAAAAACGGCACCCTTGGCCATCGCTGCCTCCTGGTCGCTTCTCGGGAGGTAAAAGCCATGCCGCCCGTTCGCAAGCCACCGCCGCCTGTGCGAGCGTCGCAGCCTCCGCGCGCACATGGCCACGGACACCTCCGGCGCGCCCCGCGACACACCACCAACGGCAGCCTTCAGGGATCTGCACGGCCATCGAAAGCGCCCCGGCTGTGGGCGGTGGCTGCAGTCGGTGCTGGCCGAGGCTCAGGGCGCGTCCCGGCGCCGCCGCGGTCCCTCCGACAACGCCCGGATCACGCCGCGGAGGGTGCGAACGTCCTGATCGGTCAGCGTCTGACGCTGGAAGAGGTTGCGCAGGTTCATCTCCATCGAGGGACGCTTGCCGGCCGGGAAGAAGAAATTCGCCCCCTCGAGCTCACCGACCAGATGGTCGAGCATCCGCGCGACCTCGGCTTTCTCGGCCAAGACTGCCTTGCCGGTCGAGAGCGCCGCGTGTTCGACCTCGGCCGATGCACGGCGCCACTCATAGCTCATCAGCAGAACGCATTGCGCCAGGTTGAGCGAGGCAAAGGCAGGGTTCACCGGCACCGTCACCACCGCCGAGGACAGCGTGACATCCGGATTGGCGAGACCAGCCCGCTCCGGCCCGAACAGCACGGCGACCCGGGTGCCGTCGGCGATGTGCTCGGCCGCCTCGCGCATGGCAAACTCGGGGCTCAAGACCCGTTTGGCCTGCTCGCGTGGGCGCGCCGTCGTCGCGTAGACCACGCCGCAATCCGCCACCGCCTCGGCCGTGGTCGCGAAGAGACGCGCCTCATCAAGCAGCCGGCCCGCGCCCGAGGCCGGTCCCACCGCGTCGGGGTTGGGCCACCCGTCGCGGGGATTGACGATGCGCATGCGGTCCAGGCCGAAATTCCACATGGCCCGCGCCGCCGCACCGATGTTCTGGCCAAGCTGCGGCTCCACCAGCACGGCGAAAGGGCCCGCCGGGCTCGCACCGTTGGTCTCGCTCTCACCGCTCATGGGCTCTCTCCCGATGCCGCGCGTAGGCTCTATCGCCTGCCTCGCGCCCCAGATCAAACCGGCGCGTCATCCCGGTACGGCCGCGGCGACGCCGCGCCACCGGCACTCATGCACGGATCAGCCACAGCGCCGTCTCGGGCGCCGCCGGATCGCGCGGGATCTCGGCCAACACGCCCTCCTCAGCCCAGCCGGCATGGTGGCGGGCATAGTGGCTCGACCAAAGGATGCGTGCACCACCGCCCGCGATCCAGCCCGAGAGCGCCAGCTGCTCGGTATATCCCCGCCAGGCCCAATTCTGCGGATAGGCGTCGGGCAGCACGACATCGTGGAAGTGCACCAAGACACCCGGTGCGAGAGCCGGCAAGATCCCGTTCAGAATGATGTCCACGTCCGACCCAGGCCAGAGCAGGTGAGAACTGTCGAAAAACGCCACGTCACCGGGCTCCAGACCCGCAAACAGCGCCACATCGTCGACCGTCAGCAGGCGCCGCTCCCAGCGCACGCCGAGCCCCTGCAACGCGGCGCGCGGTGCGGGGTCGATGCAGGTGATCGCGCAGTCATCCCGCCCCGCATCGGCAAGCGCCTGCGCCATGAAGCGGGTCGAATGGCCGGAACCGACCTCGATCATCCGGCTAGGCTGAGACGCGCCGACGATCGCATAGGCCGCGGCCCCGTCCAGACCCGGATACCAGCTCTGCCCCCAGCGCGGCCGGGGCGCGGGCCCACCAAGCGCAAGCAGCGCCCTGCGCCGTGTCTGGATCGCGGCGGCGACGTCGGCCGGCGCGGCCAGACCTTGGCCCGCCGCACCCTTCGCGGAGGCTGCGAAAGCGCGCGCGAAAGGTGACGCCAAGGCGGGATAGCCGGCCGGAGGAGCCACCGAGGCGGCATAACGATAGGGGCTGAAAAACCCGCGCGGCCGGCCGAGCGCCGTCTGCACGCCCATCCAGGCCCGCCGCGCCCGTTTGCGCCATGGCACGCCGGCCGCGTCGAGACGATCCACGCTCATCGCCGCCCGCAAGCCATGGCACTTATGGCCGGATTTGGAATGCTAAGTTGCAGAGTGGAATGCCCGCCGCTATACGGCGGGCAAGAAACCGCAAGGCCTGGGAGACGTTCAAGCATGTCGAAAATCAAGGTTGCGAACCCCGTCGTCGAGCTCGACGGCGACGAGATGACCCGCATCATCTGGGACTTCATCAAGCAGAAACTGATCCTTCCCTACCTCGACATCGACCTGAAGTATTACGACCTCGGCGTTGAGGAACGTGACCGCACCGACGACCAGATCACCATCGACAGCGCCAACGCGATCAAGCAGTACGGCGTCGGCGTCAAATGCGCCACCATCACGCCGGACGAGGGCCGCGTCGAGGAGTTCGGTCTGAAGAAGATGTGGCGGAGCCCCAACGGCACGATCCGCAACATCCTGGGCGGCGTGATCTTCCGCCAGCCGATCATCTGCCAGAACGTACCGCGCCTCGTGCCGGGCTGGACCAAGCCCATCGTCGTCGGCCGCCATGCCTTTGGCGATCAGTACCGCGCCACCGATTTCAAGTTCCCCGGCAAGGGCAAGCTCTCGATCAAGTTCGTGGGCGAGGACGGCACGGAGATCGAGCACGAGGTGTTCGACGCCCCCGGCGGCGGTGTCACCATGGCGATGTACAACCTCGACCAGTCGATCATCGACTTCGCCCGCGCCTCGATGAACTACGGCCTCTCGCTCGGCTGGCCGGTGTATCTGTCGACCAAGAACACGATCCTCAAGCAGTATGACGGCCGCTTCATGGAGCTGTTCCAGAAGGTCTATGACGAGGAGTTCAAGGACCGCTTCGAGAAGGCCGGCATCACCTACGAGCATCGCCTGATCGACGACATGGTCGCCTGCGCGATGAAGTGGAACGGCGGCTATGTCTGGGCCTGCAAGAACTATGACGGCGACGTGCAGTCCGACACCGTCGCGCAGGGCTTCGGCTCGCTCGGCCTGATGACCTCGGTACTCATGACGCCCGACGGCAAGACGGTGGAAGCCGAGGCTGCGCATGGCACCGTGACGCGGCATTATCGCCAGCACCAGGCGGGCAAGGAGACCTCGACCAACTCCATCGCCTCGATCTACGCCTGGACCGGTGGGCTCAAGCACCGTGCGAAGCTGGATGGCAACGACCAGCTCAAGACCTTCGCCGAGACGCTGGAGCGGGTGACCGTGCAATGCGTCGAGAACGGTCACATGACCAAGGACCTGGCGCTTTTGATCGGGCCCGACCAGGGCTGGCTGACGACCATGGGCTTCCTCGAGAAGGTCGATGAGACGCTGAACCTGGAGCTCGAGGCCGCGCTGGCCTGATCGGCACCTGCCGCGCACCATCGCCGCCGCGCCAGGACAGGACGCGGCGGCTTTTCGTTGGGCCTCACTCGGCCGCGACGCGGGCGGCGTCGATCCCGGCCTGATCGGCCTCCGCGCCCAGCGACCAGGCCTCGGCCGCCTCAGCCGGGTCGTCGGCATGGGCGAGCAGCCAGCCCTGCAGCGCCGCGGGCGACACGCGACGCTCACCCAGAGCATGGGCAAAGCGTGCCGCCAGCGCGTCTTCCCCCGGGAAGAAGCGCCGGAAGAAGCTGAGCGCCGCATCCCGCCCGACGAGCCCAAGCTCGACATGCAGATCGGCCCGCCCCGGCCGGATCAGTGCTGGGTCCAGACGCTCGCGGTGGTTCGTCGTCATGAACACCGCGCGCCCCTCCTGCGCCGCCACGCCGTCGAGCGCGTTCAACAGGCCCGAGAAGCTCACGCCGCCCTTCCTCTCACCGCCCTCTCTCCCGGCGAAGACCGCGTCGATATCCTCGATCGCGATCAACGCACCGTCGGGTGCCGAGACCAGCCCCTCGCGCAGATCGTCATCGCAAAGCTCCGGTCGGCCAACATCGAGCGCCGCGATATCGCGCCCAAGCTCTGAGGCAATCGCCCGGATCACCGACGACTTGCCCGTGCCGGGCGGGCCATAGAGCAGGTAGCCCCGCCGCCATGGCACACCCCGCGCGCCATACCAGTCGGCCGCGCCGTAGAACCGCGCGACATC
This sequence comes from Pseudomonadota bacterium, assembly GCA_039027855.1. GTDB lineage: Bacteria > Pseudomonadota > Alphaproteobacteria > Rhodobacterales > Rhodobacteraceae > Thermohalobaculum. The sequence continues at coordinate 48,673 of JBCCJI010000004.1, read as the reverse complement.
GGCCATCAGACGCTCGACCCGGTCATCCTCGGCGATGACGGTCGCGATGGGGCGCCGCGGCACATCGCCGAGACCGTTCCACCAGTCGCCACGCAGCACGTGCAGGCCGGGTCCGATCCGATCGCACCGCTCGGCGATGGCGCGCCCGGCGGCGATCCATCCCTCGATCACCGCGATATCGCCCAGCAGGACGGTGATGCCGATCTCCTCGGTGGGACCGTTGCGCTGACCACCGCCCTCGCCCTTCTCGAGGAAGCTACGGTCAAAGCGGCAAAGGCGGCCGTCATGCCAGTACCAGTACGCCCCGGGAGCGGGCGCCAGCACCTCCACATCGCGGTGGCCCATGGGCCTGAGCGCCCGGCGGCACCGTGTGTGTGACAGCACGCCAGCCTCCTCGATCCAGCGCATCAGATAGCCATAGGCCTCGGTGCGGTTGTCGAGCTCGACGCGCAGGGCAAAGCGGCGCCAGAAGAGCCGCCGTGCCGCAAATGCCACAGCACGCACCGAGGCAAGCGCCGCGCCCATCAGGCCGAGCGCCACGCCACCAGCGAAGAAATCGCTCGCCACCGCACCGGCGAGCCAGTCTGAGAAACTATCGATCATGGGATGTGCGTGGCCTAATAGCCAACGCCCTTCGACTTTTCGCATGCCGCAATGCACCGGATATCTACATCCGATCAGAGCCTTGCAGCCCAATCATAATGCGATGGATGATAAACGCGCGGGCGCCGATCAGCAGCCCAGGATGGACAGATGTGGTTGGTTCGTCATCTCCGCCATCCCTTGCTCGAATGCGGTGGCGCGAACAGTACCGAATCAAGGACGATCTCCAAGCATTTTCTTGCAGTACCGCCACAGGGTGACGCGTTTTAGCCACGCAGGCGAAACACGCTCAATCGCTGAGCGACTCCAGCGTCTTGTCGGCGCGCTTTGTCGCCGCCTCAAACCGGCTCTCAAAATCGGCGAGGTTCTTCTTCGGCTCCTGATAGAACGCGGTCAGCTTCAGCGCCTTCATCAGGATCTTGTTGAGCAGCCGCCCCCGCCAACGCATTGGTCGGTCGAAATCGAACAGCAGGATCACCCGCTCCTCATCGGTCTCGTTCCAGACCTCGTGCTCGTAGGTGTCGTCCAGCATGATCACCTTGCCGCTCTCCCAGGCACGGATCTCGCTGTCGACGCGGATGCGGCACTTCTCCCGCTCCCTGGGGATGATCAGCCCGAGATGCGCCCTCACGATTCCCTTGGTGACACCGGTATGGGCGGGAATGTGGTAACCAGGCGCTAGGATCGAGAACCAGGCCGTCTGGATGTTCGGGATCCGCCGCAAAAGTTCGGCCGTCGCAGGCGCGGATTTGCAGTTCTTCTCAAGCGCGAAGCCAAACCCGAACAGGACAAAGGTCTTCCACTGCCTTTCCACCGCGATCCGGTACTGATCGGGAGAGATCTGCTCAAAACCCGGGATCGCGTCGCGATGCTGCAGGATGCCGCGCACTTCCTCGGTGATGATGTCGGCCTTCTCCTCAAACTCCTTCAAGAACGGGAAATGCGCCGGGTCGATGAAGGGAGTGTCCGGCACCAAGCTCTGGCGCGACTGAAACTCCGCCGCCCAGCGCATCAGCCGCTTGCCATGGCGCTTGACGAATTTGCGGCGGCCCTTGTTGAGGGTGGCGGGTTTTATGGTTTTCTCAGCAGTCATCTCTAGGCACGTGCTCTGCAGTTCAGGACCGATTGCGTGACTCTATAGCCCTGATATCGGCGGATCTACAAACATCGCTGCGCGGAGAACCGCGCCTTGTCACGCGACTGCGAGCGAAGGTCCGCGACGATTTCTGCCCGACCCCTCGCCAACGGTCCATCCGCGCTATTTTTCGGCGAGGGGAACGAGGGGGCCACGATGATCCAGGCGCAAAAGCCGCCGGTGCCGAATTTCGAGCAGGCGATGGACCTGCTCACCCATGCCGAGGACGAGATCCGCCGCGGCGAGATGCAAGCGCGCACCTTCATGGTCATGAACGCCGCTCTCTCGCTCACCGCCTGGTCGAACGAGCAAGCCATGCTGGCCCTGCTCCTCGCCCTGCTATCGGTCGGGGCCGTCGCGCTCGGCGTCTGGACGATGCTGTTTACGGGCGGGGGCGGCAAGCAGATGAAAGACGCGCGCCAGGCGCTCTACCTCGACGCCATCGGAGAGAAGGACAGTTACCAGGAGTTCCTGCGCACCTTCACGCTGATGGCCGCCAGCCCCGGCGAGCGTGTGCTGCACGCCGTCTATCTCCGCTCGACCTGGGCCAAGCGTAAGATGCGCATGGTCCGTATCCTGGGCGGCATCAGCCTGTTCAACCTGGCGCTGGCGGGCTTTGTCATCATGCAGCGCTTTTTCTAAGGCTCAGTCGCGCGAATGGGCCCCGACAAGACCCATCATTGCCAGCGACGCCACGATCAGCGCGAGACCGGGGGGCGGCGGGACGGCCGTCAGCGCCAGATTGGCCGGCGCGACGAGGCTGGCGTTGGCGGCGGTCAACGTCACCCGGTCAGTGTGGCTCAGCCGTGTCATGCCCGTCATGCCGGCCCACATGTCTTCGAAATCGGTGACGCCCGGGGCGGCACGCCCCTCGATCTCGACCATGACCGAACCCGGCAGAAAGCGCAGGATAAGCTCCCCCGCGACGGGCCCGGGACCCACCACACCGGTGCGCCACGTGATCTCGTCGCCGGACGGCGCGATCGGCACGGTCAGGATCGCGACATCATCGTTGTCATCCCCGCGCCCCACCGCGCCTGAGAGATCCAGCGCGAGCGCTCCATCCGTCGCGGTGAGGGCGATGTTGGCGCCGATCTGCAGCGCCGTGCCGGACAGGCGCGTGCTGTATCGGGCAAGCTCGCCCTCATAGATCGAGATGCCATCGTCCCCCACGGTGAACCCGCGACTGACCAGCAGATAGTCGGTGAAATCCAGATCGAGATCGATCGAGCGGATCTCCGGTCGGGGCCCATCCAGATCGGCCTCGATGCTGCCCGAGACCGTGATGTCGCTGAAGGGCTGAATAAGGATGCCGTCCGGCCGCTCGACCGCCGTGAGCAAAGACTGGCACCCACCGCCCGTACAGGTCAGCGTGAAGGGCGCAATCGCGAAAGTGGCCGCCGTCGCCGGCGCAGCCAACAAGGACGAGATCGCCACGGCGATCGCAAACGGACGCAAAACCTGCGTGACACGCATCATCAACACCCTAATCCACCCACCCAGAGTAGGCCTCAACACGTATGCCGTGTGCAACTACCGGATGAGGCGAGATGGCTCAAATCGGCGCGAAAGCCGGTCTCGATGCGCTTGTGGCGCCTGATGACAGCCGGTGGTGATGCGCGCGCCAGCCGCATGTGGGGCTGTGCGCCGCTAAAGATCTGAATCACGCTAATTTTGTTCGGGCGTGACATTTCTTGTGCGGCAGAGTGCCGACAGAATACTCAGTCTGCTGAATTTAAGGGCTTTTTCGCGCTGAACCGTCAAAAGGCAGCCCCCGAGTTTGATCCAGGTCAGATCACCTGAGGGCCCCCCGACTTAAGAATGGCTTCCGACCAGTGGAAGTGCGAGGCTCTCCCACATGCCAACGGGCGGTGGACAGGAGGGCGGCGGTGCTGATCGCGACCAGGCTCCATGGCGGTCGAGGAGAGGACGAATGGACCAGGACGAAGCACCGGCAGGTTTCTTCTCCACTGATCATCCATTCGGCGAGGACACCGGCAGACCGGCCATCGCTGAGGCACCCTCACCTTTCGTGACGAGCTTTGCATCTACCCGCGAAGCACAGCGCCAGGCGACATGGTGGACCTGCGCATGACGCGGTGTAAGCCGACGAGACGCCGTGCGAGAGCGGCCGCATCCGACGGGAGGGAGCCGTGATGTTTGATAAGTCAAAGTCACCGACCACCGACCTCAACGCCGATCTCAGCCTCGGGACCGAACCCTTCGGCCTCGACGAAGGCGGGCTGATACCCCTGTCGCGCGCCACGACAAAGCAACGCGATACGACGAGCCTGCTTTTCCTGCCACGCGTGCCCATCGCCGATCAGGCGGTGGCATTGGTCCGCCGTCTCGCCGATGCCTGCGATGTCGCCGCGAAAACCGGCGCCACCGCCAGTATCGATCTGGCCTATCTCGACTGGCAGAGCCGCCGCCAAATCGACTCGCTGATGGGCGAGGGAGAGATCTCATGCATCGTCGCCGGTCAGCCCGTCATCAGGGCGCAAGAGGCGGTCTTTGCCGGGCTTTGGCGCATCACCGGTGGCGGGATCGACAGGATCGAGGTGGCCCCGGTTCCGCGTGCCCTGGCGGCCCGTGCCTTTGCGCCGGCCAGCCCACCGGCCACCACGACAGCGGCGAAGCGACCCGGCGTGACGGCAGCGCCGGCCATTGTCGCGGAGCTTATCGACCGCAGCGCGGCATGGCGTGACGGCGATCCGACCCATGTCATCACGCTCTCGGACCTGTCGAACGACGCCGAGGACTTGGCCTGCCTCGATACGGCGCTTGGCATCGGTTCGGCCAAGATCCGGTCACGCGGCTATGGCGATTGCCGGATCATGGCGACCGGCCTCGCCAATGTGTGGCGGGTGCAGTTCTTCAACGAGACCGAGATGCTGATCCTCGACACCTTCGAGGTCACCGCAGTCCCAGAGGTCGCCATGGCCACCGCCGACGACTTCGACGACAGCGCGCATGCCCTGCGCGAATGGCTGGGCGCGCTTTCATGATCAAGACAACCGGCATCGTCGAGGTGATCGCCACATCGACATCGCCGGTCATGCGCTCCAGCCGTTCGCGCGCAACACCGTGCTGCTGGCGCCATAACCCCCGCCGGAACTCAATCATCCCATCGCCACCCGTCGCAGGCAGCCGGATCTCCCGAAACACCTGTCGCGGGCACTGATCCTCCGACAGATATCCAGGACTGACCGCGATGTGCCTCGCAACCCCCGCACAGATCCTCGAGATCAGCGACGAGAAACGGATGACCGGGATCGTCGAGATCTGCGGCAGTCGGCAGAGCGTCGATCTCTCCTGCGTGATCTCGGGCTGCCCGCTCTCGCGCCTCATCGGCTCATGGGTGATGGTCGAGGTGGGTCACGCCACGCGCCAGATGGAAAAGGGGGAGGCCGAGGCGACGGTGGACGTGCTTGAGGCACTGGACGAAGCCATGGCTGATATCGCCGAGATGGATCACGACGAGGCAGTGCTGGAGCCGGCCTGAGACGCCCTACCCAAAGCACCCGGGCCCGGTGATACCTGCCCGAGAAAACCGCCGCGCCCTTCGTTTGCCGACTACGGACCCGTTGCCGCGCTGAGGCTGCGCCCACCGCCACGCGGATCGAGATCGCGCACCCACATCGTGTCATCGGCACTTGTGGCGCGGCTTAAAACACCATTGCGCGTCGTATCGACGACCACCGCATCGACAAAGCCAAGACGCAGCGCCTGATAGGCCGACAGCACGACATCGCTGCCATCCTCGGGCATCAACGCCGCGAGGCAGAGATCGGAAAGCTCCCGCGGCGTGAAGTGGTAGAGATGCGCGCGCATGTAGAGGTCGAGAAGCTTCAAATCGCGTTGCAGTTCCGAGCCGTTCGGCAGATCGCCATAGGCCAGCATCATGCCGGGATCGGCGCGGATCTGCGCGCGCAGTTCCTCGGGCAGATCCTGCAACCCGGTGTCTTCCGGATCGAGCACCGCGAAGCGCTCGGTCGAGACCTGCACCGTGTGGGTCAGGAAGACGCTCCCCTCGATCGCGTATCGAAAGCCGTAGCTGCCCGCCGCCGCAACGAGCGCCCCTCCCGATGCCGCGAGGCCAAGGACCACCGTGGCGATCTTGGCCTCGTCGCGCTTGGCGGCCATCGCATCGACAAGCGCGCCGGCGATCGACAGGTTGCCACCGGGCGAGTTCACGCCAAGAAGCAGGTGCTCACCCTTCTCCGCCCCAGCGAGCCACCGCACATAGTCTTCGGCCTCCGCCGTGGTCACGACATCGTCCGTCTCGTCGGTGCGGGTAGAGGTGCTCTTCGCGTCCATCTTGCCGACCAACAGCTTCCGGTCATCGGGACGGACGACCATCGAGGAACGCTGACCGAGATCGGAGGCGAGCTGGCGGAGCGGCAGGTCGTCGATACCCTCGCAGACCATATCCGGTGTCGCCCCACGGGCAGGCACGACGAGCGCGTCAACGATCTCGGGCGTGATCGACGCCGGGATTCGCCGGATCGTGGGGGTGGCAGGGGCACAGGCGGACAGGCCCATCGACAGCGCGACCAGACCGGCCAGAGACCGCTGCAGCACTTTCTCGCCCCGACCGTTATGGGATGACATCAATCAACATCTTTCGCTGCAATCACAGCGTCATAGTCAGGCAAGCTCATACAGGCCACAAGTCAAAATTGGGATCGCCGTCGGGATGTGAGAGCTACCGCTACGGCAATGAGCCGTGATGGGGCGCCCGGCGCCTGCTGGGCACCGGGCCGTCTTTGCCGTGCTGCTGTGGCTGGGCCGGCTCAGCCCAATTCAGCCCAGTTCACCCCTGGGGGAACATGCGCGACCAGCCCGACATGCTCTCGGGGTATAGCTTCACACCCTCGATGCCGCCGATCTCGGACAGCGCAAACCAGTTGGACGCGGCCCAATGACCGGTGTTGCAGAAGCTGACCACCGTCGTCCCGCGCGTGTAGCCCGAGGCCTCCACCGCCGCGCGCACTGCCGCCGGGTCGTCGGCCATCTTGCCATCCAGCCCGATGAAGGTGTCGTGCACGAGGTTCACCGCGCCCTGCAGCGTTCCGGCCCAGCTCGCCGCCGGATGCTTGGTCGCGCCTCGGAAGAAATCGTCGGGCCGCGCATCGATCAGCAGCGCCGCGCTTTCACCCTCGGTCACCGCGCGGACCTCGTCACGCGTCATCGCCCAGGTCGTGGCGATCGCAAAGTCATCCTCGCTCGGCGTCACGGCAACGGCCTCGGTCGAGAGGGCCAGACCGTCGGCGACCCAGGCCGAGGTCCCGCCATTCAGGACCGCAAGCTCGCTCAGTCCCGCGGATTTCAGCGTCCAATACACGCGTGCCGTCGCCCCGAAAGCCGTCGGGTTCTCGCCGCCATTGACGACGATCACCGCGCTGTCGTCCTCGATCCCTGCGCCCCTGAGCGCTTTGGTCAGCGCAGCATCCGAGATGAGTGCGCCGGGATTGGTCGCGGGCCCACGGAACGCGCCGTAAGGGACGTTGACGGCCCCGGGAACATGCCCCTTGGCAAAGGCCTCGCCACTCCGGATATCGAGCACGATTGCGCCGTTGCCCTGCGCCGTCGAGACCTCGGCCGGGGTCATCAGCGGGGTCAGATCCGGCGCTGCGGCAGCGGGTAAGACGCCGAGTGCGAGCGCCATGGCTGTCGCGGCGGAAAGGGCAGTGGTGGTGGTGACACGGGTCATCATCAGTCCCCTGTTGCAATCATCAACACCGCTTACCTGTCGGGCCCGGTGTAGTTCGTCAAGTTTCCATATTCTGTATGTTAATTAGGCTGCGCCGAGCGCAGACGATCACCCAGCCGTAATCGAGGCACGTCTCACCGCCATGCCAGCACTGCATCAGCGGTCCGCCACCTCTCAGGCGGGAAAGGCGTACCGGTCGGGCTAAGCGATCACGCCGCCAGGCCCCTCGCAGTGCAAACGCGGGGCAAGGATGAAACAGCAGGCAGCCGACGGACTGCTCAAGACCGGCGCTGCGAGCACCGCGGCTCGGCTGTCCTCGCCACGCGCGCGCGACGCCATGTAGCGGGCGATGCCGGTCAGGCGGCACCCACGAGGATGCATCGCGGCGACCAGCCGCGATCCCGCAAGGCCGATGGCCGACATGGTGACGAAAACCCGACATATGATGCCGTTTCCAGCGCGCTTCGCCGATCGCCATGCCCTAGCTTTCGACAAGCGACCGGAGGGGGAGCCATGGACGATCTGCCGAGCCAGCCGCTTGTCATTTTCACTCCATCGGGCAAGCGGGGCCGGTTTCCCGTGGGCACTCCCGTGCTCACCGCGGCGCGCCAGCTCGGCGTCGATCTCGACAGCGTCTGCGGCGGTCGCGGCATCTGTTCGCGCTGCCAGATCACGCCGCAAACGGGGACCTTTCCCAAACATGGCGTCACCGTTGGCAGCGACGCGCTCAGCCCCTGGAACGCGGTCGAGCAGCGCTATGACGACAAGCGCGGGCTGACCCCCGGGCGGCGCCTCGGTTGCCAGGCGACCGTGCAGGGTGACTGCGTGATCGACGTGCCCGCCAGCAGCCAGGTCCACCGGCAGGTCGTGCGCAAGCGCGCCGAGGTGCGCGACATCACGCTCGATCCCGCCACACGGCTCTTCTTTGTCGAGGTCGCCGAGCCTGACATGCACAATCCCATGGGCGATATGGAGCGGCTGCTCCAAGCGCTCGAAGAGCAATGGGGCTTGACCAACATCACCGGCGATCTGCGCGTCCTCCAGATGCTGCAGCCGGCGCTTCGACAGGGGAATTGGCGGGTCACGGTGGCCATTCATGCTACCGTCCACGCCACCGCCCATGCCGGGCGCGCGGGCGAGCCCGGGCGCATCCTGCAGGTTTGGCCGGGCTTCTACGACGGATCGATCTACGGCATCGCCTTCGATGTCGGCTCGACCACCATCGCGGGTCATCTCTGCGACCTGCAGAGTGGTGAGGTCGTGGCCTCCTCGGGCGTGATGAACCCGCAGATCCGCTTTGGCGAAGACCTGATGAGCCGCGTGTCATACTCGATGATGAACCCGGGCGGTGCGGGTGAGATGACGCTCGCCGTGCGCGCCGCCATCAACGAGTTGACCGCCAATCTTGCGCAGGAAGCCCGACTTACGGTCGAGGACGTGGTCGAGGCCGTGCTGGTCGGCAATCCGGTGATGCATCACCTGCTGCTCGGGATCGACCCGGTGGAGCTGGGCGGTGCCCCCTTCGCGCTCGCCACCTCCGACAGCCTTGCGCTGCGGGCGAGCGAGATCGGGCTCGACATGCATCCCGGCGCAAGGCTCTACACCCTGCCCTGCATCGCGGGCCATGTGGGCGCCGATGCCGCGGCCGTGGCGCTATCCGAACAGGTCGAGGCGCAAGAGGCCCTCACGCTCGTGGTCGATGTCGGCACCAATGCCGAGATCCTGCTTGGCAACCGCGACAAGGTGCTGGCCTGCTCCTCGCCCACCGGCCCGGCTTTCGAGGGCGCACAGATCTCGGCCGGCCAGCGCGCGGCCCCCGGCGCGATCGAGCGGGTTGAGATCGATCCGGTGACGCGGGTCGCCCGGTTCCGGGTGATCGGTTGCGAGCACTGGTCCGACACCCCCGAGTTTACGGAGGCAGTCGGCCTGGCGGGCGTCACCGGCATCTGCGGCTCGGGCATCATCGAGGTGATCGCCGAGATGCGCCTAACCGGTATCATCGGCACCGACGGCGCGATCGGCCCCGGCAGCGCGCTTGGCCCCTGCGTGCGTCAGGACGGGCGCACCTGGTCCTATGTGCTGCATGACGGCAGCGCCGCCGGCGGCCCCGTGGTGACCGTGACGCAAAACGACATTCGCGCCATCCAGCTCGCCAAGGCGGCGCTCTATGCGGGCGCACGGTTGTTGATGGACCAGATGGGTGTCGACGCCGTCGACCGGGTTGTGCTGGCGGGCGCGTTCGGGGCGCATATCTCGCCCAAGCACGCGATGGTGCTCGGCATGATCCCCGACTGCCCGCTGGAGGCCGTGAGCTCGGCCGGCAATGCGGCGGGCACGGGTGCGCGTATCGCTCTCTTGAACATCGCGCAGCGCCGCGCCATCGAGCAGACGGTACGCCAGATCGAAAAGGTCGAGACCGCGGTCGAGCCGCGCTTTCAGGAGCATTTCGTGGCGGCGATGGCCGTGCCCCACAAGACGGCGCCCTACCCCAACCTCGCGACAGTCGCGACGCTGCCCGACACGGTGTGGCAAGCGGCTGACAGCAACACGCCGGGCGCCGGCCGACGGCGCAGGCGCGCACGCGCGTAGGGTGGGGCTTTGCCCCACCGCTGTGCCCTAAAACCGAGGAGTTTCCGGTACTTGTACACTAAAAATACCCGTCCGCTCGGCGGCCGGTGACCAAATGGTGGGGCGAGCCCCACCCTACGGCGGTGTGATGGCCGCGATCTCAGCGATGATTGCCGGGGTCAGCTTCACCGCTGCATTCAACCGTCCGTCCGCGGTGGCGCCGGCATGAACGGCGACAGCGGTAAGATCGGCACCGCCCCGGCAGACGAGCGCACCCCCCGGTGCGCCGGGCCCCGCGTCGCAGCCATGGCCGATCAGAACACCGCGCCCGTCAGGATCATCGGCCAAGGGGCTCAGCCGGCAGGACTGGCGCACGACACGGTCGCGCGCGGCCTGCGGCTGGATCGACGCGAGCGAGGCGCTCTGCCCGGGGCATCGTGACGGATCCGCCAGTCCCGGCGCGCGGACGGCCGACATCAGCGCGTCGTGATCCTCCACCCGAAACACCGCCAAGGCGCCCTCGCGACCGCCGGCACGGATCAGCCGCGTCCAGGCAACGCGAAGCCCGCCAAAGCGACAGGTGGCGCCCTGCCCGTTCTCCAGCCCGACACGCAACTCTCGCCTCGACGCACGCAGGCGCGCGGCCTCGCCCGAGACGTCATAGAGGGTGCGCGCCGCCGTGAGAAACACCGTCTGCCCGGCCCCGCCGGGGATCTCGACGAGCGATGCCGAGCCGGTCCGCCAACTGCCATTCTCCGGCACATAAAGCTGCACGGTGCGCCCGGCGGGCTCGGCGCAGGCCGGCGCGAGGCTGATGGCGCGCTCATCCGCACCCAGCACCACGCCGTCGCCGGCAATCCGGGCGCTCTGCTGCGCGCCGGCCCCCGCCGCTCCCATCACGACCAGTGCCAGGGCGCAGGTGATGCGACAGGCCCACCCCATCATGCCACCTCCAGCATCGAGAGGATGCGCGCCGCACCCAACAACGCCGCCTCGCGCTTCTGCGCGACCGCCGCTGCCTCGTCATCGGCGCCCCATTCCTCGATATTCCAGTCCTCGTCGATCCGGCTGAGGCGCCAGCACGCCTCGGCCTCCAGCCGGCCCGCCGATACCGCCAGCCCAAGCACCAGGCTGCCCGATATCGTGACGAGCTCGTGCAACGCGGTCAGCCGCCAGGGCCCATGGGCCCCGACCGCGGCGCGCAGGGCCGCGATGGCCGCCGCATCTTGCGCGGCAAACATCACCCCGGCCGAGGCGGTGAGCCGCGCCCCGTAACTCTCTGCCGCCCAATCGAGCAGAGGGTCCCAGGCCTTGCGCTGCCGCGCCACCAAACCCTCGGGTGCGGGCGCGCGATAGCAGAGCAGATCGGTCTCACCGAAACCCGCCACCTCATCAACCACGAGCGCGTAATGCGGGACGACCCGGTCGATCGCGGTGTTGGCGGCCCGCGTCACCGGCATCGCGGTGGGGTCGACGGTGTCGCCGACGGCGGCCCATTCCGCGGCCATGGCCTCGGCCATCGCGGCGTTAGGGAGCACCAGTGCGACCTTGCCCGGGGTGCGGATCGGCCGGTCATCCAGCGCGACCTGCCAGCCGCCGTCGACCGCGCTCGCCGTGACTGTGCGCCAGAATCGCTTCATCGCTCACGCCGCCTGGTCCAGCGCCTCGGCCAGCGCGGCATCGAGCGCGCCATAGTCATCGATGACACCGTGGGCCCCGGCTGCCGTTAGCGCCGCGCGCGGGTGATAGCCCCAGCTGACGCCCAGAGCCCGGGCGCGCGCGGCGCGCCCCATCTCGATGTCATAGCGTGTGTCGCCGATCATCACCGCCTGTGCCGCGTCGACCCCCGTCGCCGCCAGCAGGTTCAGCACCATGCCAGGATGCGGTTTGGAGGGCGCATCATCCGCCGTCTGTGTCGCCACAAAGCGTGAGCGAATGCCGTGACCGTCCAGCAGATGGTCGAGGCCGCGCCGGGCCTTTCCCGTCGCGACACCTAACAGCCACCCAGCCGCGTCGAGCCGCGCCAACGCATCCAGCGCACCGGGATAGAAGGGCGGCTCATCCTCACCGGCGGCGCGCAACCGCGAGAACGTCGACTTATACGCGCTGACGAGACGCGCGAGCACCGGCCGCTGCAGTCCCGGATGCAGTGTCATGAAAGCGATCTCGAGCGAGAGACCGACGATGGACAGCACCGTGTCGCGCGGTGGCATCGCCACGCCGACCTCAGCATGCGCGCCCTCCATGGCGCGCAGGATCAGCGCCTGGCTGTCGATCAGCGTTCCATCCACATCGAAGATTGCAAGCTTCAGCATCGGGTCCCCGACGGATTGCTGCCATGCCCCATAACGCCGGCGCTGTAGCACGCGCCTGCGCGCCCGTCAGCCACTCTCAAAGCCGCCCGCCGGGACGGGGCACCACCCGCCGACCAATCCTCGCCTCGCGAAGCGCGATGGCGGTTCCAGAGGTGGCGATCAGCACCATGCCGGCGATGGCCAGCGCGTTGGGCCAGTCGCCAAAGACCAAGCCGCTGACGAGCGTCGCAAAGACCAGATAGCTGTAGTCGAAGGGCGCCAGCCAGCTGCTTTCCGCATTCTGATAGGCAAAAGCGAGGCCGACCTGCGCGGTCAAATTCATCGCCGAACAGGCCACGATGATGGCAAGAACCTGAGGTCCGAGCGCGTGCCAGCCGCTGAAGAGATAAGGCCACGCCGTCTCGAGCGCCGGCTGCGGCAAGAGCGTGAGCACCGACAACCCGACGATGCCCAGCACGCCCTGACCGATCAAGACACCCATCGACAGCGTCGCGGGATGCTCGTGCCGGCACAGCCTGCGCGTCACCAACACGAAGCAGGCATAGCAAACCCCGGCGCCCACGGGCATCAGCTGGATCGCGCGGAACCCCTCGGCCCCGGGCTGCAGCACCATCAGGCTGCCGAGGATGCCGACACCCACGGCGCTCAAACGTCGCCAACCGACCTGCTCCCCCGGTAGGACGAGCGCCAGAAGGGTCACGAAGATCGGGAAGCAGTAGAGCCCGGCCGCGACCTCGGCGAGCGACAGGAACGGGATCGCGCCGAAGAACAACACCATGGTACCGGCGATCAGCGCGCTCCGCACTGCGACGGCCCAGAGCCGGATCGGGCGCACCGCCCGGGCTCTCCGCCACAACGCCCCCACGGCGAGCAAAAGCGCCAGGTTGCAGAGCGCGCGCACGAACTGGAACTGCCAAAGCGAGACCGCATCCGACGTCGCCTTGACGAGCGCGTCCTGCACCGCCAGCAGCAAGAGGCCCGAGACGAGGAAAAGCGCGGCGCGCCCTGGTCGGTCGGGGGTGTCAGTCCCGCCCGCGATCATGCCCGCCCGCCAAGCGCCCGGACGTCGGCAAGCGTGATACCGGCGATCGCAACGCCTTCGGCCATCGCGCGACCGGCCGCCTCCAGACGCGCGGCACCCAAAGCATTCGAGATCGGCTGGGCCGGTGGTGTCGCTGCACCGGACTGTCGCGCCGCCTCGACCGGATCGACGGCGAGAATGGCCAGGCCTTGGGCGGCAGCGGCGCCGACGAGCGGTCCGCCCATGGCCGTCGCCAATTGAGCGAGAGCCAGCGCCTCGGCACCAGTCCCGGCACCAGTCCCACCACCGGCACCCGGCGCGGTCGCCACGAGAGAAATGCCGTCGTCGCCGCGAGGTGCGGCGAGGGCAAGCTGCCCGTCGCCCGCGAGGCCGAGCGTCCATAGACCCTCCGCCGCCATCTGGATCAGCGCGGCGTCAAGCAGCCCTATCGGGCCGATGCCCGACACAGACATCAGTGCCGTCGTGCCCTCGCGTGCCGCTTCGACCAGCCTGGGCGCGGCGGCGGCGATGGCCGGTGGGCCGAGACCAAGCCGCCCCTCGACCCGCACGAGGCCCACCCGTGGCCGCGTTATCCTTGGCCGGGCCGCGCCATCGATGGCGCCATCCACCAGTGCCTCAGCGATCGCGGGCAGGACGGCAAGCCCCTGTTCAGGAACGCCCAGCGCTTCGCCATCGGCCAGGGCGCGGGCAGCGGGGGCGGCATTGCCGGGCGCCACACCCAGGGCACGCAATGCGGAGGCTGCCAGCGCCTCGATCTCGTCCAGTGACAGGGTGCTCATCGCCATGGCGCGCCGCCTCCCCGGCGCTGGCCCAGTCAAGGGCGAACGCGCTCTGCTGGCAAGGCTCGCGGTGAGTGAGGTTTGGATGCGCCGCTCAGGTCGCGGCGTGGTCCCGCGCGCCGAGATGAGTGATGACCCGGGCGCTGACCGCACATCCCGCGCGGCAGGAAGCCTCGAGATCCTGACCCCGCACGAAGGCTCCCAGGAAGCCCGCGGCAAAGGCATCGCCCGCACCGGTCGTATCGACCACCTCGGCAACGCTCTCGGCCGGTACCGTCGCGCGCTCGCCCGCCTGCCCGGCCATGGCGCCCTTCTCGCTAAGCGTGACGACCCCCGTCTCCACATGGTCGAGCGCCCAATCCAGCGCGGCATCTGCCGAGCCAGCGCCCGAGAGCGCGATCATCTCCGCCTCGTTGCCGACGATGATATCGCAATGCGCCTGAATGAATCCGCGCATCGCGGCAAGGTGGCGCCCGACGCAGCCCGCATCGGATGGCGACAAGACGACTTTGCCGCCGATCTGCCGCGCCCGCCCCGCCGCGGCGGCAATCGCCTCGGCGCCGCCCGGCGCGTCGAACAGATACCCCTCGACCGCGACCATCGCCGCATCCTCGGGGATCAAAGCAGCATCCGCCGGCGTCACCACCTGAGCGGCCCCGAGATAGGTGCTCATGGTCCGCTCACCTCCCGGCGTCACCAGGATGACGCAGCGCCCTGTGCCGAGCTTTTGCTGATCGGGCGAACCATCCCCAATCGGCTCGACCAGGGGCTGCGCCGGGCATTCGACGCCCAAGCGCTCCAGATCGGCGACGAAGGCTGCACCCAGCGTGTCCTCAGCGACCCGCCCGATGAATGCCGTCGGGATGCCGGCAACCGCGAGATGCGCGATCGTGTTGGCGATCGACCCGCCCGACTGCATCACGCCAGGCCCGACCTCGTCATAGAGCATCGCCGCTGCCATGCCGTCGACGAGATGCATGCCGCCATGCTTCAGGCTGTGGCGCTCAATGACGCCCACATCGACCTGCACCAGCACATCGACGAGGGCGTGACCGACAGCGACGATACGGACGGGCGTGGTCATGGGCTGTCTCCAAGATAAGATCGGCAGGTCGCGGTGTTTGTGCCGTGGCGCAGCGCTGCCGATAAAGTGGTGGGGTTGAACCCCACCCTACGCTGGATCGCGGTAGCGCCCGACACGAGCACCCGCGGCTCCCGTGTCTCCTTGAATGCCGTAGGGTGGGGTTCCACCCCACCTAAGGGCACCGAAGGCGGTTGAAGATGAGATCGGAGCCCGGCCCCAAAAGACCTCAATAGCGATAGGCATCGGGCTTGAACGGGCCTTCCGGTGTCACGCCGATGTAATCGGCCTGCTCGGCACTCAGCCGCGTCAGGTTGGCGTTCAGCTTTTTCAGGTGCAGCGTGGCGACCTTCTCATCGAGGTGCTTTGGCAGAACATAGACCTCGTTCTTGTACTGCTCGCCCTTGGTCCACAGCTCGATCTGCGCCAGCACCTGGTTGGTGAAACTCGCCGACATGACAAAGGACGGGTGGCCCGTCGCATTGCCAAGGTTCAACAGGCGCCCCTCGGACAGCAGGATCATACGGCTGCCATCGGGCTTCTCGATCAGGTCGACCTGCGGCTTGATGTTGGTCCACTTGAAGTTCTTGAGCGCCGCGACCTGGATCTCGTTGTCGAAGTGGCCGATGTTGCCGACGATGCACATGTCCTTGAAATCGCGGACATGATCGAGGGTCACGACATCCTTGTTCCCGGTCGCGGTGATCACGATGTCCGCGCGAGGCGCCGCCTCCTCCAGCGTCACGACCTCAAACCCATCCATTGCCGCCTGCAGCGCGCAGATCGGATCGGCCTCTGTCACTAGCACACGCGCGCCCGCGCCCGACAGCGACGCGGCCGAGCCCTTGCCCACATCGCCGTAGCCGCAGACGACCGCGATCTTGCCGGCCATCATGACGTCGGTGGCGCGGCGTATGCCGTCCACCAGGCTCTCCTGGCAGCCGTACTTGTTGTCGAACTTCGACTTGGTGACGCTGTCGTTGACGTTGATTGCCGGGAAGGGCAGCTCGCCGCGCTTGGCGATCTGATAAAGCCGCATGACGCCGGTCGTGGTCTCTTCGCTCACGCCCTTGATCTTGTCGCGCTGGGCGGTGAACCAGCCAGCCGAGCGGGCCATGCGCTTGCGGATCTGGGCGAAGAGGTACTCCTCCTCCTCGCTCGTCGGCTTGTCGAGGAACGCGGTATCCCCGGCCTCGGCTCGGCAGCCGAGCAGGATGTACATCGTGGCGTCGCCGCCGTCGTCGAGGATCATGTTCGCCCCATCCTCGAAATCGAAGATGCGGTCGGCGTAGTCCCAGTACTCCTCCAGCGTCTCACCCTTGATGGCGAAGACCGGGGTTCCCGTCGCGGCGATCGCCGCCGCCGCATGGTCCTGGGTCGAGAAGATGTTGCACGACGCCCAGCGGCACTCCGCTCCAAGCGCTGTCAGCGTCTCGATGAGTACGGCGGTCTGGATCGTCATGTGCAGCGAGCCGGCGATCCGCGCGCCCTTCAGCGGTTGGCTCTCGCCGAACTCCTCGCGGCAGGCCATCAGGCCCGGCATCTCGGTCTCGGCGATGGTGATCTCCATGCGGCCGTAATCGGCCTCGCCGATGTCCTTCACGACGTAATCGACGGCGCTGTCGGTGGTCTCGGCAAGCGACATGGCATCTCTCCTCGCTGCAATGACATGCCGCGCCCGGATCCCCTCCGCAGCGCGCGGCACGCGTTCTCTGGCGCGCGACGTATCCGCCCCGGCGCGCACATGCAATCACCTGCCCCTTAAGGATGGCGAAATCCGGTCACTCTGCCGCGTGTGCCGTCTGCCCGGCGGGATTTCCGGACGGGCGCCCGGGATCGTAGGACAGGGTCGGCTGCAACCAGCGCTCGACCTCGGCCACGTCCATGCCCTTGCGCGCGGCGTAATCGGCGACCTGATCGCGCCCGATGCGCCCGACGCCGAAATACGCCGCTTCGGGATGCGCAAAGAACCAGCCCGAGACGGCGGCCGCCGGCCACATGGCGCAGCTTTCCGTGAGACTGAGGCCAGTGGTCTGCCCGGCATTCAGCAGTTCGAAGAGCGTCCGCTTTTCGGTGTGGTCGGGACAGGCCGGGTAGCCCGGCGCCGGGCGGATGCCGCGGTACTTCTCGGCGATCAGCGCCTCGTTCGACAGCGCCTCGTCCGCCACATAACCCCAATAGTCGCGGCGTACCCAAGCATGAAGCCATTCGGCCATGGCCTCGGCCAGCCGGTCGGCCAGCGCCTGCACCATGATCGCGTCGTAGTCGTTGCCCTCGGCCTTCAGCCGGTCTGCGATGGCGTGCACTTCCTCGCCCGCAGTGACGGCGAACCCGCCGACCCAGTCGGGCGTGCCGGGTGCTGCCACGAAATCCGACAGGCAGTAATTCGCGCGCTTCTCCTTCCCGCCGCTCTTCACCGCCTGCTGGCGCAGCATCCTGAGATGGGCGAGCGGTCTGGACCGGTCCTCGCCCCACCAGAGCGTGATGTCGTCGCCATCGCGGTTCGCCGGCCAGAAGCCGACCACCGCGCGGGGCGTAAACCACCGCTCCGATGCGATGCGGGCCAGCATCGCTTCGGCATTGGCGTGCAGATCGCGAGCTTCGGCCCCCAGTTCGGGATGCGACAGGATCTGCGGATAGAGCCCTTTCATCTCCCAGGTCCAGAAGAAGGGCGACCAGTCGATGAAGGGGATCAGCTCGGCAATCGAGACATCGGCGATCTCGTGCACGCCTTTCAGCCGCGGCTCGGGCGGGCGATAGTCTGCGGCCCCGACAAAGGCATTGGCGCGTGCCTCCGCCAGCGGTGTGACCGCCCGTTCGCGCCCGGTATTGCGGCCCTGGACCCGGCTCTGTTCCTCCGCGACCTCGGCCAGAAATTGCGGCTTGCGCTCCTCGGACAACAGCCGGGCGACGACGCCCACGGCCTTGGACGCATCGTCCACATGGATCACGCCATGGGCGTATTCGGGTGCGATCTTCAGCGCCGTGTGTTTTTTTGACGTGGTCGCACCGCCGATCAGCAGCGGGATGTCGAGCCCGCGCCGTGTCATCTCGGCCGCCACATCGACCATCCGGTCGAGCGAGGGGGTGATGAGACCCGAGAGCCCGATGACATCGACATCCTCGTCGATGGCGCGCTGCACGATCTCCTCGGTCGGCACCATGACGCCCATATCGATGACGTCGTAGTTGTTACAGGCCAGCACGACGCCGACGATGTTCTTGCCGATGTCGTGCACATCGCCTTTGACCGTCGCCATCAGGATGCTGCCCTTCGCCGACGCATCGCCCGAGGCGGCCTTCTCGGCTTCCATGAACGGGATCAGGTGGCCGACCGCGGTCTTCATCACCCGGGCCGATTTCACCACCTGGGGCAGGAACATCTTGCCCGCGCCGAACAGCTCACCGACGACATTCATGCCGTCCATCAGCGGGCCTTCGATGACGTGCAGTGGACGCTCGGCCGATTGGCGCGCCTCCTCGGTGTCGTCGACGACGAAATCGGTGATGCCGTGGATCAGCGCGTGGGAAAGCCGCCCATCGACCCCCTGCTCGCGCCATTTCGGGTCGGATTTCTTCTGCGCCTCACCGCTGTCGCGGTAGTTGTCGGCGATGGCCAGCAGCCGGTCGGTGGCGTCCGGGCGCCTGTTCAGCAGCACATCCTCGACATGGTCGCGCAGCTCGACCGGGATGTCGTCGTAGACCGTGATCTGGCCTGCGTTCAGGATCGCCATGTCCATTCCCTCGCGGATGGCATGGAACAGGAAGGCGGAGTGCATCGCCTCGCGCACCGGGTTGTTGCCGCGGAAGCTGAACGAGACATTCGATAGCCCGCCCGAGATCAGCGCATGGGGCAGGCGTTCCTTGATCATCCGCGTCGCGTCGAAGAAGGCGACGGCATAATCGTTATGCTCTTCAATCCCCGTCGCCACGGCGAAGATGTTGGGATCGAAGATGATGTCGGAGGGCCGGAAGCCGGCCTTGTCGATCAGCAGGTGATAGGCCCGCTCGCTGATGGCGAACTTGTGCTCGGCCGTCTCGGCCTGCCCGTCCTCGTCGAAGGCCATCACCACCACGGCTGCACCGAAGCGGCGCACGATGCGCGCCTGCTCCAGGAAGGCCGCCTCGCCCTCCTTCAGACTGATCGAGTTCACGACCGGCTTGCCCTGCACGCATTTGAGGCCCGCCTCGATCACCTCGAATTTCGAGCTGTCGATCATCACCGGTACGCGGCTGATATCGGGCTCGGCCGCGATCAGGTTGAGGTACGTCGTCATCGCCCGCTCACCGTCCAGCAGGCCCTCGTCCATGTTCACGTCGATGATCTGCGCGCCGTTCTCAACCTGATGGCGCGCAACCTCGACCGCGGCGGGATAGTCGTCCGCCATGATCAATTTCTTGAACTTGGCCGATCCGGTGACGTTGGTCCGCTCGCCGATATTGATGAAGCGCCCTGTGGCAGCCCCGGTACTCATGCCGCGACCTCGATTTCAGCCGCGGCCGCTTCAAAGATCTCAAGGCCTGACAGGCGCAGGCGTTCATCGCGCACGACCGGCTGACGCGGCGCCTTGCCCGCCACCGCCCGCGCAATGGCTGCAATATGATCGGGCGTGGTGCCGCAGCAGCCGCCGACGATGCTGACGAGGCCTTCATCCGCCCAGGCGCCGAGATGGGCTGCGGTCTCCTCCGGCGTCTCGTCATAGCCGCCCATCTCATTGGGCAGGCCCGCATTGGGATAGGCGCTTATCCGGCAATCGGCGACACCGGCCATCGTCTTGATATGCGCGCGCATCTCGGCCGCACCGAGCGCACAGTTCAGCCCCACCGAGAAGGGCCGCGCATGGCTCATCGAGATCCAGAAGGCCTCGGGTGTCTGTCCCGTCAGCGTCCGGCCGGAGCGGTCGGTGATGGTGCCCGAGATCATCACCGGCGGCACCTCTGCACCCTCATCGCGCAGCGCCTCGATCGCATAAAGCGCGGCCTTGGCGTTCAGCGTGTCGAAGATCGTCTCGACCAGCAGCAGATCGACGCCGCCCTCGATCAGAGCGCGCGCGGCCTCGCCGTAAGCATCGGCGAGTTCGTCGAAGGTTACGTTTCGATACCCCGGATCGTTGACGTCGGGGCTGATCGACGCCGTGCGATTGGTCGGTCCGATGGCCCCCGCCACCCAGCGCGGTCTTTCAGGCGTCGAGATCGCCGTGGTCGCCTCACGCGCCAACCGCGCGGCCGCGACATTCAGCTCATACGAGATGTCTTCCAGATCGTAATCCGCCTGGCTGATGTGGTTGGCCGAAAACGTGTTGGTGCAGAGGATATCGGCACCCGCCCCGAGAAAGCCGTCGTGGATCGCGCGGATCATCTCGGGCTGTGTGAGGGTCAAAAGCTCATTATTGCCGCCCACATCCTTGTGGTGCTCGGCGAAACGCGCGCCGCGATAGGTCGCCTCGTCCGGCTTCTCGGCCTGGATCATCGTACCCATCGCGCCATCCAGCACGAGGATCCGCTCTGCAGCGTGCTCGGCAATAGTCTTCGCAGTCATATCGCTTTCTCCGGCGCCGCTCGCACCTGACGCCCTGCCCTCGCGGCACCTGCCGTCGAGATCGGCGTTATACGTCCAATCACAGAATGGGTGCAAAAAACGACAGTTCCACGGCGTCGCAGCTGCCAGAGGTGCCGCTTTTCCACGAGATGGGCGACGGCACGCGTGCAAGCGACCTAAGCCTCCCTCGGGCGACTCTTCGACCGACGCCCGCGCATGCCCCGAATAGGTTTCACCCGGCGAACACCCATCGACAGACTCGATCCGTCCTTGTCACTCCTGTGTGTGACAGCGCGGCCGACGCGGCACCGATCATGGGAGAGCGACCGTCATGGGCGAGACGATGCGTGCGATGGTGCTGACGGGACACGGGGGCATGGATCGCTATGCCTGGCATACCGACTGGCCCAAGCCTGTCGCTGGTCCCGGCGAGGCGTTGATCAAGGTCGGTGCCTGCGGGCTCAACAACACCGACGTGAACACCCGAACCGCCTGGTACTCGAAGAAGGTGACGACCGCGACCGACGGTGCCGGCTATGTCGAGACCGATGACACCGACAGCACCTGGGGCGGCGCCTCAATCCGTTTTCCGAGGATCCAGGGCGCCGATGTCTGCGGCCTGGTCGAGGCTGTGGGAGAAGGTGTCGACAGCGCCCTGCTCGGCCGCCGGGTGATCGTCGACACATGGCTGCGAGACTGGGCCGATCCACTAAACCCGGCCCGGATGGGGTATTTCGGGTCCGAGGCCGATGGCGGTTTCGCCGAGTACACGGTGATCGACGCGCGCCACGTCTATCCTGTCGAGAGCGCGCTTTCCGACGCCGAGCTCGCCACCTTCGCAACCGCCTGGATCACCGCCGAGAACATGCTGAACCGCGCAGACGTAGGCGACGGGGACAGCGTGCTGATCACCGGCGCTTCGGGCGGCGTCGGCTCGGCATTGATCCAGCTGGCCCGCCGGCGCGGCGCCGCAACGCTCGCGGTTGCGGCAGGACCCAAGATCGAGGCGGTGCGCGCGATCGGCCCCAAGGCCGTGATCGACCGCGCGCTCACCACCGACGCCGGGGCGCTAAAGGCCGCGATCGTGGAGGCAACGGGTCAAGATACGGTCAGCGTGGTGGCCGACGTGGTCGGCGGTGGGGCCTTCGCAACGCTGATCGACTGCATCAGGCGGGGCGGGCGATACACGGTGTCTGGCGCCATCGCAGGGCCCATGGTCTCGCTGGACCTGCGCACCCTCTATCTCCGCGATCTGACCTTCGCGGGCGCGACCACCGTGCCGCCCGGCATCTTCGCTCATCTCGTCGGCTATATCGAACGGGGCGAGGTCACGCCCCTGCTCGCTGCAAGCTATCCGCTGGAGAAGCTTGTCGAGGCGCAGACCGCCTTTATCGAGAAGCGCCATACCGGCAACATCGTCGTGCTCCCATGACAGGCTTTGTCGCCGCAGAGAGGCCGCCGGCACCGCTCTCGAGGCTCATGGGCGCTGTCTCAGGGTTCGTCGCCGCGGACCCGGCCCTGGCGGGTTTTTTCGGGGCGCCTCTGCCCGTGGATCCGCCCTATGATCCTCGCCAACCACCGGAAAGCGTGCCTGCCACCGGGCTGATCGATGAGATGACGGCATCGGCCAGCCCGTCGACCGAGGTGCTGGTTCGCGAGATCGCCGCCGCCGCACCGCTTCTGCCCTGGAAGCGCACCTATGACGCGGGCGAGGTTGGGGCGGCGTTTCTTGCGGCCTATGGCTGGTTCGATCTGTTGGCCCCGGGCGGCCCGTTTCTTTGGCCGGATCGGCGCATCGCCATCGCCTATTTCGGGCGGGGTCTCACCTATCCCCGCCATGCCCATAAGGCCGAGGAGATCTACGCCCCGCTCGCTGGCCGCGCGCTTTTTATGACCGATGGCCAGCGCGATGAGACGCTTGGCCCCGGGGGGACGCGACACCACCCGCCCGGCGTGCCCCATGCCATGCGCATGGGCGAGGCCCCCCTGCTGACCCTTGTCATCTGGAAAGGAGCGGGCCTCACCGGCCGCGCGCATCTCAGCCAGGATGGTTCGGCATCATGAAGACCGCGATGTCATGAAGATCACGGGGATCCGCATCTATCGCACGCCTCTGCCCTATGTTGGCGGTCGCTATGCCTGGGGCCGGGGCAACGGCATCGAGACCGCCCATTCATCGGTCGTGGTGATCGACACCGATGCCGGCCTTTCGGGGGCGGGGGAATTCTGCCCTTGCGGCGAGAACTACATGGAGGCGCACAGCCACGGAGTGGAGGCAGCGGCCCGCTTGATCGCACCGAGGCTGCTCGGCGAAGACCCGCGCCAGATCGGCCGGATCGACGGCGTGATGGAGGCCACCATCCGGGGTCACGGCTATGCCAAGTCACCCTTCGACCTGGCCTGTTGGGACCTGCTGGGCCAGGCGCTCGATCAACCGGTCTGGATGTTGCTTGGTGGCTGGCTGTCGGACGGCGCGCCGCTCTACCGTGTGGCCCCCCAGAAACCACCAGCCGAGATGATCGCCGAGATCGCCGCCCACCGCGCGACGGGCTATCGCCAGTTCCAGGCCAAGGTTGGGGCCGACTGGGTCAGCGATATCGAGCGCATTCGCCAGACTGTCCCGGCGCTTCAGCCGGGCGAGCGGCTTTTCGCCGATGCCAACCAGGGCTGGCGCGTCGACGAAGCGGTACACGTCGCCCGCGCTACCCGCGACCTCGACTATGTGATGGAGCAGCCCTGCCGAACCTATGAGGAATGCCAGCAGGTCCGACGCCGCACCGACCTGCCCATGAAGCTCGACGAATGCGTCACCGACATCCATCTCGCCACACGCCTTGTTTCGGATCGCGGGGCCGAGATCGTCTGCCTGAAGATCTCGAAACAAGGCGGGCTCAGCCGTGCCCGTCGTCTCCGCGACTTCCTGGTCGATCATCGCATCCCGGTCGTGGCCGAGGATACCTGGGGCGGGGAGATCACCACCGCTGCCGTGGCCCATTTCGCGGTGTCGACCCCGGCCGAGTTCCTGATCAACGCGACCGATCTCAACAATTACAACACGCGTTCGACGGGGCACCCGGCGCCACCGGTTCGGGCCGGGCGGCTGTTCCCGCCCGATGGACCGGGGCTTGGCGTAGCCCCCGATCTCGACAGCCTCGGCCCGCCCATCGCCTGTTATGGCGCGGCCCGCGAGCGTGCATCATGAAGATCACCGCAATCACCGTCTGGGCCGTGACGCTGCCGCTGGCCAAGCCCTATGCGCTGTCGGGCGGGCGCCTGCGTCTCGATGCGCTCGACGCCACGATCATCCGCCTTGAGACCGATGCCGGCCTCGTTGGCTGGGGCGAGGGCACGCCCTGGGGTCATACCTATGTCGCCGCGCACGGCCCGGGCATTCGCGCAGGTATCGAGACGATGGCGCCTGCGATCCTCGGGCTCGATCCGCGCCGGGCGGGCCATGTCGAGCACGCGATGGATCTGGCGCTTCCGGGCCATCTCTACGCCAAGGCCCCGATCGACAGCGCCTGCCTCGATCTCGCGGGGAAGGCGGCCGGGCTGCCGGTCTCTGACCTTCTCGGCGGGCGCTATCCGGAGGGGACGCCAATCGCCTCCTCGGTCCCCACCGATACGCCCGAGGCGATGATCGCCACCGTCGAGGGCTGGCGCGCCCGGGGCTACAGCGTCCACTCGGTCAAGATCGGCGCCGATGTCGGGGCCGACATCGCCCGGATCCGCGCACTGGAGGCCCAGCGCCGCCCCGGCGAGCGCATTCTCTACGACGTCAACCGTGCCTGGACGCGGCAGCAGACGCTGCGCGTCATGACCGCCGTCGAGGATCTCGGCATCGCAGTGGAGCAGCCCGGCGAGACGCTGGACGACATCGCCGCCATCCGTCCGCTGACGCGCCTGCCGATCAGCGTGGACGAGCGGCTGGTGACGCTTGAGGACATGACGCGCATCGCCCGCGAGGGGTTGGCCGAAATCGTCAACATCAAGATCAACCGCGTCGGCGGCCTGACCCGGGCAGCCCGCATGCGCGACATCGCCCTCGCGCACGGGATCGACTGCTACGTGATGGCCACCGGCGGAACGGTGCTTGCCGATCTGGAAGCCGCCCATCTGGCCCAGACCATCCCGGGCCACCGCCGACTGGGCGTTTGGGCCTGCCAGGACATGATCACCGCCGAGATCGCGGGCGGCCGAGGACCTCGCGCAAACGCCGGCACGCTGACCGCCGGCGACACTCCGGGGCTCGGCGTCGAGCCGGACGAAAGCGCGCTTGGCAGCCCGGTCGCGCACTATGCGATATGAAGACTACGGGAGCGCTCAGACTGCGCGCTCTGCCCGCGATGGAGCGAGACTGCCGCGCTCGGCAGGGTCAGCGTCATGCATGAGCGACCAGCCAAAGCCATAAGCCCCCGCGCGCCGCGAAGCGCCGCCACTGCCGTTCCGGTCGCGGTCGCGATGCGCCAAGGGGCCTGCCGTGCCCTCAAACCACGGGCAACGCGCCAAGCAGTGCCCGCTTGACGCGTCCGGAAGCGACCGACGGCGGTTCAGCTCTGATCCCCGGTTAGGAGCAATCCGGGCGCCACCTCGGCCCGCCGTCACGCCCATGCCATGCGGTGGCATCGTCCGGCCCCAGTGCCCACCGAGGCATAACCGCAGCATCGCCCTCGTCGGAGCCGCGGGCGAGGCTGTCGGGACGCCGCCCAGCCTCGTCCTGCTACTGGGCCCGCCGCTGACGGTCTCGCCGGCCAGCTGCTGCGAGACCGCCATCACGCGGCAACCGGTTGCTGGCCTGACGAGGCGCCACAGCCACCAGGCCCGCGCCCCGTCATCGTGTCACCCTGTCACCCAATCACCACGTTACTCGCCGTCGGGCGCGGTCGTGTCGAGGCTCTTGGCGAGCCCCACGAGCGACAGAAACGCGCTGCGATAGCCGAAGCGGTCCTCTCCCCGCGCCCCGCGCGCCAACTCAATGACATCGTCATAGCCGAAATCACCCAGGTAACGGTCATCGCCAAGAAGCTGCCCGAACCCCGCCACCGCCGCGGCAAACCGCGTCTCGCTGCCGGGCGTCTCGGCGACATCATCCGCCGTCACTGGCCGGGAAATCAGCTGGCTCTCCTCGCCCCCTGGTGCCTTGTAGCGGATCTTGAGGAAGGCCAGTTCGTCAGACATCTCGTCGTTGGCGGCGGCAGCCGTCTCCGTGCCCTCGTCCGCGCCGTAGCGCAGATCACCGATCCGCCGCGCCTCAGAGCCGACCGGCGTGATCTCGTAGAGCGCCGTCACCCGGTGCCCCGCGCCGATCTCACCCGCATCGACCACATCGTTGTCGAAATCCTCCCGGCGGAGCGCCCGCGTCTCATAGCCGATCAGGCGGTACTCGGCGATCTGGGCGGGGTTGAACTCCACCTGGATCTTCACGTCCTCGGCGATGGGAAACAACGTCGATGTGGCCTCTTCGACGAGCGCCTTCCGTGCCTCGGCCAGCGTGTCGATATGCGCCGCCTGCCCATTGCCGTTCTGAGCCAGCCGCTGCATCAGCGCATCGTTCAGATTACCCTGCCCAAAGCCCAGCACCGAGAGATAGACGCCGGTCTCCCGCTTGTCCTCGATGAAGTCCTGAAGCTGTGCGGGATCGGTAATGCCGACGTTGAAATCGCCGTCGGTGGCCAGCATCACGCGGTTCACCCCACCTTCGACAAAGCTCTGCTCGGCCAGCTGATAGGCCAGCCGGATACCCTCTCCGCCCGCCGTGGAGCCACCGGCCTGCAACCGGTCGAGCGCGTTCAGGATCGTCGCGCCCTCCGACACCGGCGTCGGCTCCAGCACCGTCCCGGCCGAACCGGCATAGGCGACGATCGACACCGTGTCCTCGGGCGACAGGCTGCCGATCAGCAGACGGAAGGCATTGCGCAACAGCGGCAGTTTGTCCGGCGCGTTCATCGAGCCCGAGGTATCGACCAGCAGCACGAGGTTGGCCCGCGGCCGCTCCTCGGCCTCGAGGCTGTAGCCCCGGATGCCGACGCGCATCAGCTGCGTGCCGGCGTTCCAAGGCGTCTCGATGACCTCGATATCGGCGTTGAACGGCGTCTCGCGGGTTTCGGGCGCAGGATAGTCGAAGGGGAAGTAGTTGATCAGCTCCTCGACCCGCACCGCATCGCTTGGCGGCAGACGGCCCGCCATCAGGCTGCGGCGCACGAACCCGTAGGATGCCGTGTCGACATCGATCGAAAAGGTCGAGACCGGATCCTCGGTGACGACCTTCACCGGGTTGATCTCGATCTCCTCGAACCGGTCGCGACCCTCGGCCTCGAAGCGCGGCTTGGGGAGCGGTTCGCCAACCGGCGGGCGAATCCCCGAGGCGCTCTCGACATCAAGATGCGGGAGCGCAATCATCGGCGTGGCGGCCTGACCGCCCCGTCCTTGCGGCGAGTGCTGCAGCGATCGGTTGAGGCTCTCAGGGAGAGGGCGTCCGCGGAGCTCAGGGGGGGCCGGCGCGGGCGCCACAGGCGGCTTAAAGGCAAGAGCGATCTCGGCGTCCGCGCCCTCCGTCGGTGCGCCGGCCGTGTCCCCGGCGCTGTTTGAGTAAAGGCCGAGGATACCGCCGCCGCCAGTCGGCTGCAGGATGGGCGCTTCGTCGCGCGGCAGGGCCAGGGCCAGGGCGAGCACGGCGACGCTGACGCCACCGAGAACGAGCGAGCGGGTCGAAAGGGCCTTCAGGGTCATGGCAAGTCTCCGGATGAGCCCTCCGCCGATGACCTCGACCGCAGGGCGTTGAACCATGCCCCTTCGACGCGGCTCAGCCGCCGATACTTGGACCTCCTCCAAAGTTTTTTCGTCCGCTGCCGATTGCCTGGCCTCCACCGGGTTGGCGGCAAGGGCCGTTGCGGCATCGAACGCCTCGAGCGCGGCCAAGCGCGCCGCCTGCGCCGCCCCCTCGCGCGGGGCCGGCGGCGGCGATCCGGCCAGAAGCCGGCGCATCTCGTCGAGATCATCCTCGGCCATCAGCCAGGCCCTCCCGCGGTTTCGGCAAGCCGCTTCAGCGCCTTGCGCATCTCCATCAGCCGCCACGATACCGTGGACGGCGCAACCTCCAGGACCGCCGCCGCCTCGTCATGGGTCAGGCCCTCGTCCAGGACCAGAACCGCCGTCTCGCGCATCTCGGGGCCGAGGCCGGCGATCGCCTCGCGCAGCCATTCGGCCTCGCGCCCGCGCGCTGCCTCTTCGCCGCGGCGCAAATCGTCGACCTCGGCAAAGCCGTCATGCGCGCGCGCCCGCGCCGCGCCTGCCCGCGCCCGGTCGCGCGCGGCGTTCAGCACCAGGCGATAGAGCCAGGTCGTGAACGCCGCCTCGCCCCGGTACGAGCCGATCCGCCGGGCCAGCAACACGCAGACATCCTGCGCCAGATCCTCGGCCTCGGCCCGGTTGCGCATGAGCCGCCAGGAGAGACCGAAGATCCGCCCGTAATGGCGGTCGACGAGGCGCGCAAAGGCCGCGCGATCCCCCTCCCCCGCAAGCGCGGCGAGCGCCTTATCCTCGGTGGCCTCAAGCATGCTCTCACTCAGACGCGCGCCCCATGCCCGATCCTTGGCGGGATGCGCGAAAAAATCGAGAGCTTCTTCCGTTCAGGCAGCCGAGGCTCACCGGGAAGACATCGAGGCAGCGCCAGAGCAGGATGATCCATCCAAGGGTTTCGCCCGCTCGCGCGCCACCGGGTGGGGTGCGCGGGTGTCGGGCCGGGTCAAGGCTCGCGAAGCGACGGGCAACGCCCGCTTGGCCTTGAGGCGGCACGACAGCCGCACAACGCTTGCAAAGAAGCCCTCGCGGCTTCTCCCCAGCCACCTCCATCGAAACGCGGCGCTTGCCCTGCACTCCGATCGACGCACCGATGGCGCAGGTTGGCACCCCCGCAAACCTCATCGCGGCGACCAGCCGCGATTCCGTTTGGCCCGCCGGTCTGTGAATTTTCCTCGACATCTCGCCAAGCGCCCTTGCCCGCTGCCGGCCGGATCGCGCAGGTCTCGCGAAAAGGAGGCGCCATGACGGTCGAGATCGAGGGTGTGACGAAGCGGTTCGGCGCCCATACCGCTGTCGACGATGTCACGGTACGGCTGAACGATGGCGAGTTCTTCACCGTGCTCGGCCCCTCGGGCTGCGGCAAGTCCACGCTTCTGCGTCTGGTCGCGGGGCTGGAGACGCTCGATGCGGGCAGCATTGCCCTCTCGGGTGTGCCGGTGTCGGGCAAAACGCTGCATGTGCCACCCGAAGACCGCCGGGTCGGCGTCGTCTTCCAGTCCTACGCGCTCTGGCCGCATATGAGCGTGCGCGACAACGTCGCCTTCCCGGCCGAGGCCCAGGGCGCGTCGCGGAACGAGGCGCGCCTGCAGGCCGACAGCCACCTCGCCACCGTCGATCTCACCGGCTTTGCCGAGCGGCTGCCGGCCGCGCTCTCGGGCGGGCAACGACAGCGCGTGGCACTCGCCCGGTGCCTCGCGGGCGGTGCCGAGACGGTGCTGATGGACGAGCCGCTGGCCAATCTCGACCCGCATCTGCGCCACCGGATGGAGGGCGAGATCGCCCGCTTTCACTGCGAGGCCGGGGTGACGACGCTCTACATCACCCATGACCAGCGCGAGGCGATGGCGCTGGCCGACCGGGTCGCGGTGATGTGGAACGGCCGGCTGCTGCAAGTGGCGCCGCCGCGCGAGATCCATGAGCGCCCCGCGAGCGAGCAGGTGGCCCGCTTCATCGGCCGGGCCGCGGTGCTGGATGCGACCGTCAGAGGCGCCACTGCCGATCTCGGCCCGCTGAGCGCGCCGCTGACCGCGACGGCCCACGCCCATGCCCAAGATATCCTCACCCACGATTTCCGGGCCCGCATCGTCATCCGTCCCGGCGATGTGGCGCTCGGCGCGGGCGCCCCCGCCCGGCTCGAGGCGGCGTTCTATCGAGGCGGCATCTGGGAAGCCGAGGCGCGTGTCGAGGGTCTTGCGGAGACCCTGCCCGTGGCGGCTGAGCAGCCGCTCTACGAGGGTGAGCAGGTGGGCCTGTCGCTCACCTCGGCCTGGGCGCTGCCGCCGGAGGTGTGAGACACCTGCCGTCGACCCGATGGTGGGGTGAACCCCACCCTACCGCGAGGCGGCGGGGTTGACTGACCCGATGCCACGCATGCGACGCTCCCGTCGCGAACAGTTGTCGGTAGGGTGGGGTTCACCCCACCGCCGGGCGGCGGGGTTGGCGGTCCCGATGCCACACATGCGATGGCCTCTTCGCGGACAGGCACCGGTAGGGTGGGGTTCACCCCACCGATCGAGCATGCGACCTCACGACCGCCATGGCACCACGCCCGCCGGCAAATGCCGCCCGGCCCGGTCGAGCGCGGCCATCAACACCACCGTCGCCACGACCGTCACCGCCGACATCGCGGCCGCCAGTGTGGTGTATCCACCATCTTCGTAATTGAAGATCGCGGTGCCGATGGTCTCGTTGCCCGCCGACCAGAGCAGCGCCGAGACCGTCACCTCGTTATAGGCCGTCAGGAACACCAGGATCGCGCCCGAGGCCGCGGCGGGCGCCACCAGCGGCGCAAAGATCCGCGCCATCCGCTTGCCGAAACCCGCACCCGAGACCCGCGCCGCATCGTCCAATGCGCCATCGAGGTTGCCATAGGCCGCCGCCACGGGCTTGAGCGCGATCGACAGGAACGCGGTCAGATAGGCGAGGAAGATGATCCCCAGCGTGTTGTATAGACTGAGCCCGATCAGCGGCAGCGGGCGGATAAACGCCAGGATGAAGGCGATCGAGATCACCAGGCCCGGGATCGCGTAGGACACATCCGCCAACCCCGCCATCGCACCGCCGACACGCCGGCCCGCTCCGCGGCTCCGGGCGTGATAATACCCGATCAGGATCGAGAGCGCCGCCAGCGCCAGCGCCGCCGCACCGGCCGTGAGCGTCGAATTGGCAAAGGCTCGCAGTGTCGCGCCCTGGCGGAAAAGGATCTCGGCGAAATTCTCCATGGTCAGCGTCTCGGCTGTCAGCGGAAGACCGTAAGTGCGCACCAACGCGGTGGCCATCAGCGCGGCAACAGGCAGGATGAGCGTCGCCGCCACATAAAGCCCCAGCGCCCCCTCCGCCGCCGGGCGCCAAGGCCCGAGTGCGATGCGGAGCGGCGGCTGCGGCGGGCCGGTGACGGCCGCGCGCATGCGTCGCTGCATCAGGTTCTGCAGGATGAGCGCCAGGATCGCGACGGTGGCCAGCACCAGCGAGATCACCGCGACATCGGTGAGCACGCTCGGCCCGAAACTCGACAAGCGGCGCCAGATCAGCACCGGCAGCGTGGTGTAGCGCGCCGGAATGCCAAGGATCGCCTGGATCCCGAAATTGCCGAGCGCCGAGACAAAGGCCAACATCGCGCCCGCCACCAGCGCGGGCGCGATCAGCGGCAGGATCACGCGCCGGAGCAGGCGCACCGGCCCCGCGCCCGAGATACGCGCCGCATCGCTCATCTCGCGGGGCAGCGACCGCAGCGCGGCTAGCACCACCAGAAAGACCAAGGGCGCGTGCTGGATGGTCAACAGCAGCATCACGCCAAAGGGTGTGTAGAGCGGATGGGCCGAGCCGGGCGGCGGCGCAAGGCCGACCCAGTTCAGCACCGGGCTACCCGGCCCCAACGCCTGCACCCAGGCGATGGCGGTCACCTGCGGCGGGATCATCATCGGCAGCAGCAACAGGAAGACGAGCTGGCCTTTCAGCCGCACATCCGTCAGCCCGATGGCGAGCGCCAGTGCCGTGCCGACCGCCAGGGCAGCAACTGCCGAGACGGCCGAGCTTTCGAAACTGTTCCAAGCCGCACGCCGAACCGAGCGGCTGTCGAGCGCCTCGAGAAAGGGGGCGAGCGAGGGCAGCCCGTCGAGCGTGAGGCCGACCTTGGCCAACAGCCCCAGCGGCGTCGCAAAGAGGATGAGCGCCAAGAGCACGAGCCCGGAAAGCGCGAGCAATTCGCCCGGCCGCCGGACCCGTCCCGGTGCGCTTTGCGCGGCCCTCGTTGCCGGGCCGCGCAGCGTGGTCTCGCTGCTCAACGGCTCAGCCGCCGAAGATCTCCAGGAAGCGCTCCTTGTTGTCCTGGTCGTCGGCCAGCGCCTTGGCCGGGTCGAAGCCGATCAGCTTGATCTGGTCGCGCGACGGGAAACCCTCGGGCGGCGCGATGTCGGGATGGGCCGCCAGATAGCCCTGATCGGCCGCCAGTTGCTGGCCCTCGGGGCTGATGAGGAAATCGACGAAGGCCTTGGCCGCTTCGGGGTTCTGTGCGGTCGACAGGATCGCGACCGGCTCGGTCACCGCGCTCACGCCCTCCTCGGGGAAGACGAACTCGACCGGCGCACCCTCCAGCTTGTTGCGGATCGGCAGGAAGTCGACGACGAAGCCATAAAGCTTCTCGCCGCCGGCCACGGCCTTGTAGGTGCCGCCATTGCCGCCCTGGGGATTGGCGCCCTGATCGGCCAGCCCTTCGTAGAGATCCCAACCGAGATCCTGATGCGCGGTCAGCGCCGCCATATGGATCGTCGCGGCACCCGAGGTCAGCGGCGAGGGCATGGCGATCTGGCCCTTGGCCTCGGGCTTCAGCAGGTCGTTGTAGGAGGTCGGCACCATCGCGGCTGCGGTGTTGTAGACGATGCCGGTCGTGATCAGCTTGGTCGAGAAATAGTGCCCCTCGGCATCCATGATCGCCGGATCATAGGCCGAGACATCGGCCTCGGGATGGGCCATCAGGCGGCCCTCGGCCTCCAGCCCCTCCATCGTGACCATATCGGCGATCAGCAGTACGTCAGGCTGCGGCTGGCCGGCCTCGAACTCGGCGCGTAGCTTGCCCATCACCTTGGTCGTGCCGTCTCGGAACCACTCGACCTCGACGCCCGGATGCTTGGCGGTGAAGGCATCGACGGTCGCCTGCGCATCGGCGTTCGGCTGCGAGGTATAGAGCACGAGCTTACCCGACACATCGGCCAGCGCAGCCGTGGGCAAAGCCGTGCCGGCGAGCGCGGTCAACGCGGCGGCGGGAGCGGCGAGAAGAAGCGTCTTCCACATGTCTGGGGATCCATCCTGTTAGCATAAGCGGGGGCCATCGTCTGACAGCTGGCGAGGGCGTATCACCCTCACATCTCACTTTCTTGACAGAACCTCTACACCCTCACGCGCAGCGTTTGGCGGGATCGGCACCAGCGCATTCAGCGGTTCTCGCGGCTATCGTGGGCTGCGAAAAGACGTTCAGAGGATATCGAGCGGCTGCGGCCTTTCGGGCACCGGAAAAATGCGATCTATCGCGACCAGTACTGACGGATCGAGATGGACGCCGGCCGCCTCGACCAATGCCTCGACATGGTCGATCTGCGCCGCCTTCGGGATCGGCACGGCGCGCCGGCGCGTCATGTGCCACGCCAGCGACAGCCCCGCCACCGAGAGACCCAAACCCGAGGCAAGCGCGGCGAAGTCGGCGTTCTGCGACAAGAGCGCCGGCTCCAGCGGCGTGTAAGCCACCGTCGCTATGCCTGCTGCATCCATCATCGGCAGCAGGTCGACCTCGATCCCGCGGCGCGCCGGGTTGAACATCACCTGATTGACCATGACCGTTTCGTCGAGGCCGGATCGGATCAGCCCCGACATCATCGCCGCATCGATGTTGGAGACGCCGAACGACCGGATCTTGCCGGCCTGCATCAGCGCCTCGGCGCCCTCAAGGGTCAGCTGGAAGGCGGAGTTCGCCGGCCAATGCAGCAGGTAGAGATCGAGATACTCCGTCTTCAGGCGCCGAAGTGAGGCCTCGCAGGCGCGCACCATGCCGTCGCGCCCCGCGTTCCACGGATAGAACTTCGAGACAACGAAGAGTTTATCGCGGCTAAAGGGTGCCAGCGCTTCGCCGAGAAGGGTCTCGCAGGCGCCCTCGCCATACATTTCAGCGGTATCGATATGCCTCACGCCGATTTCGACTGCCCGGCGAACGGCTGCGATCTCGGATGCTCTCAGGGCGGGTCTCTCACCCAGCCGCCAGGTGCCTAGACCGAGTGAAGGCATGGTGACGCCGGATTTCAGGGCTATCGGATCGGCTGGGAAGCTCATCGAGGCAGGCGTCGTCTAAGCTGAGTGAGTACATTACGCAGATGCAGGGTGACGCCTGGGCAGTCAGGACGCAAGCGGAGTCAGAAGAAGACACCCAGCTTC
Source organism: Pseudomonadota bacterium (assembly GCA_039027855.1). GTDB lineage: Bacteria > Pseudomonadota > Alphaproteobacteria > Rhodobacterales > Rhodobacteraceae > Thermohalobaculum. Next base: position 14,674 of record JBCCJI010000004.1, on the reverse strand, counting down.
AACCTCACAAAACTATCATCTGCCAGCGACGCGGCGATCCCCGTCGATCTCAGGTCGAAGATCTGGGCTTCCAGCGACAGCTTCACCCGCTCTCCGAGCCGCCGCTCGGCCTCTGCCCGGAAGGCGAGGCTACCATCCTCCAGATCGCCGGTCCCGGTCAGCAGGACGCTGGTATCGTCGACATCGTTCAGCGCAAGCCGGGTGCCGAGGATCAGATCATTCTGAAAGATCGTATTGGCATCGTCGAAGCGGCTGTCGACCGCGTATTCCAGGATCAGGCCCAGATCCGCATTGCTGCCGAACAGGCCAAACAAGGTATGCTCGAGGCCCCCGGTGGCGGCCCCGAAAAAGCTTTTGTCGAAGGTCACGTCCCGCTCGCCGGCGCGTACGAGGCCCTCGAACTTCCAAAGCGTCGCGCCCGAGGTGTACTGGAAGTCCACCGCGCCCTGCGTGATCCGCGAATAGACGGGTCTGAGCCGGCCGGTGGTGGGATCGAAGGTAAAGGACGGGTCGCGCGCCAACCCGTGGAACATCGAGATGCCAAGATCCACCGGCCCGACGAACCCCGAATACCGGAGCGCGAAAGACGGTGCGAAGCGGTTGGCCGAAGGCTCGAAGATCGGCGCGTCGTCGTCGACCCGCGGCTCGGTCCTCAGCCGTCCGTCAGCGCCCGGAAAGCGCCGCGTCCGGTTGTAGGGGAAGTAGATCGCCGAGAACTCTCCGATATCGGTGAGCCGGGCGAGGCGGATCATGGGCTGGCCGAGGCGATCCTCGTCATCCAGATCCTCGGCGGCGTCGGTCTGGTTGACGATATCGACGAGGTGAAACGCCTCAGCCCGGCCCCAGAAGATTCGGTCCGCCCCCAGCCGCAGGGCCCAGTCGCCGAAGGCATAGTCCACCTTGGCCGTTCGGACATCGAAGTTAGAGCGCTCCTGATCGGCGAAATCGAAGCGGGCAAAGGGTGTGACCTCCACGGCGAGATCGCCATCAAGCCATTCGGCGAGCAACGTCGCCTCACCCGCGACCGAACCGGCATGGTTGGCCTGGCCGGGGAATTGCGGCGTCTCCGGGAACAGCGTCGCCTCAAGCGCGAACTCGCCAAAGAACTCGGTGTATTCGGGCCACCAGGCTGGATCGGCGCCGCTGTCGGCCGTGTCCTGACCGAACGCTGGCGCGCTGCCCAAGAATGCCGCGGCCAGCGCCGCGGCACATACGATGGGGCGCATCAGCGTGCCATCCGGGCCAATCGGTTGGGGTCGAAATCACCGTCGTCAAGCCCGGCCGAGAAGTCGTAATTGGTGAACAGCAGATCGGTCGATTTGCCGGTCTGCACATTCTCCATCGTCAGCCTGTCGGCCCGCCAGTAGTTGCCGGCATATTCCTGATACCCGTGCGAGGTCAGCACCTTCTCCAGCGCATCGCCGCGGTTGTAGAACTCGACACGCCACTGGCGGTACTCGGCGTTATCGACCCAGCCTATGCGCCGCGCATAGCCCGAGTTCTTGTTGACCGGGTAGCTTTCGACGACATGGCAGGTCAGGGTCTCGGCGCCCGGACAGGGCTCATTGCGGAGCCACTTGTAGGTGTAGTCGTCCACCTCCTGGCTGCCGAGATCCTCGTAAGAGAATTCCGACGACACGAACTTGCCGGTGCGGTTCGACGACGAGATCCGCTTCACCCGCTTCAGAGCCGGCAGGTACAGCCACTGGTCGTCATCGGTCGGCTCGATATTCGCGTGGGTCAGCAGGCCGGTGCCGCGGATATCGCGCGGGCGCGAGAACACGATGACCGAGAGATCGCCCTCGCTCCGCGCCTCGCGCTCCATCAGCAGGTTCTCGAACACGCGGCGGTTCTCGCCCCCACCGGCATCGCGCAGGATCATCTCGCCCTCGACCGTGTAGGCACTCCAGCCGAGATCGCGCTTGTCGGATGCCTCGGCGATGGCAAGGCCCTTGGCTGCCGGATCTTCGGCGCGGGCACGGGTATCGGCCATGCAGGCCGCGATGGCGAGCAGGCCACCGGTCACCATCATGGCGGTGGATGTGGTCGCGGTGCGAAGGGGCATGGCATCCTTCCTCTTATCGAGCCAGATCAGCAGGCAAGGCAGCAGCAGGAAATCGGCGATCAGCGCCACGGTGATGGTGATGGCCGTCAGCTTGGCCATATCGCCGTTCACCGCAAAGCCCGAGGTCGCGAGCACGGCAAAGCCCGCGACAAGGCCGATGGTGGTGATGAGCAACGCGTTGCCGACGCGCAGGAAGGCGTGGCGCACAGCGTCCTCGGGGCTCGCCCCCTTGCGCCGCGCGGCGTGGTACTTCGACAGGAAATGCACTGTGTCGTCGACCACGATACCCAGCGTCGCCGCCAGCACAACGGCGATGGCGAGGGTCACGTTGCCGACCAGATACCCCCAGAGCCCAAAGGCCATGGCCGCCGGCACAAGGTTCGGCACCAGGCTGACCAGCCCGACCCGCACGGAGCGGAGCGAAAGCATGATGATGCCCGAGATCAGCACTAGCGCGATGGCAGTGCCCGACAACATCGCGCGCACATCGCGATAGCTGATCAGGTTGAACACATGTACCACGCCGGTGGGCGTCACCTGCGCCCGCTCGGGATGTTCCTCGGTCCAGGCCGCCTGCATCATCGGCGCGTTCTCGGCAATCCAGTCGCCGGCGCGAAGCGTCAGCGCCCGCATCTCGGCCGTCGTCGCGCGGTTGATCGCCGCGGTCGCCCGCATCGCCGAGCGCTCGACATTGATCTGGTCGGTCAGGTCCTGCCCGTAACCGAGCGACAATTCGTAGAGGAACAGGTATTGCGCCGCCGCCTCTTCGGTCTCGGGCAGGCGATAGAACGAGGGATCATCGTCGTTCATGTTCATCGTCAGCCGCCGGATCGTGTCGGTCAGCGAGTAGACATGGCGCACCTCGGGCTGCTCACGTAGCCAGGAGACAAAGGCAGCATGCTCGGTCAGGTAGGCCGGGTCGTTGATGCCCTGCGGCGCGCCGGCCGGCAGCGCGTAGTTCAACTGGTTGACCCCGGTCAGCCGCTCTTCGGTGAAATCGGTGTCCTGCCGGAAAGCGTAGCGCTCGTCGAAATAGCGGAGGAAATCGTCCTCAAGCTTGATCGTCGCGATCCCCGCCGCGCAGCCCGCCACCACCAGCAGCATGGCCGGCAGCACGGCGCGTCGGCGCGCGATCACGAACTCTGCGATGGCGCGCATCAGGCGGGGCTCGGCCTCGGCGCTTGACTGGCGGCGCATCGGCAGGAGCGTGATGAGACATGGCAGCGCGAACAGCGTCAGCACCATCGCCGCCAGCACGCCGGTGCCGACGATGTTGCCCAGCTGACGGAACGGCGGGGAGATCGAGAAATTCAGCGAATAGAACCCGATGGCCGTCGTCACGCAGGCGATGGCGATGGCCGGGGCATGCTCCGCCAGCGCCTTTTCCACCCAGACGCGCCGGTCCCCCGTCTCGGGCATGCGCGCGCGGCAGGCGGCGAGCACATGCACCGCCGAGGCCACGGCGAGCGTCATGATGTAGAGCGGCGCCAGCACAGTCACAGAGTTCAGCCGAAAACCGAACCACCCCGCCGCACCGAGCCCCGCCATGGCGGAGAGCGAGATCACGATCAGCACCGCGACCGTCGCAAAGACCGAGCGCAGTGCGGCACCGACGATGACCAGGATGACTACGAACATCGGGCCGAGCAGGTTGGCGCTGTCCTCGCGCCCGCTGCTGGCGAACTGATTGTTGATCATGATCGCGCCAGTCAGGCGGATATCGACCGGGTGATTGGCCTCCACATCCGCCACCAGTTCACGTGCCGCGCTGACGATTGACGGCACCTCCTCCGTCGGTTTTAGCCCCGGCAAGCGGAACAGCACGCTGACCTGACTGACATCGGCCGCGGGGCTCACGAGCCGGTCGACGACCTCCAGCCGGTTAAGCGCGATGGCCTTCGCCTCGGCCGCCTCCTCGGGCGTGACCGTGGCCGGGTCCTCCACCAAATCGCGCACGACCAGACCGTCGGCATCGGCGAAGGTATGCTGGAAATTGGTCAGGCTATCGACGCGGCGCACCAGCGGCAGGCGCCAGGCCCGTTCCGTGATCTCACCGATCAGCGCCAGATGTTCGGGGCTGAACACGTCGCCATCATCGGGCACCAACACGATGGCGAGGTTATCGTCCTTGGCATACGCCGCCTCATATTCGTCCAGCGCCTGACGCTCGGGGTTCTCGGGCGCAAAGAAGATGCGGGCCGAGGGGTCGGGCGGCCAGATATTGCCGATGGGCACCATCGCCACGCCGACGAGCGCGATGCAGAGCGCGAGCAGCAGGTAGCGCAAGCGTGTGACAGTGGCGGCGAAGGCCTCGGCCGTGACGGGGCGCATGGGACAACTCCCGCTCAGTTCCAGGTTGGTACTGAACGGTCCCGTACCAGAGTCGCCACTGAACCGCTACCGCTTCTTTCGCCCTCAAGCGCGAAAAGGTTGTCGATGGAAAGGTTGTCGCTGGACCGGGGCGCACCTGCCCAGTGGCCTAACGTCTGCGCGCGCCGGCCGCAGGGGCGGGGGCAGAGGCGGGAGGCAGCGGCGGGAGCAAGCCCAGCCATGACCGCGATGCCAACCACGATGACCGACAGCCAGGGGCAGGTTGCTGCAGATGAGAGTTCCGACCTGCTCGGACAGCGCTTCAGGCCGTCTGCGGGCAAGGCGTTAACACCCCGGACAAGGAAGGTGGCTCAGGGTCAGAGTCTGTCCTGCGGGTAAGCGCATGGGCCAAGAGGCGTCGGCTGGCCTTTCGGGCTCCGGAGTGCCGAAGCCGAAGGCAGAGGCGCCTCACGCCGAGGTTGCAGGCAGAGGCGCGCCGGCACCGAGCCGCGCGCCCTCGGCATCGAAGAAGTGGCAGCGCGCCGGCGCTGGTGCGAGCGACAGTATCTCTCCGCGCACCACCTGTGACGCTCCCTGAGCCTTGGCAATCACCGTGGCCGGACCGAGGTCGACGTGGATGAGATGCGTCTCGCCAAGCTCTTCCACGAGAGCGATCCGGCCTTTCAAAACACCGTCCTCTGCCGGGATCAGATCCTCGGGCCGCACACCGATCAGCGCCGCTCCGGCAGGCGCCGCAAGGCGCAGCCTACGGCCATCGAGCAGGCCTGCCTCGCCCTGCCTCATCTCGATATCCAGGAAGTTCATGGGCGGCGCGCCGATGAAACCCGCGACAAAGCGGTTGGCCGGGCGGTGATAAAGCTCCAGCGGAGTGCCCACCTGCTCGACCCGTCCGGCATTCAGCACCACGATCCGGTCGGCCAGCGTCATCGCCTCGACCTGGTCGTGCGTGACATAGACCATCGTGTTGCCCAGCCGCTCGTGCAGGCGCGCGATCTCCACCCGCATCTGACCGCGGAGCGAGGCATCGAGGTTCGATAGCGGCTCGTCGAACAGCAGCACCCGGGGCTCGCGCACGATGGCGCGCCCGATGGCGACGCGCTGGCGCTGCCCGCCAGACAGCGCACGCGGCAGCCGATCGAGCAGCGGCGTCAGCTCCAGCATCTCGGCCGCCGCCCGCACCCGGGCGTCGATCTCGCCCGGCGCCGCCTTCTCCAGCCGCATCCCGAAGGCCATGTTCCGATAGGCGGTCATATGCGGGTAGAGCGCGTAGGACTGGAACACCATGGCGATGCCCCGTGCCTTGGGCGGCAGGTCGTTCACCCGCTCCCCGCCGATCGACATCGTGCCCGAGGTGATCTCATCGAGCCCCGCGATCAGCCGCAGGAGCGTCGACTTCCCACAGCCCGACGGGCCGACGAAGACCACGAACTCGCCATCCGCGACGTCCATGTCGATGCCGTGCAGCACCGTGGTCCGGCCAAAGCGCTTGGCCACCGCGTTCATCGTGATCGACGCCATCAGCCCTTGACCGCCCCTGCCGCCAACCCCGCCACGATCCGCCGCTGGAAGACCAGCACGAGCAGCACCAGCGGCACCGTCACGATGACCGAGGCCGCCATGACATTGCCCCAGGGCAGCTCGAACTGACTGGCCCCGGTGATAAGCGCGATGGCGACCGGCACCGTTCGCTGCTCGTTCGACAGGGTAAAGGTCAGCGCGAACAGGAACTCGTTCCAGGCGACGATGAAGGCCAGCAGGCCCGTCGCCGCCATCGCGGGCATCATCAGCGGCAGAAAAACATGGACGATCACCTGCAACGGCGTCGCCCCGTCGACATAGGCGGCATCCTCCAGCTCGCGCGGCATCTCGCGCATGAAGGTGGTGAGCACCCAGACGGTGAAGGGCAGCGTCAGCATCATATTGGCGAGGATCAGCCCCGGCAGCTGGTTGTAGAGGCCGAGCCAGCGGATCAGCTCGAACATGCCCGACAGGACCGCGAGCTGCGGGAACATCGACACCGCGAGGATGCACATCAGCATCAGCCCGCGCCCGCGAAAGGCCACGCGCGCCAGCGCATAAGCGGCCGTCAGCCCAAGGCCGAGCGAGAGCCCGACCACGGCCGTCGCCACGATGACCGAATTCAGGATATTCCGGCCAAACGGCTGCTCGGCGAACACGCTGCGGTAGTTGGCGGGGTCAAAGGCCAGCGCGAGCGATGGCTCGAACAGGTCCGATCCCGTGCGAAAGGACGACGCGATCGCGTAGTAGAACGGGAAGACCGCCGCGACGACGATGACGGTGATCAACGCCGCGAACCCCGCCTTGGCGCCGGGCGACCAATGACCGATCTCGCCCATCATCGCGCCTCATCGGTCAGGCGAACGCGACCGAGCGTCAGGATCACACCGATCAGACAGGCGATGATCAGGAACAGCACGGTCGAGGCGGCCGAGCCGTAGCCCACATCCTGAAAGTCGACGAGCTGTTGGCGGGCGAAGACCGACATCATCGCCGTATCCTCGGCATTGCCGGTCAGCGCGTAGACGAGATCGAACATGCGCAGCGCATCAAGCGCACGGAAGATCACCGCGACGACCAGCGCCGGCCAGATCAGCGGCAGCGTGACATGCCAGAACACCGTCAGCGGCGGCACACCGTCGAGGCGCGCCGCCTCGTAGATATCGCCCGGCAGCATCTGCAGCGCGGCGAGGATCAAGAGCGCCATGAACGGCGTCGTCTTCCAGACGTCGATCATCACCACCGACCAGAGCGCGAGATCGGCATCGGCCGTCCAGGCCAGCGATGTGTCGATCACGCCCGCACCCAACAGCATCCAGTTCACCACGCCGTACTGGTCGTGCAGCATCCAGCCCCACATCTTGGCCGACACGATGGTGGGGATCGCCCAGGGGATTAGCACGGCGGCCCGCACCAACCCGCGCATCGGAAACCTCACCGACAGCGCAAGGGCGACGACCAGACCAAGCAGCGTTTCCAGGGACACCGAGACAGCCGCGAACCACAGCGTGTTACCGACCGCCTGCCACCAGCCGTCATCGGCGATCAGCCCGCCCCAATCCGGGTTCCAGAAGTTTTCGAGCCCGACGAAGGCGTAGTCGCCAAGATCGCTCAGCCGGGCATCGGTCAGCGAAAACCAGATCGTACGCGCCAGCGGCCAGCCGGCCACCAGGATCAGGATGGCCGTCATCGGCAGGAGGAACAGCACCGCCGAACGCCGCCGTTCATGGCCAAGACCGCGCGGTGTCATGGGAGCATGCTCACGGGAATGCAAACGGGACGTCAGCCGAGGCACTGGGCACGGGCTTACCAGCCGCGGCGCCTGATCCGGGCCAGGTCGTCTTCAAGCGCTGCCATGGCATCGGCCGCCGACGCATCGCCCGACAGCACGTCGTGCACGCTCTCCCAGAACGCGGCAGAGACGCGGTTGTAGTTCTCACCCGTCACGCCCGAGGGGCGCGCCACCGCGTTCTCGAAAGTAGCGAAAAGATCGCCGAAAAACGGAACCGCCTCAAGGATCTCGGGATCCTGATAGAGCGCGCGGATCGCCGGGTTGTAGCTGCCTTCGATGGCGCGGATCTTCTGCTCTTCGGCGCCCACCAGATGCATCACCAGATCGGCGGCGATCTCGGGATGCTCGGAATAGCGTGACACCGCGAGGTTCCAGCCGCCCAACGTGCCGGTGTTCTGCCCGTCTGCCCCGCCCTTGGGCAGGGCCGCCACACCGACCTTACCGCGGACGGGACTGTCCTCCGACTGCGCGAGTGCCCAGGCATAGGGCCAATTGCGCATGAAGACGGCATTGCCCGACTGGAAGACGCCGCGACTCTCCTCCTCGGCGTAGTTGAGCGCGCCGGGGGGCACGATATCGGCCATGAAACCCGCCACGGTCTCCAGCGCCGCCACGGCCGCGTCATTCGCGATGGTGATCTCGCCCGCGCCATCGACGATCGTGCCGCCACCATGCGCGTCGATCCATTCGAGCGCGTTGCAGGTCAGCCCCTCGTAAGCCCGGCCCTGGAAGACGTAGCCCCACATGCGGTCCGCGCCCGCGGCCCGCTCGTTCGCCATGACACGGCGCGCGACGGCCCCAAGCTCTTCCCAGGTGGTCGGTACGGGCTGAGCGTGCTTCTCGAGCAGATCGGCGCGGTAGTAGAGCACGCCGGCGTCGGTATAGAGCGGCATCGCCTTCAGCGCGCCGTCAATCGTATTGTTGGTGATGATCGCCTCGAAATGCGCGGCCTCGGCGCCGTCGGCATGGGGGGCGAGGTCGATGAAATGGGTGCCGAGGATGCCCGGCCAGACCACATCCACTTGGAAGACGTCGATATCCGAGGCCCCGGCGGCGAGGATCTGCTGGTAAAGCGCCAGGCGTTCGGTCGAGGAATTGGGCGTGGAGATCACGGTCACGCTGTGCCCGGTCTTCTCGGCCCATCGCTCGCTCGCTGCCTTGCAGAGCTCCAGCTCGATCCCGACGGCGCCACAGGAAATCGAGACCTCGACCGAGGCGCTTTGGGCGGCGCTCTCGCCGGCGCTTTGGATGGCGGCGACGAGTCCCATCGGCGCGGCGAGCAGGGCGGCAAAGGCGATCCGGCGCATGCTGTCTCCTCCCGGTGTCATGGCAGCATTTGGGTAACCAGCTAACCGCGCAAAGGTTGCCGTCAAATCGCCCCCAAACCAAAGGGCGCTGGATGGCACCGGGCGAACCGCCCCTGTGACGGCCGGGGAGCGGCCTCAGCCGATGGCACCGAACCCGGAGAAAGGGTCGGGCCCTGGATCGGGCCGCAACCGGCAAGGCATGCTCGTCGGCCAGGCGGCACGGGTCGTCTTGCAAGTTTGGCGGAAACCTCGAGGGGCGTGACCGCGGCCCCGGCGATGCGGCCACGGCGATGCAACCCAGCCATCGATGCTGCTCACTGTGCGACGCCGGGCACACCCGCAAGACTCACCGCGGCGACCAGCCGCGGTTCCGCATGGCTCAGCCGAGGAGGACGCCGGGCAGCGCGCGCAAGATGGCGGCGCGTCGTATCAGCATGAGGTTGTTCCCCGTCTGGCAGAGGATCGAGCCTGCCGCGATATCGGCCGCTGCCTCCAGCGCCGTCTCGAACCGCGCGGCCCAGTGACCAACATCGTCGACGTCGTCCACCAGCCGGTCTCCCGCTGCGGGTACGTCACGGCGCAACCGGTCGAGCCACGCGGCCGGATCGAGCGCGGCGTTGAGCGCCATCTCACCGGGAGAGGGCTCGCGCCGCTGCACCTCACGCGCCCAGACAAGACCGCGCAGCTCCGGCAGGGTCGCCGCCAGCACCGAAAGACGATGGCACCGCCGTGCCCGCCTAGGTGCGCCGGGCAGCCAGGCCATCGCCGTCAGCGCGGGATGAGCCGCCGCGAAATCCGCGGCCCCGTCCCCCATCGTGACGAGCGCATGGGCGGCCACGACCTCTGCAACCACCTCACCCTGCGCCCGCAGGTCCTCTTCGGCCACGGCGGCGAGACGCGCTGCGATCGCTGTCGGCAAGGCCCTGAGGCCGAGCGCGGCGGCCACCGCCTCGGGCAGCGCGTCCCCGGCCATCAACATGGCTGGCAGGCTCGCGAGCCGGTCACCCGATACCCGGTCCAACGGGTGAGCCGGGAGCGTGGTGGCAACAGCCCGCGCATCGAGATCGATCCATCGCCCCTGTCCCGCAGCCTGAAGCGCCAGTGCCCGCATCTCCGCGATCCGCGCCATCGGCCCGGTATGATCGGCAGTGTCGAGCCGTTCGAGAAGATCGGCGCTCGGCCGCTCTGCCAGAAAGACCGCGGACAGCATCTCCGCCCGGGGCCGAAGCGGCCGCGCGCTGATCGCCGCAAGATCGAGGGGTGTAGGGGTCGGCAGCAACGTCGAACAACCAGTGTCGCCAGCATGCGCCTGGAAGAGCGCGAACGGGTCGTGGCGCTCGACGAAACCGGCCTGCCGCGCGCAAAGCGCCCTCGCCAGCCGGCCATGCGACAGACGCGCCAGCATGGCCTCGAAGCCACCCGTCCCCGTTGCGTCATCGAGGACGAGAACGGCCTCGGCCAGCGCGGGATCGGCCTCGCTGGACAGCATGGCAACGGGCGCATCCAGTGCCAGTGCCGCGCGCGCCTCCGACGCCCTGTTGGCGCCCATGACCAGACGCAGCCGAGGTCGGGCCCCAGTGAGCGTGCCGCGTGGGACAAGCGCGATATCAAGGGGCGCCGACGCCAGTGCCTCCGCGCGCGCCCTGATCTCGTCACCCGCATCCTCGGCACCCACGGCCACCCTGAGCACCGAGTGGCCGCCGGCGCGGGTGACCGCGCGCGACAGCATGGCCAGCCGGGAAGGAGAGAGCCCGCGGTCCGCCCAAAGCTCCACGGCGAGGCCTGCCGTGTCATTTTGCTCCGGCACAACGATCGAGAGCTTTTGAGAGGACGGTCTAACCGGCGCAGGCATGACCGGTTCTGGCATCACTGGCACGCCCTGCGATGCGGCCGCGGCAATGCCGATCACGCAGCATTCGGCGCCCGCCCGCCGGATCAGCCCGATCAGCAGGGCGTGTTCGCCGTCATCCGGTGCGACACCATGCAGGATCACGGTGATCTCGGCGCCCCCCGCCCCACCGCCGACCGTGCTTGCGATCGCGCCAAGGCGCGCGGCGAAGGCCAGTGCCGCGGGTCCCGTCAGACAGGGCGCGTCCGCATGGATCACTGCCCGGCGCAGATCTCGGCGGATCATCGTCTCTGCCAACTTCGAGAGCCCTGAGACCATGATCAGGGGCACCACCCCGGCGAGCGCCCTCTGCCAGGACGCGACGGCGGCCGCCGCGCGGCCATGGCCATCGCCGGGATGGGACATGACCGTCAGCGGTTCGGCTGACTGCGAAGCCGGCACTGCCCGCAGAACCTGCGGCAAAGCAGAAAGCCCAGCCCCCGAGAGCGCCCCCGATAGGGCCGCGAGGCAGACCGTGCCGGAGACGTCTGAAGGCGCCAAAATCGGGGTCTCACGAAGGGCTTCGCGATCCCCACACGCCACTGGCTCCTCGGCCAGGCAACCAAGCTCCGCCAACCAGTCGAGGAGCGCAGTGACGCCGCCACCCGACACGTCTTCCGGATCGACCCCATGGCAGGGCACGCCAGCGCGGGCCAGCCAACGACGCCAGCGCAGAGCGGGGCTGCCCTTCGCGGCCACAACCGCGGCATCGGCGCAGCCGATCAGCGCCGCGAGCCGGCCATCCTCCGTGTCCACCGGCCGCGGGCCCGCATCACCGGGCCACAAAGCGCCTGAGCCCTCCCGCCCTAGCGGTCCGACGACGATGACATGCGGGCGGCTAACCGCGAGAGCGCCCCGCAGATCACGCGCCAGACGCCCTGCGGGATCGGCTGCGAGACCCTCGACGATCATCAGGACACAGGGCGCATGCTCCCTCGCGTCGAACGGGTGGCGCGGCTTCCGCGCGGGCGCGGTCACCGCGCTATCCAGCCCTTCCGCATGGATCACGGCCCCCGCCTCCTGACCGAGCAGCCGGAGCGCATCGGCCCCGACCCGATCCAGCGCCAAGACCGCGTCCACGGCGCCGCAAAGGGCCGCAAGCCGATTGCGCGCCCGCCGGCCCACCCGCGTCGCCGCTGACCGCCAATCCCCGCCGGGCGCGCTGCAGCCATCCGCCAAGGCCGCAATCAGCACGACATGCGCCCCCGTCCTGCGAAAGCCCGCGACCACAGGCGGGGTAACGTCATCCTCGACGGCGCCGAAGGGCACGAGGATCAGATCGCCCGGCCGCGCGCGAAACAGGCGTTCCCCCTTGGAATGCCCGGTCTGCCCGCCGACCCCTGTCACGCTCGGCAGGACGCCTCGGCGCCGTATCGTCACCCAGTCACCGGGTCGCATGTCGAGCGCGCGCGACAGCGCCTCGACCTCTGCCCCGCCGAGCGTCACGTCCAACACCAGCCGCGGCTGAGGTGCAGGCAGCGCTGGGCCAAGTGCCGACAACTGCGCATGAAGACGTCGCGCCGCATCGCGGGCACTGTTGTGGCCCCCCCCCTCCGCCGCGCCACGACCCGAATCAGCGCCCTCCTCGCCTTCGGCCGCGCGCGCCAGGAGGTTAGCGGCTCGATCGAAATCTCCATCCTCGAGCGCGCATTGCGCAAGGCGCAACAGAACACCGGGCGCGCCGGGTGCCGCGAGCAGCGCCTCTGCCGCCGCCGCGCGCCGACCATTCCAGCCCGCGCAGTCGATGGCGAGGCACTGCTCCCCCGCCGGATGCCCCTGCGAGAGGCGCTTGAGCCAATCCGCGGCACCCGCAAAATCCTCGACAGCGAGCGCGAGGCGAACCAGGCGGCGCAGGATGCTGCTGGCCTCATCCTTCCGCTCACCGTCCTTAGACACGTCGTCGGCATGCGCCTCGTGGAGCGCGAGAAGCACCTCGGCCGCGGCCATGGCGCGATCATGAAGCCCCAGACCATCGGTCAGCGTCAGCACATCGCGCATCAGCGCGGCTGCCCCGGGATGATGACGCAGGCCCTCGTCGAGCAGGGCTAGCGCATCGGCGTGCTTACCCTCCTCACGCATCAGACCCGCGCAGTAAGCCCAGTCGCCAGGCCGTGCCGGATCAAGCGCCAGCGCCCGTTGGCAGGCACCGATGGCGGCCCGCCGCTCCCCCTGTTCGGCCAGGGCACGGGCGAGGTCGAGCAGCGGCGCGGGCTCGCGCGGATGCGCCCTGCAACAGGAGGCCAGCGCTCTCAGCCGCACGCGGGCGTCGGTCTCTCGGGCATGCAGCACGGCCTCCTGTGCACCGGCCGGCTCAACGCCGAGCAATGCCAGGGCATGCCTCGGCCGAAGGGCATCCGGCATCGCGACGGCCAGCGCCTGCCACCGGTCGATCGCGGCCTGCGGCGCACCGGCCGAGGCCTCCGCATCGGCCATCATAAGCTGGGTCTCCAGATCGACCGGGTCGGCAGCGACCGCTTGCGCAAGAACCGCTACCGTCTCGCTTGGGCGCGCAAGGTCCATGAGAAGACTGGCTTGAAGACGGCGGAGACCGGTAAGGCGGGGATCCTCGGCACCAAGCCCCTGGACTGCACGCTTGGCCAGGGTCAACGCCGCCTCAGGCCCTGCCTCGTCTCGGGCCCGACGCGCCGCGAGTTCCAAGACCGCGGGATCATCCGGCCAGCGTCGGCAAAGCTCGGCGAGACGGGCAGCCGCCTCGTGCCGATCACCTGCCGCCTGCAACCGCGTGGCGAGGCGGCAGGCGAGCACGCGATCATCGGGCGCAAGCGTCGCAAGACGACGAAGTGCACAGAGAGCCCGGGGCGCATCACCGGCAGCATCGGAGACCGTCGCCAGAAGCCCCAAGACCGCCACATCCTCACCATGACGTGCATAGAGCGAGAGAGCGCGCGACAAAGCCTCCGCCGGGCGGTCATCGCGGATCAACGCCTCGACAGCGCAGATGGCAAAATCGGTGCGATCGGTGAGCTTGGTCGCATCATCCCATGCCGCGGCCTCGCGCGCCCAGTCGGCTTGGCAGTGGGCGTCGCGCGCGCGCCGCTCGGCGCAAAGAGCCGCGGCTGCGGCATCGCCTGATGGGGCAGCCATCACCGTCCGTGCCGGATCGCACCCAGGATGTTCCGATGCCGGAGCGTCGCCAGGCAGGGGCGGCATGGCATCTTCAAGCACGGGCTAACCTCTGCGGTCGGATGACCCGCATTCATCGCCCCGACACGGTAAACACTCCGTGCATCGCCGAGCACGCACAGACAGGCCGCATCACCCGGCATGCGTTGGCCGCCATCCAGGCTACCAAAGACGAGATGCGATTGACGCGCGAAGGCGATACCCAGTTCTGCGCAGAATGGCCTCCGGCCAGAAGTGAGCTTGCCCCCTGAGACCGGACTGGGCGGTACGGTAGCCTAGGACGGAGGATGAGGGATGAGCAAGCAACCGAGGCGGCGGTTCACGCCGGAGTTCAAGGAGCAGGCGGTTGCGCGAGTGTCGGCGCCGGGTGCCACGCAGAGCAGCGTGGCGAAGGAACTGGGCGTGACGGCGACGCAACGAAAAACCTGGCGACTTGAACTCGAGGCCGCGGGCTCTGCGGCAGCCATGCTGCGTCAGAAGGCCGAGGTTGTATCGACCCACGTGTGGATGCCTCCTCGGGGTCGAGGTGCTTTCAGGCGTCGGAGCGGAGAGATCGCTGCGGTCATGTGTCAGGCCTGTTGTGCGGTGCCCGAGTGGATCATGACCGCTGCGAGGTCATGGTGGTACGC